>JBBPYF010000057.1:0-58942 GCA_038200165.1 Chthoniobacterales bacterium | reverse complement strand
CGGTCTACTGGATTTTCGATCTTGTCGTCGTCATTCTGCTCTTCGCCATCATTTTCAAATTTCTGCCCGATGCCAAAATCCAATGGCGCGACGTCTGGATCGGCGCGGTCATGACCGCGATCTTGTTTGCCATCGGCAAATGGGCGCTCGGCCTTTACCTCGGCAGCGGGAGCGCGGCTTCAGCTTACGGCGCAGCCAGCTCGCTCATCACTTTGCTGCTTTGGGTTTATTACTCGTCGCAAATCCTGCTCTTCGGCGCTGAGTTCACACCGGTCTACGCGCAGCGCGCCGGCCGCGGCGTCGCGCCAAATGAACACGCCGTGCGCGTGGAAACGAAGGAAGTGGAGAGCGGCGACCAGCGGGTGAAGAGCTGATACTATGACGGCCTCCTCGCAGTTCAAACAGTTGCGTGCATCACTATTGTATAACAACATATCATCCGGGTTTCGCCTGCAAAGGGCGGCCGAAGCGCAGTGGCATGATCATTCCAAGTCGTCATCCCGAACGACAGTCGAGGGATCCCGCTGCGCTACCTTCAAGCTGATTTCGCAGGCCCCCTCGACTGCGCCGGCAGTTTCCACGGGATGACGGGTTACTTGCGCCACGTGCGCGTTCGTTCACGTGCTTGCCAGCCTCTCCATTTGCGCCCACAATGCCGCGCCTCCGCACCATGCGCATCACGGCAACCGTTTACGCGATCACCGCCGCGGTAGTTGTCGGTTCTACTGTGATCACATACTCGGCCGGCAATCGCGTCAATCACCTCCACCGCAACGAGCAGCAACGCCGTGCCGGCATCACCGCGCTCGATGATCTGCTGCTAACCTTGCAGGACGCGGAGACGGGGCAACGCGGTTACGTCATCACCGGCGACGAAAGTTACCTCGAACCATTTAGCTCGGCCGAGACGCGCCTCGAAGCTGATACCGCTCACGTGCGCCGGATGAGCGAGCTCGGCATCACGCCCGCCGACGTGACGCAGCTCAACGATCTTGTGCATGAAAAGGTGGCCGAGCTCCGCCAGACGATCAGTGTTCGTCGCCAGAGCGGCGTCGAAGCGGCGCTGCCCATGATTCTGGCCGGCACAGGCAAGGAGGCGATGAACCGCATCCGACAACTGATCGGTCGGCTCAAGGATGAACAGGAACGCGCGCTCGCTAACGAGGTGCAGCGCAGCGACGAGGCCACGCGCATTCGCACCGGCGTTTTTCTCACCAGCGGTCTGCTCAACCTCCTCGTCTTGTTCTGGGGATTTAGCCGCATCCGCCGCACCATTCTGGAGCGCGACCGGGCCGTGATTGAACGGAAAAAACAAAGCGATCTCCTCGCCACCACGCTCGCCAGCATCGGCGATTGCGTCATCGTGACCAACGCGAAAGGCGCCATCACCTTCATGAACGGCGTGGCCGAGTCGCTCACCGGCTGGCCCTTGCAGGAGGCGCGGCACCGGCCAGTCGGCGAAATATTTCACATCATTAATGAGCAGACGCGCCAGCCCGTGGAAGATCCGGTCGAGAAAGTGATCCAGCACGGCGTGATCGTCGGCCTGGCTAATCACACGCTGCTCATTCGCAAAGACGGCAGCGAGATTCCCATCGACGACAGCGGCGCGCCCATCCGCACGGCCGAGGGCAAGCTGGAAGGCGTTGTCCTCGTGTTTCGCGATTTTTCGCCGCACAAACAAGCCCAGCGCGAACTCAACCAAGCGAAGGAAGCAGCCGAGTCCGCCAACCAGGCCAAGGACAAATTCCTCGCCATGCTTTCGCACGAACTGCGCACCCCGCTCACGCCCGTGCTCGCCACCCTCAACGTCTGGGAGATGACCGACGACGTGCCGGCGAAACTCCGCAGTGACGTGCAGATGCTCCGCCGCAATATCGAACTGGAAGCGCGCATCATCGATGACCTGCTCGATCTCACCCGCATCGCCCGCGGCGTGCTCTCCATTTCGCCCGAAGTGCTCGATGTGCACGAGCTCATCGAAATGCTGCTCGACATCACGCACAGCGAAGCGGAAGCCAAACGCCTGAACCTTTCCCTCGACCTCGAGGCAGAGCGTCACTTTGTCAATACCGATGCGGGCCGCTTGCAACAGGTGCTCTGGAATATCCTGCGCAATGCCATCAACTTCACCGACGCGCGCGGCAGCATCGTCATTGGCACGGCCAGCGATGGCGGACGCATCGTGATCACCGTCACCGATTCGGGCATCGGCATGGCGCTGGAGTCATTGGAGAAACTGTTCCGTCCATTCGAGCAGGCAGATCGAAATCGCTCCGTCCGTTACGGCGGGCTTGGGCTGGGAATGGCGATCTCCCATGCCTTGATGGAGCTGATGGGCGGAACGCTCACCGCGGCGAGTGAAGGCATCGGGCGCGGCTCAATCTTTACCGTGACGCTCGAGTTTGTGGACGAGAGCACCGCCCTGGCCGCTCCGGCGCGCCTGACCCCAGTGTTGTCGCAGCCAATCGATATTCTGCTGGTGGAAGACCACGTCGACACCGCGGTCGCACTCGCTCGGGTGCTGCGCATGCGCGGTAATGAAGTGCAAATCGCTTCCTCGGTGAAGGGGGCACTCGAGATGTTGGAGCAGCGGAGCTTCGCCCTTCTGCTGTGCGATTTAGGCCTGCCCGACGGCTCCGGCTACGATCTGCTCACCCATGTCCGGAGCAACAACAAGGTGCCCGCGATCGCGCTCACCGGCTTCGGTATGTCGAGCGATATCGAGCGCGCGATGGAAGCAGGGTTCGACGCGCACCTGACCAAACCGGTCGATTTTCAAAGATTGGAAGCGACCATGGCCAAGCTGCTGCTCGGAGAGAAAGCTCAACTCTGACGCAAGTGCGTGCCGCGCGGCGACGGGAGGGCGAGCCTCCGGCCGAGGCGTTATGTTGAGCACCTGATCAAACTTGCGGCTCGCGAGCACGCCTGCCCTCCCATCTCCCGGACTTTGGCCCACGCGATTTAAAACCGCAGCGGTCATAGCCCCGTCCGCGTAACTGCGGCTGTGATAGCTGTCGCGGTTGTAGCCGCCGTCCTCGGCGGCAGAATGCGATCACTTTCTTTTGCAAAAATAAAATTACGAAATTGTAATTTTTTGCTTGGCACAGCCGCGCCATTCCTCTATTCCAGGCGCGATGCACTTAATCCCTCGTCTCGCCCGCGGTGCCGTTGTGCTGCTCGCGCTCGCCTGCTTTTGTTCCACAGCCGCCCCAAGTGCTCGCGCCCAAGCTGCCGCCGCTGAGCACGTCACCGTAGTCGGCGAGGAATTGCCCAGCGCCTATGGTGCGCCGCCGGCATTTTCCCGCACCCGCTTTGCTCCCATCACCACCGCCTATGTCCTGCCGCCCGGCAGCGTCCTGGCCGCGACCATTTACGATGGCGACGTATTCCGCCACGGGATTCCCGCCAATTCATTCACTCAAGAGATCGAAGTCGGCCTGCCTTATCGTTTCGGCGTCGCAATGGAAGTCGAGCTCGAACATTACAACGGTATCACGCAAGGCAGGAGCGTGAGCCTGGAAGCGCGCTACGCCCTGGCTGATTGGAACAAAATTCCGCTAAACCCGACTCTTTTCGCCGAATACAAATTCGGCACTGGCCGCATTCTGCGCGATGAAGCATTGAATCAGCCGGACGAAGAAGACATGCCGGCGCCAGACGCTGCGCTGCGGCGTCTCAGCTCAGGTGGACATTCTCATCATGCCCATCCGCAAGACGCGGGAGACGAGGAAGCATCGCAACCCGATCTGCCCGACGCAGTCGAGGGTCGCCTCCTTCTCTCCCAAGATTTCGGTGAACACCTCGAGTGGGCCATGAACCTCTTTTTCGAGCAGGAAACCGGCGGGGACCGCGGCCGCGAATGGGGCTTTGCCCAAAGCATCGTCGCGCCGTTGAACCGGGGCGAAACCTTTAAGGCCGGTGTGGAAATGCAATACCTCGAATTCAGCGACAAAGGAATTCGCGATGAACCCGAGCAGCGCTTTATCATCGGCCCCACCATCGGCTGGAAACCAGCGCGCTGGTGCCGCCTCGATGTCTCTGAACTCTTCGGCGTCACGCCCGACTCGGAACGCGCACGCACTTTCGTCGTTTTCTCGATGCTCTTCGGCGGCGGCAAGGAAACCGAAGCAGAAGCGCCGGTCTCCACCCGAAACCGTTAAGGAGTTCAGGCAGAGTTGGCCAGCAGGCGACGTAACTCAGGCTTCCCTGCCTGATTCCGTCGCGCGAGCATCCCTGCTCGCGCGGAACATGCAGCCTAGAACGCTGCTCGACCGATCACGCTGGAAGCGTGACTTACAGCTCGAAAAACGACCGCAAACGCTGCAGAAAACTCGCGCTGTATTCACGCTCTTTCGCCGTCGCCCCGTCGCTCGCGCTCTTGTCCTTGATGATGCCTTCGTTCTCCAGCTTCCGCCGCGCGAGCAATTCGCTCAGTTGATTGAGGCACTCCGGCGATTGCCGAATCACTTCCGCCATCACCGGCTTGCTGATCTCGAGAACGTAGCAATCCCCATCCGCGCGCACCGTCGCCATGCGGCGCTCGCCCGTGAGCAACGACATTTCTCCAAAACAATCGCCCGAGTTCAGCGTCCCGACGCGAATAGGCGTGCCGTTGTTAGCGACCGAGACATTCGCCGTTCCGCGCAGGAGCACGAACATGGAATCGCCCGCCGCGCCTTCTTCAATAAGACGCTCGCCGCGGCCGAAGTGGTTCAGCCGTGAGTGCGCGAGTAGGCCATCGATCTGCTCATCGGAGAGACACTGGAATAGCTGTTCCCCGCGCAAGATGGCACGCGCTTCGTCGTGACCTTCGGCCACAGGTTTGGTGCGGTGACGATCGAGATGCAGTGTCCGAATGGGAAACGGCACCGCGATTTTCTCCCGCTTAAGTTCGTACCAGATGTTAGTGCGGATAGCATCGCTCACGTCGTTATAGAAGGCGTGATTGGTGATATAGTATTTGATCTCGTAGATGACCGCTGATTCGCCGAAGTCGATCAGGAAAATCTTGGGACGCGGATCCTTGATCACGCCTTCGGCATTATTCGTCGCGCGGAAAAGCGCATCTTTTACCCGGTTCGGCGGCACGTTGTACTCGATGCCAACCCGCATCCGCATGGCGTGTAGCTCAGTCGGATAATGAAGATTGATGATGGTCTGCTTGATGATCTCGTTGTTGGGTATCTCGATGTAGATGCTGTCGTTGGTGCGCAGACGGGTAGCGCGCCAGTTGATCTCCATCACTTCCCCGGTGCGTTCCCCGACCTGGAGCCAGTCACCCACGCGATAGGGCCGGCTGATTTGCAGAGAGATACCTGCCACCAGACTGCCCAGAAGATTCTGTGCGGCAAATCCCAGGATAACGGCGGCAATGCCAGAGCCCGCCAGTAATCCTTTCAGTTGGCCTTCGGCATGATAGCCGAAACTCAGGACAAGCAGAAGCGCGATTAGAAAAATGCCGAGCGCTGCGATCTCGCGCAGAAGTTTCGGGATTGGCGTCTGCTTCCGCCGCTCGAACCACGCATCCCAGACATAGCGATCGATGAGAGCGACGACGATAGCTGAACTCAGGAGAACCAGGGCGGCGCCGATGTGATTGCGCCAGTTCGTATGAAAGCCATACACACTCACCGCGCAGTAGAAGGCGAGTGCCAGGCAGAAAACCTGAAATAGAATACCGAGCGGAACGTCGGCTCTGCGTTTAAGAAAACGTCCGAGAGTTAAGGCAACGAAGTAGGTAAGTAGAAACGCGACTACTGTGGCCGGTGCGCGGTAACTTTCGATCAACGCGTGAAGCATTGCCGTTCCAGTCTAATGAAAAAGCTGCGCGGTAACAAGAGCGCGGCTAGGGCGGGGCAAAGAAGAGCCAGGCCCAGCCCGCGAGAAAGCAAAGGCCGCCGATGGGAGTGATGGGGCCGAGCCAGCCCGCACCGGTCGCGGCCAAAGCATACAGGCTTCCGCTGAAGAGGATGATTCCAGCCAGAAACAAGTAACAAACGATCCGGTTGGTGCTGTGCAGAGAAAGCACGATCAGCGCGAGACCGTGCAGGAAATGATAAAGCACAGCTGTGTTCCAGGTCTGGCGCGAGTGATTAGCCTCGAGCATTCCTCTGAGCGCGTGCGCGCCGAAGGCCCCTAGCGCGACCGCCAGAAAGCAAATGGCTGCGCCTAGTTTAAACCAGTTCATAGACCAACATATTCCGTCCCAACATACTCGTCATCCCGAGCGAAGCGCAGCGCAGTCGAGGGATCCGTGGAAGCTAGCTGTGCGTTCCGCAACAAGATTCCTCGCCTTCGCTCGGAAAGACGGGAAACTCGCGCTTCCCAAACAACCTCGACCGAGCGTAGGTTCTCCCATGCGCAAAGTCTTTCACCGCCTGCTCCTTCCGCTGGTCACTCTGCCGTTCTCCCTCTTCGCCTCACCCGTCCAGGACCGCGCCGACCAATTCCTCAACCTGGCGAATGCCGGCTATCAGGCCCTGGCCAAAGTTAATCAGGAAGCCCAATGGCTGGCCGTCACCGACGTCACGCCCGAGCACGATGCTGCCTCCGAGTCCGCCGGCAAAGCCTTCGCCGCCTTCAATGGCAACCCCGCCTTGATCAATGAAGCACGCGAGCTACTCAGCCATAAAGCGGAGCTGAGTGAGCTGGCCGTTCGCCAATTGAACCAGTTGCTCCTGAATGCGGCGGAAGGTCCGATGACCAATCCCGATCTGGTGAGCAAACGTGTCGCAGCCGAGACCAAACAGGCGTCCACCCTTAATAGCTTCGAGTTCAAGCTCAATGGCAAAACCGTCACCGCCAATCAGATCGATGACACACTCGATAAGAGCACCGACCTGGAGGAGCGGAAAGCAGTCTGGGAAACCTCCAAGCAAAGTGGGCCAGCACTAAAACCGAATCTTGTCGCCTTGCGCGAGCTGCGCAACGGCGTCGCCAAAGAAATGAAGTATCCCGACTATTTCTCGTTAGAAGTGGCGAGCTATGGGATGACCGCGGACGAGATGTTGAAACTGCAGGAAAGCTGGATGGAGACGCTGCGCCCGCTCTATCTGCAACTGCACACCTGGGCCAAATACAAGCTGGCGGAGAAGTTTCACCAGCCGGTGCCCAAGAAGATACCGGCGCATTGGATCAACAACCGCTGGAGTCAGGAATGGACTGGTCTGGTCGAAGCCGCCAATATCGACAAGTATTTCGAAGGGCGGAAGCCGGAGTGGATCATTAAGACAGCTGAGCAATTCTACACTGGCCTCGGCCTTTCTCCTCTGCCCGCCACTTTCTGGGAGCGCTCTGATTTGTATCCCCTGCCGCCGGACTCCAAACGCAAAAAGAACACTCACGCCTCCTGCTGGCACATCGATCTGAAGGATGACATCCGCTCACTCCAAAGTATCGAGCCGAACTCGAAATGGTTCTTTACCGCGCACCATGAACTTGGCCACGGTTACTACTTTAAGGCATACTCGCGACCGGAAGTTCCTTATCTACTTCGCCTCGGCGCCGCCCCCGGCTTTCATGAAGGTATCGGCGAGTTAATCTCACTCGCTTCGAGCCAGGTGCCTTACCTGCAATCGCGCGGGGTTCTGCCGGCCGACTTCAAAGCAGACAAGACAGCATTCCTGCTGGACGACGCGCTCGCCCGTTCTATTCCATTCATCTTCTTCGCCAGCGGGACGATGACGCATTGGGAAGCTGACATCTACGCGCACAATTTGCCTCCGGATCAATGGAACGCCCGCTGGTGGAAATACGTCGGTGATATGCAAGGGATCGAGCCGCCAGCTCCCCGCGGCGACGAGTTCTGCGATGCTGCCACCAAGACGCACATAAACGATACGCCGGCCTATTACTACAACTATGCCTTCGCCACTGTCTTCAAGTTCCAGCTGCACGATTACATCGCGAACCATATTTTACACCAGCCGCCGCAATCATGTAACTATACCGACAACAAAGAAGTCGGCGCATGGTTGAATAACATCCTGAAGAAAGGCGGCACCGAAAATTGGCGCAAGGTTCTTAAAGACGCGACCGGTGAGGACATCTCCACTCGAGCGATGGCCGACTACTTCAAGCCGCTGCAGAGCTGGCTCGAGGAACAGAACAAAGGCCGGCAGATCGGCTGGGACTAGTTCGCAGCAGAGTTGGCTGGCTACTGCTACAGTTGCGGCGGCTTTAGCCTGTCATGTCGAGCGAAGTCGAGATATCTCCAATCATTCTTGCTGCCCGGACTTTGCCTGAGTTGTAGGGGAAGCTGGCAGCTTCCCCTACATGGCTAACGAAAACGGTGCTTCCATCTGAAGCGCCTGCGCCGCGGAACAGTTTTAGCTGTCACTAAGTCGACTATGGGTATTTCGCTTAAACCGCAGCATCTGAAGCGCTATCAGCAGATCGCCTGGTTCTTCGCCAAGTATGGCCGCTCTGATCTGGTGAAACAGACCGGACTTGACGAGGCTCTCACGGCAGAGCAACAGGCCACACCGCAGGAAGCGGCGAAGGCTGACCAGCTTGCCGGCGACCTGGAAAAGCTCGGACCGACTTTCATTAAGTTGGGCCAGCTACTTTCCAGCCGCGTCGAGTTACTTCCCCAAGCCTACCTCGAGGCGCTTTCACGTTTACAGGACAATGTCGAACCGTTCGCTTTCGACCAGGCCGAGAAAATTGTCACGACTGAGCTCGGCGTGCGCATGTCGAAAGCATTTCTCGATTTCGAAGTCAAGCCGATGGCGTCGGCTTCTCTCGGCCAGGTGCATCTCGCCCGTCTCCGCGATGGCCGCGCCGTCGCGGTGAAGGTGCAGCGACCGAATATTCGCGAACAGATGGTAGAAGATCTCGACGCCATCGAGGAGATCGCGCAGTTCCTCGATGAACATACGGAGTTTGGCCGCCGCTATGAGTTCGTGCGCATGCTCCATGAGCTGCGCAAGAGCCTCATGCGCGAGCTGGATTACCGCCGGGAAGCGCACAATCTCGCCGCCTTTCGCGAGCAACTGAAAAGTTTCGCGCACATCGTCGTGCCGGCGCCGATTCCCGACTACAGCAACTCGCGTATTCTTACGATGGAGTATGTGCCGGGAACAAAAATTACGCTCCTGAGTCCGCTCGCGCGCATGGAGCTCGACGGCACCACGCTCGCCGAGGAACTCTTCCGCGCTTATCTCAATCAGATCCTCGTCGAAGGCTTCTTTCATGCCGATCCGCATCCGGGCAACGTGTTCATCACAAGCGACCACCGTGTCGCACTGCTCGATCTTGGTATGGTTGGCAGGATCATGCCGCGATTGCAGGAGGATTTGCTGCAACTGTTGCTCGCCATCGCCGAAGGTCGTGGCGAAGAAGCGGCGCAGATCGCGATCAAAATTGGCGAGCCGCGCGATGGATTTGATCAGCCCGAGTTCACCCGCTGCATTTCCACCATCGTGGCGCAGCAAAAGACCGCGACAGTCGAACAAATGCAGGTCGGGCGTCTCGTGCTTGAGGTCACGCAAACCGCGGCCGCATGTCAGATTCGCGTACCGTCGGAGCTAACGATGCTTGGCAAAACGCTGCTCAACCTCGACCAGGTCGCGCGCGCACTCGCGCCCGAGTTCGACCCGAACGCAGCCATCCGCCGCGATGCCGCCGCCATCATGCAACAACGATTAGTGAAAAGTCTCTCGCCGGGAAATTTTTTCAGCGGCTTGCTTGAAGTGAAGGATTTAATTCAGCGACTGCCGGCGCGATTGAACAAACTGCTCGACGCGCTTGCCAACAACGAACTGAAAGTCTCAGTCGACGCCATCGACGAGAAGACGCTCATCCTTGGTTTTCAGAAGATCGCGAATCGCATCACGGTTGGCCTCATCATCGCCGCGCTCATCATTGGGGCCGCGCTCCTGATGCGCGTCGAGACCAGCTTCCGCATCTGGGGTTATCCCGGTCTTGCCATCATCTTCTTTTTCTTTGCCGCGGGTGCGGGAATCGTTCTGCTTTTTACCATTTTATTTTACGACAAATCGGATCACGAATGAGGCAGGCTGCGCGCGAGTTCCGCGGCGCGTTCGCGCAGAAACTGCGGGCATAATTTGATCGCGAGCGCGCGGCTGATCGGCGCGCGAGCCAGCACGAACACATTGTCGAAGAGCTCTCCCGCCCCGGCCTCCGCTGCAGCATCGCCGACGATCGCGTAAACGGGCTTGCCCGCTTTGCGCGCGAGCTCTGCCACGCCTGCCGGCGCTTTTCCTTCCTTTGTCTGCGCATCAAGGCATCCTTCACCGGTGATGACAAAATCCGCGTGGCTAATTTTTCCGGTCAAATCAATGGACTCCGCGACGACGTCGAAACCGCTGCGCAGTTGCGCGCCGCAAAAGCTCATCAAGCCAAACCCGAGTCCGCCCGCCGCGCCGGCTCCAGATTGATCGCGGTAATTGCAACCGAGATCGCGCGCCACCACATCAGCCAATCTCGTTAGCGCCCTTTCCAGCAACTCGACCTGCTCAGCAGTCGCCCCTTTTTGCGCGGCGAACAGGTGTGTCGCTCCTCGTGCCCCAAGCAGCGGATTCTTCACGTCCACCGCCCCAATGATCTTTATGTCCTTCGCCGCGCTCGACGCAACAATGTGACGCAGTTGCGCAAGTTCCCGCGGACCGTCAGTTAGCTCCTGCTGAGGATCAGTACCGCTGTCCACGAACCGGAAGCCAAGTGCGCGCGCCATTCCGAATCCGCCATCGTTGGTCGCGCTGCCGCCGAGCCCGAGAATGATCTCACGCGCGCCGCGCCTCCTCGCGTCCAAGATCATCTCGCCCACGCCAAACGTTGTCGCCCATACCGGATCGCGCTCGCCAGCACTGAGTCGTCGCAAACCCGCGGCTTCGCTCATTTCCATCACCGCCTTTTTACCTTCTTCGATCCAAACATAACGCGCAGTGATCGCGCGACCGAGTGCGTCATGCGCAGCACACCCCACCCATTCTCCAGCAAGAGCATCGCCGATGATCTCAGCTGTGCCTTCGCCGCCATCAGCCACCGGCGCAATCTCGATCTCTGCATCGGGCGAAACGTCACGAATTCCGCGGGCAATATTTTCCGCCACGAGGCGCGCGCTGAGCGAGCCCTTGAATTTATCGGGAGCGATTAGGAAGCGCATCACGTCATCCCGAGCGAAGTCGAGGGATCCCGTAGCGTAACCTTAAAAGTAATTCCGCGGGATACCTCGACTACGCTTCGCTTCGCTCGGGATGACCTGCGCGTAGTTTTCGCTCCAAAATCTCTCCCACGATCTTCGGGTTCGCTTTGCCTCGCGACAACTTCATCAGCTGTCCCTTGAGAAAATTGAGCGATGCCGCGTTTCCTGCTTTGAAATCCGCGACCGGTTTAGGATTCGCCACCATCACTTCATTAGCCAGCGCCTCAATTGCAGCGACGTCACTTAATTGCTCGATGCCCTTTTCCTTCACGATCTCGCCCGCGCTTGTGCCGGTCGCGAACATCTCCGCAAACACCTCCTTTCCTTGCTTGCCGCTGATTTTTCCGGAGTCGATCAACGCCACGAGCTCACTCAATGCGCCAGCGGGAAGTGGACAATCGCTGATCGTTTTCCCAGTGGCGGAAAGCGCACTCTGCAAATCGTTCAGGATCCAGTTCGCCACCGTCTTCGGCTTGTCCGCGCCACGCGCCTCTTCTTCGAAGTAGCGCGCAAGGTCCAGATCATTCGCCAGCACCGCCGCGTCGTAAGCCGTCACACCATATTGCTGGACGAGACGCACGCGTTTTTGCTTCGGCGACTCCGGCAACCGCGCCCGCACATCGCGCAACAGCTCTGCCGTTTTCACCGGAACCAGGTCGGGATCGGGAAAATAGCGGTAATCATGCGCGCTTTCCTTCGTCCGCATGAGGAAGGTCTCGCCGCGCGCGTCGTCCCAGCCGCGCGTCTGCTGCTCCAGCGGCTCGCCCCGCTCGAGGGCCGCGCTCTGCCGCGCAATCTCATGGCTAAGCGCACGCCGGACCGCGCCGGTCGAATTCAGGTTCTTGATCTCGATCTTCGCCCCGAGCTCGGCCTGCATTTCGGCTCGCACCGATATGTTGCAATCGCATCGCAGTTGGCCCTTTTCCATGTCCGCGTCACTGACCCCGCCGTAAATCAGGATTTGCTTCAGCGAGGTGAGAAACGCGAACGCTTCCTCCGGCGACGCGAGCTCCGGCCGCGTCACGATCTCCATCAGCGGCGTGCCGGCGCGATTAAAATCGATGCCGGTGCTCGTCTCGAAATGAAAACTTTTCGCCACGTCCTCCTCGAGATGAATGCGCACCAGATGCACTTGCTTGTCCGGCGCGGCGATGTTCTTCTGCACGTCCTTTGGATAGGCCAGTTCATGCAGCGGCACCGCGCCATTTGTGCAAAGCGGCATGTCATATTGCGAAATCTGATAATTCTTCGCCACATCGGGATAGAAGTAATTCTTCCGATCAAACTTCGACGTTTCGGCAAGATCGCAATCGAGCATCAAACCTGTCAGCAGCGTCAATCGCACGGCCTCTGCATTGATTACCGGCAGCGCCCCTGGCAGCCCGAGACAAACCGGACACGTATGGGAATTCGGCTCCGCCCCGAACTCCACCGGACACGCGCAAAACATCTTCGAGCGCGTCTTTAGCTGCGCGTGAACTTCGAGACCGATTGCCGGGATGTAACAAATTGCAGATTTCAAATCGAAAATCTCAAATTTGAAGATGCCGATTTACGCGTCTTAACGAGGATCGCGACCAGCTCTGTTGCTTCGTCAAGCAGTGGCTGGGCTCGGCCAACCGGCATGAATTTCCCATCGATTATCAGCTCCAGCCACAATTGGCTCTCATCAGCCTCTTCCAAAACAACGCCAATTTTGGCGATGAATTCAGCGCGTGAACGCGCACGGCACGCGGCACGATAGTTTGCCGCAACAGAAGTGCCGCAGCGGGCAAGTTGGGTGGCGATCGTTCGCCCTTCAATCGAACGCGGAAGTGCCGCCACCAGCTTCAATACTCTCAATGCGAATTGCTTCGTGCGCGCTTTCAGCTCATCGGACGTCATTGCGACAATTTGCAATTTGAGATTTGCAATCTGCAATCATTTCTTCAACGCGTAATCGAGCGCGCGCTCGAGATCAAAATGTCCGATCCGCTCGCGCAATCCCGGATCGTTCATGGCGTCGATCAGCCGCTGGTTTTGCAGGAGCTCGAAGATGCGGCCGTGCGCGACGAGATCGGCAATCTCCGGGTCATTGCGTAACGCCACTATCTTCGGATGCTCACCGATCTCGTGCGCTCCCGGGAAACTGAGGAAGCGTTCCGCGCTCTCCACATTGGTAGCGACGGCGCCGAGCTTCTCCGTCGTGCGGTAAGTTGCCGGCGGGATGGGATCGATCTCCTTTAACGCATCGCCAACTGTGCCCGATTCGAGGGATTCCTTCATCTGCGCCAGCGTCGTCGCCAGCGCGCCGCTCACCGGCTGCGGCGGGCCCGGCCTGCCTTGAATTTGCAGCGGTTGATTCCAGACGGGCTGCATTGTTGCACTCGTGAGCGCGGGGCCCGAGTGCACCTGCGCCGCCGCAACCGACCCGATCAGCCGCACGCCCGCGAGGACAAGCCAGACGAAGAGCGCGCCGAAGATCACACCCAGAATCGCGCCGCTTGTTCCCCACACGATGCGCACGACTCCCGCTCCATGCTGACTCGTCCGCTTGAACAGAACGACACCGACCCTGGTGATGACGACGTAGACTACCAATGCGAGAAATCCGCCGGCGAGAACCGAGAGAAGTGCATCGGGCATTTTGTAGATCGAGCGCGCCCACGGTAGCAGGGCGCGGCCGCCATGGACGGCGCATGCGTACGCGGCCATGACAGCAACGACGCGCACAAGCTGGCGCATCAAACCCAGGCGCCAGCCGCGCACAATCTCGAGCAGGATGACCACGGCAGCGAAAGAGCCGAAAATCACCTGCCACCCTGCTGACGGGGCCAGAGTGGAATTCACGAGCGCGGCAGGTCAATCGCGCGCTGGCGCAGCGCGTGGTCGCACAATACCAGCGCAGTCATTGCTTCGACGATCGGGACGGCGCGCGGCAGAACACAGGGATCGTGACGGCCGCGAGCGGCGAGCGTGGTCGGCTCGCCGCTCGTCGTCACAGTGTGTTGTTCGCGTGCGATTGTCGCCGTTGGTTTGAAGGCGACGCGAAAGTAAATCTCTTCACCATTGGAAATGCCGCCCTGAATTCCGCCGGACAAATTCGTGCTCGTCCGCACATCGCCATCACGCACCTCGAATTCATCATTGTGCTCCGAACCGCGCATCTGCGCCGCGCGAAAACCGGAGCCGATCTCAAACCCTTTACTGGCGGGTAAACTGAGCATCGCTTTCGCCAGGTCCGCCTCCAGTTTATCAAACACCGGCTCACCCAGGCCGGCCGGCATGTTGCGCGCGACGCATTCGATCACTCCTCCAACCGAGTCCCCTTCCGCTCTCACCTGCTCAATCAGCTGAATCATTTTGCCCGACGCGCTTTCATCCGGACAACGCATTATGCTACGCTCGACTGTCTCAAATGCGACAGTCGAGTGATCGACCTTCGCGATAATTTTGTGCACCTGCACCACATAAGCGACGATCTCGAGGTCGGGAAAAAGCGTCGCCAGGATCTTTCTCGCCACGGCGCCGGCAGCGACGCGACCAATGGTTTCGCGCGCGGAAGCGCGGCCGCCGCCCTGCCAATTGCGAATGCCATACTTTCTCTCGTAAGTGAAATCGGCATGCGATGGGCGAAAGGTTTCGCGCATCTCGGCATATGCTTCAGGACGCGCGTCTTTGTTGCGCACGAGAATGGCTATCGGCGTGCTCAGAGTGCGTCCCTCGAAAACGCCCGACAAAATCTCGCAGCGATCCGGTTCATCTCGCGATGTGGTGACGCGGCTTTGGCCCGGCCGCCTGCGATCAAGGTGGCGCTGGATCTCTTCCTGGCTTACTGCGATTCGCGGCGGGCATCCGTCAATCACCACGCCAACCCCGCCGCCATGCGATTCGCCAAAAGTCGTGACACGAAAAACCTGGCCGAAAGTATTGTTCATTCTCTCCTGTTCGGTCCGAGCGCAGTCGAGGAATCCCGTAATGTAAGCTTAAAGGTGGCGCAACGGGATCCCTCGACTCCGCTGTCGCTTCGCTCGGGATGACAGTTAAATCGCCTCGAGCGCGAATTGCAGATCGTCGATGAGATCGCGCACATCTTCCACGCCTACCGATAAACGCACGAGCGAATCGGTGATGCCGAGCGCTTCACGCTGCTCCTTTGGCACCGAAGCATGCGTCATGAGCGCGGGATGATTGATCAGGCTCTCCACGCCACCGAGGCTTTCGGCGAGCGCGAAGAGATGCGTGTTCTCGAGAAAGCGCCGCGTGCCTTCGAGATCGGTTTTTAGAATAATCGTCACCATTCCCCCGAAGGCGCGCATCTGCTCGCGCGCAAGATTGTGCTGCGGATGCGACTCCAAACCGGGATAGCTCACGCTCGCGATCTTCGGCTGCTCTTCGAGCCAGCGCGCAATCTCAAGCGCATTCGCGCAATGCCGCTCCATCCGCAGCGCCAGCGTCTTCAATCCACGCATGGCGAGAAAGCTGTCAAACGGTCCGGCGATGGCCCCGACCGAGTTTTGCAGAAACGCGATCTGATCCGCCAGCTCCTTGTTCTCCCCTACGACGATGACGCCACCGACCATATCAGAATGGCCGTTCAGGTATTTCGTCGCGGAATGGATGACCAGGTCAAAGCCGCTCTCGATTGGCCGCTGCAGCCACGGGCTCGCGAAAGTGTTGTCGGAAACGCTGATGATCTCGCGCTCGCGCGCGGTCCTGGCGATGGCGTGCAGGTCGATCATCTTCAACAGCGGATTGCTCGGCGTTTCGATCCAAACCATGCACGTGTTCGGCTTGATTGATTTCTCGAAACGCGACGCATCGGTCAGATCGACGAATGTGAAATCGAGATTGGCCGAGCGGCGCCGCACTTTTTCGAACAAGCGAAACGTGCCCCCATAAAGATCGTCGCTCACCACGAGGTGCGAGCCGCTGTCGAGTGCATCGAGTGCGGTGGCCATCGCCGCGAGACCCGATGCGAACGCGAAACCGCGCGTGCCGCTCTCCAGATCGGCGATGCATTTCTCGTAAGCGAGACGCGTCGGGTTAATCGAGCGCGCATAGTCGTAGCCTTTGTGCCGCCCCGGACTTTCCTGCACATAAGTCGAGGTCGCATAGATCGGCGTCATGATCGCGCCGGTCGAAGGATCAGGTTCCTGCCCGGCGTGAATGGCGCGCGTGGCGAGATCGTAGGGCTTCTTCATTGGAATCGCTGAGGAACGCAGGAAAGCAGGAAACTGAATTAAACGAAAAGAAATTCCTGCGTTCCAGCTTTCCCTTAGATATCTCAGCTAAACTCGCGCTCGACCGGCGACTTCGGCATGTGCAGTCGCAAGTAGGAAAGCAAATCGGTGCGCGTAATCAGTCCGAGGAATTTCGCGTCGTCCATTACAATGGCGACGCGGCCGCGGTCGAAAACCGCGAGCAATTCGTTGATCCTCGCGTTGGCCGGCAATGTTTCCAGCTGATCCGTCATTGCCTTACTTACCTCGTCGTTAAAGTGCGATCCATCGCGATGCACCTTCACCAGGATATCAGATTCATCGATGATGCCGACGACGCGACCAGCTTCATTCACCACCGGCAACTGCGAGACATCCGCCTGGCGCATTCTTTTGAATGCGGTCAGCAGCGTGTCACCCGGCCCAATCGTCACTACTTCGCCTGCTTCGTAGCGATGCAGAATAAGGTCGCTCAGATCGCCATGCATCGGACGTGTGACGAATCCCTGCTCCGCCATCCAGACATCGTTGAACATTTTTGAGAGATACTTGTTGCCGCTGTCGCAAACGAAGGTGACCACGCGTTTGGGTTTCGTTTGTTGCCGGCAATAGCGCAGCGCGCCCGCCAGCAGCGTGCCGGTGGATGAGCCACCGAGAATTCCTTCTTTGCGCAACAGCTCGCGCGCGGTGGCGAAGCTCTCGCGATCGTCGATTTCAAACGCGTCGGTGACGAATGACATGTCGGCATTATCCGGCACAAAATCTTCGCCGATGCCTTCCACCGCCCAGCTCCCGGCCTCGACCAGCTTTCCGATTTTGACGAATTCGAAGAGAATCGATCCGGCCGGATCGGCTAAAACCATTTCCACGCCGCGGCGCGGTTTCACCCGATTGAAGAAACGGCCCAGTCCAGTGAGCGTTCCACCCGAGCCGACACCCACGACGATCGCGTCCACATCGTGCCGCATCTGTTCCCAAATCTCCGGCCCGGTGGAACGCTCGTGCGCGAGAGGATTCGCCGGGTTGCCAAATTGATTCACATAAAATCCGCCCGGAATCTCGCTCGCGAGTCGCGCTGCCACATCCTGGTAATATTCGGGATGACCGCGCGTGACATCGCTGCGGGTGAGATGAACCTCGGCCCCGAGCGCGCGCACATGCGCGATCTTCTCCTGCGACATCTTGTCAGGGATGACCAGAATGATGCGATAGCCTTTCGCAGCGGCGACGAGTGCGAGGCCGAGTCCGGTATTGCCCGCGGTTGCTTCGATAATCGTACCGCCCGGCGCGAGATGCCCATCACGCTCGGCTGCTTCCACCATGGCGAGCGCGACTCGATCTTTAATGGAACCGGTAGGATTCTGATTTTCCAGCTTAAGGAACAAGTGGCACGGCCCGGTATCCAGCCGCGTCACTTCGACCAGGGGCGTATCGCCAATGAGGGCAAGAATCGCCGGCGGTTTGCTCTGAAAATCGGCCGGCAAAATGCTGCTTTTCATGAGGCGAACAGGCCGAGCATCGAGCCTGGATAATCGATCACCACTTGGTAACGCAAAATGAGCGGCTGCGCGCCGCCAGCTCGCCGGAATGGGATCGAACTTTGTCCTGTGATCACTTCGCGTTCTGCTCCTTTACAGGGAATCCACCGCGCAGCGCGGCCAGCACCAATCGCATGGGAACCAACTCGCGCTTGAAAGGATCGAGCATTAACCCCAGCGCCTCCAAAGTTGTAATACCGAGCAAAGGCTCATCGCCCCCTTCGCCGAAAATGACCGGCGCAGCGCCGCCATGCCCATTCAACTCAAAATAGGCATCACCCAGGCGGCGACTAACGCGAGTCCCATCAGCCAAACTGAAATCCTGCCGGCGGTAAGGACGAATGCCCAGCTTCTTCAGGGCTGTCGCAGGCGCGAGGCTGTAAACCGCACCGGAATCAACCAGGAAATCGACAACGGTTTTGCGCCGCGATCGCTGACTCGGCTTCACAACAACCTTCTGATGAGTCAGTCCCATTAGTCAGTGCCCTTGTGCTACCATTCGCTTTGACTGTCCTTCAGAAACTGTTGCAGCACGGGAAAACGAACTTCGCCGTAATTCAGCGCGTAGCGCAGCTCGCCACCTCTATAAATCCAGGTGGTCGGAATCCACGAAAGCGGCAGACCCGCGAACTGTTTGATCTTGTCGCCGGTGCGCGGGCCGGGATCGGCCATGATGGTAACGTTTGGCAAACCGGCGAGCTGGAATTTCTCCAGCATCGCGCGTCCATCGTCGCCATTGTTCCAAACGGAAACGAAAATGAACTTCGTGCCGGGATTCTCCTTCACGATCTTATTCCAGCCACCGCTCTTCAATTCGGCCTGACAATTCGAACACCACGACGCCCAAAGGTGAACAACACTCAGCTCAGGTGATTTGATCGCCTCAAGCACTTGCTGCTCGGCCTGCGATGCGAAACAGCTTACCGCTTGAGCTATCGAAATAAGAACGAGGACAGCAGCGGTTTTTTTCATCAGCTCGCTTACTATCCGGCAAATCGACGCCGACTCAACCCGAGCCGGGGTGAAGCACTCGACCACGCTGCGCAAAACACACACAGGACGAGAGTTGACCAGCCTTCAGAAAACGCCTACTGTGCGAACCCATTCCGCTGCCCTGTAGCGGCGGTCGATGACCGCCGACGAATTTCCGGCTCCGGCTGGTTTTCAGAACAGCGCCTGGAAGGAGACTCTATTTAATATGGTTCAAATGCAGGATTTGCTCGCGAAATCGTACCGCGAGTTTCGCGAAGGCAGCATCGTTAAAGGGCGGGTCCTGGAAATTCGCCCGCGGGAAGTGCTCGTGGACATCGACTACAAGTCGGAGGGCATTATTCCAGCGGCGGAATTCGATAATTTCGACTCGCTCGAAGTAGGCGACGAAGTAGACGTGCTGCTCGAACGGCTGGAGAACGATGAAGGCATGGTCGTGCTTTCGAAAGAGAAAGCAGCCTATCGGCAGAATTGGAACAAGATCGCGAGTGTCTTTCAGGGCGATGGTCTGATCAAAGGCAAGGTGAAATCGGTGGTGAAAGGCGGGCTGATGGTGAACATCGGAGTAGAAGCTTTCCTGCCCGCATCGCAGATCGACATTATCCCGCCCAAAGATCTGCAGCAGTTCGTCGGCAATACCTACGACTTCAAGATCGTTAAGATCAATGATGACCGTCGCAATGTTGTCCTAAGCCGGCGTGAGATCATCGAGCAGGAACGCAGCGAGAAACGACAGAAGTTTCTCGAGAGCGTGAAGATTGGCGATCGCGTTACCGGCACGGTCAAGAATCTCACCGATTTCGGCGCCTTCATTGATCTCGATGGCATGGATGGACTCCTTCACATCACTGATATGACCTGGGGCAGGCTCGGTCACCCGAGTGAGCTGGTTAAAGTAGGTCAGCAGCTCGAAGTAGTCGTCCTCGACATCAACAAGGAGAAAGAGCGCGTCTCACTCGGCCTCAAGCAGACGCAGAAGAACCCGTGGGATCAGATTGAAGAGCGTTTCCCCGCCGGTCAGCGCGTCAAAGGGAAGATTACCAATCTGGTTCCTTACGGCGCCTTCGTCGAACTGGAGGAAGGAGTGGAAGGTCTTATCCATGTCTCGGAGCTTTCGTGGACAAAACGGATCATGCGTCCCGCTGACATTCTCACCGTCGGCCAGGAAGTCGAAGCGGTAGTCCTTGGAGTAAACAAGGAAGAACAAAAGATCTCGTTAGGCCTGCGTCAGCTCGAACCGAATCCGTGGGATGAGATCGAGAAGAAGTTCGAGATCGGCAGCCATGTCAAAGGCCAGATTCGGAACATGACGGCCTACGGCGCTTTCGTTGAATTAGCCGATGGTATTGACGGCATGATTCACGTCTCAGACCTGAGCTGGACGCGCAAGATCAATCATCCGAGTGAGGTATTTAAGAAGAACGATGAGGTCGAAGCCGTTGTTATCGACATCGACAAGGTCAATCAGCGAATCAGTCTTGGCATCAAACAGCTGAGCGAAGATCCGTGGAAGAATATCGACCAGAAATACAAGATCGGCGATCTGGTTAACGGCAAGGTCACGAAGCTGGCCAGCTTCGGTGCGTTCGTTCAACTGCAGGACGATATCGACGGTCTGGTGCACATCTCACAACTTAGCGAAAACCATGTTGCGAAGGTGAAAGACGTGCTCAAGGTTGGGCAGGAAGTCGAAGCGCGCGTGATCAAGGTTGATAAGGTTGAGCGAAGAATTGGACTTTCCATCAAGGCGGCGAACTACTCGGAAGAAGAGCTGCGCAAGGAATCGGAAGCCTTTGATACTCTGCGTCCTGGCGAGGACATGGTCGGCTTGGAGAAGGCTTTCGCTGCCGCGGAAGAAGACTACCGGCCAGGCGAAGGGCGGAAGAAGGACGAGCCAAAGCGCAAATAGCTGACGCTGATCGCGCATGACAGCCTTGCGTTACGTCGCGCCTACGCTCGTGCTGCTGCAGCTTCTTGTTTCGGCCTTTCTTGCCATCTTGTTTTTACAATCTGCCATCGACAAGGTAGTCGATCGCAGTGGCAACCTTCAGTGGTTGACTGGCCATTTTGGGAAGAGCCCGTTGCGCGGCGTCGTTTCACTGCTTCTCACCTTGATTACCATCCTGGAGATGACGGCTGGTATCCTCAGCGCACTCGGATGCTTTATCCTGTTGCTGCGGCGGAATTCCTTTCTCAGCTTTTACGGCGCAATCGCGGCAGCGATTTCCATTCTCGCGCTCTTCTTCGGCCAGCGCATGGCCAAGGACTATGCCGGAGCGGCAACGCTTGTGCCTTACTTTCTTCTTACTCTTGTCGGCATTTACGTCCTCGCCTTATAGTGAAGACGAGCGCGGGGTTGCTCATGTTTCGGAGGCGAACCGAGGAGCTGCAAGTTCTCCTCGTTCATCCTGGGGGGCCGTTCTTTCAACGGAAAGATGCCGGCGTTTGGACAATTCCGAAAGGCGAAGTAGCTCCTGGAGAAGACTTGCTATCTCGTGCTCGGGTTGAGTTCCAGGAAGAACTCGGCGTCGCTCCATCGGGTGACTACATCGAGCTTGGCTCGATCAGACAGAAAGGCGGAAAGATTGTGCACGCCTGGGCAGTAGAAGGCGATTTGCCCCATGATTTCAGACTGGTTTCAAATACCTTTACCATGGAGTGGCCGCCACGATCGGGCACTACGCGCGAGTTCCCCGAAGTAGATCGCGCCGAATTCTTTTCCATCGCGGCGGCGAAAGAAAAGATAAACCCGGCGCAGGCTGTGCTTCTCCATCGGCTCATTGACCTACTCGGCAAACGTGAGTAAACCTTTGCTGCTTTTTGCACCGGGGGCAGGCGCTCCTTCATCGCACCCATGGATGCAACAATGGGCAGCGCGCCTCGCGCAGTTCGGTCGCGTCGAAGTATTCGACTATGACTATTCGACTGCGGGGCGAAAAAGGCCAGATCCTTTGCCGCAGCTGATTGCAGCGCACCGACGCGCCCTGGGCGCGGCACGACGGGAAGAGGTAGGAGTGATTCTCGTCGGCAAAAGCATGGGCGGCCGCATCGGCTGCCACTTGTCACTGCAAGAGAAGGTCGATGGTCTCGTTTGCTTCGGCTATCCGCTCTGTGGCGGCGGTGATTGCGCGAGGTTGCGTGATAAAGTGCTGCGCGATCTGACAACCCCAATCTTGTTTATCCAGGGCACACGCGACCCGCTCTGTCCGATGGACCTGCTCGAACAGGTGCGGCGAGAGATGAAAACACTGAATTCGGTGCACTTGGTGGAAGGAGGAAATCATTCGTTGGTGGTGGGGAAACGGCAGCTAACCGCGAACAGCCGGATTCAGGATGACGTCGATCAAATGATTGGACGCGCGATCGACCAATTCGTGACCGCCACGCTCTCCGGGTAGCGCACGCGTCCCGCGTGCTGGCGACTCCGAAAGTATTCGCGAGTCGCGGACTTTTCCAGGGCAGGCGCACGTAGGAACGCCGAAACCAGCACGCGGGACGCGTGCGCTACCCGGAAGAGGTGGCGCCGCCTCAGAATTCGGCGCTGCCGGGAGTGCGCGCGAACGGAATGACGTCGCGGATATTTGGAACGCCGGTGACGAACATGAGCATGCGTTCGAACCCAAGCCCGAATCCCGAGTGCGGTACTGTTCCGTAGCGCCGCAAATCCAGATACCAATTGTAGTCAGCGGGATCCATGTTGTGCCGCCGTATGTTTGCTTCGAGCACGGCAAGCCTCTCTTCGCGCTGGCTACCGCCAACTATCTCGCCAATCCCAGGCACAAGCAGATCCATGGCAGCGACGGTCTTGTCGTCCTCGTTCAATCGCATGTAGAAGGGCTTAATCTCTTTCGGGTAGTTGAAGATCGTAACAGGTGAATTGAAGTGTTGTTCAGTTAACCACCGCTCGTGTTCGGATTGGAGATTGAGTCCAGACGCTACTGGGAATTCGAACTTAATTCCACTGCCCGACAGCAGCTCAATGGCCTCGGAATAGCTGATGCGTTGAAACGGGCGCTGAAGAACAAAGTCGAGACGCGCGAGTAGCTCCTTATCGACAAACCTGGCGAAGAGCTGGAGATCCTCATCACACTCTTCACGCACTGTTGCGATGAGATACTTCACGACCTCCTCAGCCAAATCCATGTTGCCATTCAAATCGCAGAACGCTATCTCGGGCTCGATCATCCAGAACTCGCTGGCGTGACGCGAAGTATTGGAGTTCTCGGCGCGGAAGGTAGGGCCAAAAGTATAAACCTTGGAAAAGGCGCAGGCGAAGGCTTCGGCCTCGAGCTGGCCGCTGACGGTGAGAAAGGTGGAGCGACCGAAGAAATCCTTGGAGTAGTCAGGTTGTCCATCGACGCGAGGCATATTGTTGGGATCAAGAGTAGTTACCCGAAACAGTTCGCCCGCGCCCTCGCAATCGCTGCCGGTAATGATTGGGGCATGCACATAGACGAACCCGCGCTCTTGGAAGAAGCGGTGAATGGCGAAGGCGAGACGACTGCGAACGCGGAAAACGGCGCCGAAAAGATTCGAGCGCGGGCGGAGATGCGCGATCTCGCGCAGGAACTCCGGGGTGTGTCCCTTCTTCTGCAACGGGTAGCTTTCGTCCGATGGGCCGACTATTTCGATTTGGGTGGCAATAACTTCCCAAGCTTGTCCTTTGCCTTGCGATGCTACGAGATCGCCATACACGCGAATCGATGCACCGGTCACGAGTCGCTGCACGTCCGAGTAGTTCGGCAGCGAGTTCCGGGCGATGATCTGAAGGTTGCGCAGAGACGAGCCGTCGTTCAGCTCGATAAAAGAGAAATCTTTCGAATCGCGGCGGGTCCGCACCCAGCCTTGCACGAGAATGCCGGGAATCGGCGCAGCACTTTGCAGCGCCTGCTTGATAGGAGTGGGCGAGATCGTGCTCATGGTCGAGTTAGAGATTCCTCGACTTCGCTCGGAATGACAAGGGCGACTAGCTTAGCGGCAACCAATTGCCAGGGTGCGGCAGGGGCTTGGCGCCATTAAGCGAAAGATAGGTGTATTCCTGAAGAAGCCGCTCGTAATCGGACAGGAGCTTCATGGCGTCGTTCGGTTTCAGTCGATCGCTTTTGATAGAAGCGTCCACCTGCGATTTTAGCAGCCGCATGAGCTCCACCTTGTTCCATTGCGTCATGGCGAGGACTTCGCCGATGGTGCTGCCTTCGATGACTTCTTCGATGTACCAGCCGGACTCTTCGTCGGGATCCAGGAAGACGTGAACTTCGGTCACCCGGCCGAACAAGTTATGAAGATCGCCCATGATGTCCTGGTAAGCGCCGACCATGAAGACGCCGAGGTAATACATTTCACCCGGATTAATGCGGTGCAGCGGCAGAGTATCTCGAACATCCTGTAGATCGATGAACTTCGAGATCTTGCCGTCCGAGTCGCAGGTGATGTCCACGATGGTGCCGTTGCGTTCCGGCGCTTCGGTCAGCCGGTGAATGGGCATGATCGGAAATAGTTGACCGAGCGCCCAATGATCGAGCAGGGATTGGAAAACGGAAAAGTTACAGATGTATTGATCACCCAGAGTAGTTTCCAGCTCCTTCACTTCATCCGGTACAAAGCGGAGGCCACGGTGCATGCCGACTATCTGGGCGGCAAGCTGCCAGTAAAGGCTGTCTATCTTCGCCTTCGATTCCAGATCGAGTAGTCCAAGATCGAAGGTCTGTTGTGCCTCTTCCTTTATCTGCTGAATGTCGTGCAGGCTTTCCAAGCGGTTACCGCGCTTCAGCCGCTGTTTTACCTCGAGAATGTCGTGAACCAACTTGTGATCTCTCCCGGTCGCCACGATCTTGGTTTTGCCAGTCGATTTCTCGATTGAACTAAAAGCCTCCATAACGAGCACGGAATGGTGGGCGACGATGGCGCGTCCGCCTTCGCTGACAATGGCGGGATGGGCGACGCCTTCCGAGTCGCAGACGTCCATGATGTTCCAGACGACGTCGTTGGCGTATTCCTGGAGCGAGTAGTTGGTCGAGCTATCGAAAGTAGAACGCGAACCATCGTAATCTACTCCGAGGCCGCCGCCGACATCGAGGTAGCCGAGTTCGTGACCCAGCTTCGCTATCTTCGAGTAGTAACGCGCGGCTTCGCGCACGGCGCGCTTGATAGTCGAGATATCCGGCACCTGCGAGCCGACATGGAAGTGAACGAGCTTGAAACAATGAGCCAGCCCCTGGCTCTTGAGCATCTCGCTGGCTGTGACGAGACCTACCGTATCCAGTCCAAACTTCGCATTCTCGCCGCCACTCGTCGTCCATTTACCGGCGCCTTTACTATTGAGCCGAACACGGATGCCGATAATGGGTTCAACTCCGACTTCTTTCGAGGCGCGAATAGTCTGCTCCAGTTCCTCCAGCTTCTCCACAACGATGACGACTGGTTTGCCAAGTTTGCGACCAAGCAGCGCGATGCGGACGAAAGCAGCGTCCTTGTAACCATTGCAAATAATGAGGCTCTCCGGGTCCTGGTGCATGGCCAGAGCCGCGACCAGCTCTGGTTTACTCCCAGCTTCCAGCCCGAAATGAAAGGGCAGACCGGCCTCGACGATTTCCTCGATGACTTCGCGCAGCTGATTGACTTTGATCGGGAAAACGCCGCGGTAGCTGTTGCGATAATTGAATTCGCGCATGGCTGTTTCGAAGGCGCGGTTGACGGACTCGACGCGATGCCGCAGCAGGTCCTGAAACCGGATGACGAGCGGGAAGCCGAGACCGCGCGCGCGCGCTTCGCTGACCACGTCCAGGATGGTGATGGCGCCGCCGTTTTCCTTGAGCGGCCGAGCCACGACGTTCCCGTGTGGGTTGATGGAAAAATAACCGCTGCCCCAGCCCTCGACGTTGTAAGTCGCGTTCGCCGCCTCCAGGTCCCAATCGGTTTTCGTCATGTCGTGAGGGGCCGCCTAGCGGACAATTATTGATCGCGCGAAACATGCAAGAACGATTGGAAAAAATCGAGACGCGCGCTCGTGGTGGAGGCGGCAGCTTGTTTTTCCCGCGGCTATCAGTACCGTCGCTTGGTGAACAAGACGGTCATTGAGGTGCATGTGCGCGCGGTGTTGCCTACGAGCGGAGGCTGCGCGGTGTTCATCGGGAATACGGAAAAGGTTTTCATCATTTACGTGGATCAGACGGTGGGGAGCGCGATCACGATGTTCATGCGTGAGCTTTCTAAGGAGCGACCGCTGACGCACGACCTGATGGCGCATTTCATGGCAGCGGTGGGCGCGCACGTCGAGCGGGTGATTATCAATGATCTGAAGAATGCGACTTATTATGCGCGGATGATCATCGCGGCGGAAAACGAGCTGCAGCAGAAGAAAATCATCGAACTGGATGCGCGGCCGAGTGATTGCATTGCGATGGCGACGCAGCAGAAGGCGCCGATCTATGTGAGCCAGGAAGTGTGGGACGAGGTGGAAGACATGAGTGATGTCCTGCGCAAGATGGAAGAGGAAGGGCTCAAACCGGAGATCGATCCGGAAGGAGAAGCGGCGGAGGAATAGCAACCATCATCCCGAGCGCAGTCGAGGGATCCCGTGGCGAGAACTGTAAGATACCTTGCACCGAATCCCTCGACTGCGCTTCGCTTCGCTCGGGATGACGGATGTGAACGCGATCGCTTTTCAGCTCAGGAGCGAACCGTAGCGTTCGCGGGCGAGACTCACGGAGCGCTCCAGAATTTCCGATGGTGTGTCGAGCGGGAGTACTTCTTTCACGAGTTTCCGGCATTCCGCGCGCGAGAGACCACGGATGGCTGATTTCACCCGCGGCACGAGCGCGGGGCTGACGCTCAATTCGTCAACGCCAAGCCCGAGCAGGAGCGGGGTGAGCTCGATGTCGCCAGCCATCTCTCCGCAAACGCCGAACCAAATATCATGCTTGTGGGCAGCTTCGCCCACCATGTTGATCAGCCGCAAGACGGCCGGATGCGATGGCTCGTAAAGGTGCGCGATGCGTTCATTCACGCGATCGACGGCGATGGCATACTGGATGAGATCGTTCGTCCCGATGCTGAAGAAATCGACTTCCTGCGCGATAGCATCCGAGCAAATGGCGGCGGCCGGGATCTCGATCATTGCGCCCACCTGCATCTCAGGGACGAAGGGAACACCGGCCGCGCTAAGTTCCCTTCTACACTCGTCCAACACTGCCAGCGCGCGCCGCAACTCCGGCGTTCCTGAAATCATCGGGAACATGAGCTTGACGTTGCCGACGGCGCTCGCCCGCAGGATGGCTCGCAGCTGCGGCTTGAAAATCTCCAAGTGCTCGAGGCAAAAGCGAATCGCGCGCCAGCCAAGGAATGGGTTTAGCTCATCGCTCACATCGATGCCGCCCGCGATTTTGTCACCGCCGAGATCGAAGGTGCGGATGATGAGCGGGTGCGGTTTCACGCTTTCGGCAACGCAGCGGTAAGTCTCGTATTGCTCCTCCTCGCCCGGGAGCGAATCGCGATCGAGATAGAGAAACTCGGTGCGATACAAACCGATGCCTTCGGCCCCGTTGGCAGCGACGCTCTCGATATCGTCGGGCAGCTCGATGTTGGCGGAGAGAACGATGTGTTCGCCATCGCGCGTAGTGGAGGATTCGTCGCGCAATCCAGCCAGCTCACGCGACACTCTGCTCTGCCGCACTTCGACTTCGCCGTAGTAGGCGAGCGTTTCTGGCGAAGGGTCGACGATGAGCCGGCCATTGTAGCCATCGAGCAGCGCGACCTGGCCGCTCTCGAGTTTTACGGTGACATCGTGCAGTCCGAGCGCGGCGGGAATGTTGAGCGATCGCGCCATGATGGCGGTGTGTGAAGTGCGACTGCCGAGATCGGTGGCGATGCCGAGGACACGGTGGCGATCCATCGATGCCGCATCCGAAGGAGTGAGATTGTGCGCCACGAGAATATGCGCCTCCCCGTGCAGCGGCATGGTGCGGGGCGCTTTGCCCTGGAGATTGCGGATGACGCGACGCATGACATCCTGGATGTCGAGCGCGCGCTCGCGCAGATAAGGATCGTCGATCTGCCCCAGCGTCTCGGCATAACGCGCGGCGACCTCGTGAAAAATCGCTTCGACATTGACCTGATCCGTCTCGAGCTTGCGCAACACTTCGTCGATGAGGGTGCGGTCCTCGACCACGAGCAGGTGCGCATCGAAAATCCCGGCGTCTTTCGTGCCGATGGCTTCGGCAATTTTCTGCTGCATCTCCAGAATCTGAATGCGCGTCTGCACGAGGGCGGACTCGAAGCGCGCGATCTCGCCGGGAATTTCAGACGCATCGATGCGGTAACGCTCGATCTCTTCGAGCTCGTCCCGCATCACCTGCAGCGTGCCGCGAGCGATGCCGGGCGAGACTCCTATCCCTTGGAAACGGATTTCGCCTGTGGCGTCCTCGACATGCACGCCGGGAGATTAACGCGAATTTTGCTGAAAAGGAACACTACTTAGCTGTCATTCCGAGTGAAGCGGAGCGGAATCGAGGAATCCCGTGGCGGGTCGCACGGGTTTCGCCACGGGATTCCTCGACTTCGCTCGGGATGACAGGTTTTAGTCCTCGTGGAAATGCGCGTTGACCAGCTGCTCGATTTCCTCCATCGCCTTCTCCGCGTCCGGTCCTTCGCAGCGTACCTGCAGCTTCGAGCCTTGCCCCGCTGCCAGCATCATCAATCCCATGATGCTCTTGCCATTCACCTCTTCGCCTTCCTTTTTCACCCACACGTCGCAGCGGAAACGGCTTGCCACTTTCACGAAAAACGCCGCCGGCCGCGCGTGCATGCCGAGCCGGTTGATGATGGTGATCTCCTTTTCAACCTTTTGCGGTTTGGCTTCGGCGCCGGTCTTTCGGTTAAGCAATCCCATCCGCGTCTTTCCGTTCCATTAAGTTGAGCAGCTTTGTGTTGAATTCCAACGCGGCATTACTCCCGAGCGATTTCAGCTTTTGATCCATCGCCGCCACTTCGATCAAGCGCGCCAGATCGCGCCCGGGCCGCACCGGAATGGTGACGTGCGGCACCTTGATGCCGAGAATCTCATACAACTCGCGGTCGAGTCCCGTGCGATCGAATTCCTCCATCTCGCTCCAATCCTTTAGCGTGACGACGAGGTCGAGCCGTTTCTCCATCCGAATTGCGCCGATGCCGAAGATGGACGCGACATTGATGATGCCAATGCCGCGCACTTCCATGTGGTAGCGCGTCAGCTCCGGTGCCGTCGCTATCAGCTCGCGCGCTTCCAGTGAGGTGATGCGCGTGACGTCATCGGCCACCAGGCTGTAACCGCGCTCGATTAATTGCAGCACGCTCTCGCTTTTGCCGATGCCGCTTTCGCCGCGAATCAAAACGCCGACGCCGAGAATGTCCACCATGCTGCCGAACTCCGTCACCGTCGGCGAGAAATCCATCTCCAGCGCGATGGTCGCGGCGTTGATGAATTTCATCGTGATCATCGGCGTGCGAAAAATCGCGATCTTTTCCTCTTCTGCCACCGCCATCAGGCGATCATCCAGGTGCGATCCGCGCGAGATGACCACGCATGGAATTTTTTGCTCGCAAAGGGCGCGAAAGCGCCTCACCCGCACGGCCGGCGACAGACTCTTGAGGTAAGTGTTCTCCGCCGCACCGAGCACCTGCACCCGTTTTTCGGCGAAATAGCTGAAGAAGCCGCTCAGCGCCAAACCGGGCCGGTTGATGGTAGGCTCGCGAATTTTGCGGTGAAACCCGACACGCGGTCCTTCCAGCCGCATCCCCAGCTTCTCACCATGGGCATTGAAGAAACTTTCCACCGTCACCACCGGCACGCTTCGGCGCTGATCGCTCGGGGAAGTGATCGTCTGCGGGGCGGTGGTGTCTGGCATCGCACCAACGTTTAACCGGTCAGGCCGCCAATTTCCACATCGGCTTATTCCGCAAACTAAAAGGCTGCTCGCTTTCGCGGGCGATCCGCGCATTTTTGCGCGATGCGAGTTTCTCATTTTCGCCGCATCATTGAATACGCTGCCGCTGTCGCATTGTTGACGGCGACCCGCGGCCTGGCCGTTCCCGCAGCGCAGGGAACACCAACGGCATCACCGCAGCCCCCGGCCGCCGCGCCGTCCGGTCCCGCCGCCACGCCATCGAAAGCGGTGGAGAACTCCGTCGTCAAAATTTTTGCCACCCTGCGCCCGCCCGATCCGAGCAAACCATGGACCAAGCGAGAGCCGGCGGAGATCACGGCCAGCGGCACCATCATTAGCGGCAATCGCATTCTCACCAACGCGCACGTGGTGCAGTACGCCAGCGAAGTGCAGATTCAGGCGAACCAGGCCGGGGACAAACTCGCCGCGACCGTCGAGGCGATCGGCGCAGGCATCGACCTGGCGGTGCTGAAGCTGGAAGATCCGAAGTTCTTCGACTCACATCCGGGTCTGCCGCTGCGCAAGACTTTACCTGATTCCAAAGAACCGGTGATGGTCTATGGCTATCCTACCGGGGGGACGAGCCTGTCCATCACCAAAGGAATCATCTCGCGGGTCGAGTTTACCGGCTACAGCATGTCCACGCCCGGACTTCGCATCCAGATCGATGCTGCTATTAATCCTGGAAACAGCGGCGGCCCAGCTGTCGTCAACGACGAAGTAGTTGGCCTCGCCTTCAGCCATCTGCAAAGCGCGCAGAACATCGGCTACATTATTCCCGCGGAAGAGATCGAGCTGTTCCTGAGCGACATCGCAGATGGGCGTTATGACGGCAAACCGACCATCTACGATGATCTGCAAACCCTGGAAAACACGGCGCTGCGCTCGCGTCTTCACCTGCCTGAGTCGCTGCACGGAATGATCGTGCATCGTCCTTTCAGCTCTGCGCCCGATTATCCGATCCGGGAGTGGGATGTAATTACGAAGGTCGGCGATGTGCCGGTGGACGATGAAGGCATGATCAAGCTCGGCGATAACCTGCGAGTGAGATTTTCCTACCAGATTCAGAAGCTTGGCAGCAAGGAAAGTGTGCCGTTAACGATCTTTCGCGAAGGCAAAGAGCTGAAGGTCAACCTGCCTCTGCTGGCAGAACGTCCGCTTGTCATCCCCGAACTCAAAGGCAGCTATCCATCCTACTTTATCTATGGGCCGATCGTTTTCTCCGAAGCCACTACTGACTTGCTCGCGGCGGCCCAGCGTAGCCGTGAAATGACCGCTTTGCTCGGTGCGCTTACTTATTTCGGAAGCCCGCTCATCAGCCGCGTCGGCGACAAGCCCGCTTTTCCTGGAGAACGCCTCGTGGTTATTCCAGCGCCGTTCTTTCCGCATCGTCTGGCCAAAGGCTATGGTAATCCGAGCTGGCAGGTAGTTAAAAGCGTGAATCGCAAACCGGTCAAGAACCTCGCGCATATGGTTGAGCTTCTGCGCGACTTGAAAGATGAGTTTGTTTCGTTCGAATTTGATGCTCGCGCCGGTGGGGAAACTCTGGTTTTCCCGCGGACCGAGATAGTTAACGCCACCGAAAACATTCTCACGGACAGCGGCATCCGCTCGCAAGCCTCGCCCGAGCTACTGAAAGTCTGGTCTGCTAAACCGTAGAACCGGCTTTTTGGGCGCGCTCTGCCGAATGATGCGCGATCAGCGCAATCGGCAATCCCACCAACAATGCGTGCCCCGCCATCTCAATGAGGAAGTAAGATAGATGAAACTTTCCGTGACGTGCCGCTGAAAGCGGGATGACAACGTAGTTCATTACAAGATATGCGATAACGCCATAGATCGGACCGAAAATGACAGGCCGATTAAGTAAAAGCGACCACCGCGAGCTTGCCAGATAAAAGACAGAGGCGATGCACGCTGCCACTGCGAAATGGAGCAGAATGCCAAGCAAGTAAGTTTCAAGACCGCCGGCGAACGCTGACCGGCCCAGTAACCCTGAAGCAACAGATTGGAAGATTCGCAGCTGCTTTACTCCCAGTATCACTCCGTAGAAGACCACGGCAAAGAGTCCGTCCCCTACTCCGGCAGCGAGCCCACCGTAAAGAATGGTCTCAGAGGCGCTTGGGCGTCCGAGCGTGGAGATCGCTTTCATGCCATAAGTGGTAGCACCATTACCCATAGTGACAAAACCGCTCTTCGCGAGAACACCTTCCGAACCGAATAACCCTTCCACATCCACAGGCCACTTAGCCCTACCAGCGGGACAAAGATATACCGGACTGCCGCGGCCGCCGGAGGAATATCGGCCACCGGTCCATAAATGTAACCCACGATTGGAATGCTAAGGATAAGATGGAGCCATCTAAAAAGGGTGCGTTGTCGTGCGGCATTCATCATCAAATCGCCCGGGAATGGAATGATTAACCTGCTGCGCTGATTCCTTCCCGTGGCATGTCGAAGCGATGGCGACCAGAGTTCATCGAAAACGAGGCTATACCGAACAGCAATGGAGACGATATCCAGTTAGCGCAAATCAAGCAGGCCAGTTTTCTAATTCTGCGCCATCGTGATCTTGAGAAGCGCCGCGGTAGTGAGACAATAGTCTCGTGAAGAGCAACGGCGGCGCAGTTTTTGAAAGTGCAAGCCCCACTGTTTCCAAGCGCCGACGCCGTCATGCTTTGATGAGTTTCGAAATGGTCGTTCTAGATCGCGCCTCGCCCGACCCGCTTTATGAGCAACTATATCGCCAGATTCGCGAAGAATTGGAATCGGGCACCTTCGAATCGAATTCTGGCCGGCTTCCATCCTCGCGCGCTCTCGCGGCGCGGCTCGGAATTTCACGCCTGACAGTCAATCTCGCCTTTTCGAAGCTGCTCGCTGAAGGTTACCTCCGTTCGCGGGCGCGCTCTGGACTTTTCGTCGCCGAGCGTTTGCCCACAAGCTTTCTCAAAGCGCCCGCACCCAAAACACCGTCTCGTCATCCACCGTCGCCCCGAGTAGCTCGACGGATTTCGAGAATGACCGATACTCGTACGAGCGAGGAGCTTGATGTCGGTCTCCATGGCCCGCGCCGCGTCACCTTTCTCGCCGGTCTTCCGGCGGTGGATGAGTTTCCCATCAGCATGTGGGAGCGATTGCGGACACAGGCGTTGGCGCAGAAGGGGGCGCATTTGCTGCGTTACGGTTCGCCTAGAGGCGAGATCGAACTGCGCAAGGCGATCGCGGCCTACTTGTGCGATTTCCGCGGAGCGCATTGCCACGCCGATCAGGTCATAGTTGTGGCCGCGATGCAACAGGCGATGCTGACCTGCGCCCTGGCTTTGATCAATTCAGGCGAACCCGCCTGGATCGAAGATCCAGGGTTCTTTGCGGCGCGGAATGTCTTTGCTTTCACCGGCGCCAAAATCATCCCACGACCAATCGACAAGGAAGGTCTCGTTATCGAGAAGTCATCGCGGCGAGATTCCCCCAAGCTCATCTTTGTCACTCCTTCCCATCAATTTCCGCTCGGAGTAACCATGAGTCTCGAGCGCAGAAAGGCGCTTATCGAATTCGCCCGAGCTCGCGATGCCTACATTCTGGAAGATGATTACAACTCCGAGTTTCGCTTCGATGGCCCGCCGCTGCCGTGTCTCCAGGGTTTGGATGATGCCGGCCGGGTTATCTATGCGGGAACGATGAGCAAGATTCTCTATCCCTCTTTGCGGCTTGGGTTCCTCATCGCGCCCGAGCCGCTCGTGGACACACTGGTCAAGGTCCGCAGCGTGATGGACCAGCAATCACCTTCCATCGACCAGGCTACTCTGGCCCGCTTCATTACCGAAGGATTTTTTCTCAGTCACATTAAACGGATGCGAGAAATTTACGCGCAGCGGCGGGAATTTTTTATCGAAGAATTCCAAAAGCGATTCGGGCAGCATCTCGAGCTCGAGGTGACGCCGGCCGGTTTACACTTCGTCGCCTGGCTGCGGCGGAGAGAAGACCTTCCTTTTCTCCTACGCGCGCGCGAAAGGGTCGGAGTGCAGGCAAAAACGCTTTCGTTTCATTGCATTCAAGCTCGGCTAGCTCCCGCGCTAATTTTCGGTTTTGCTGCCTGGTCGCAGGCGCAGACTCAAGAAACTCTCGCAAACTTCGCCGGCGCCTTCGAGCAGGAAAAATCCAAGGCACGCGCTTAACCCCGCACTCGCCGGCCCGTCATCCCGAGCGAGTCGAGGGGATCCCGCTGTGCTACCGCAACGGTACCTTCTTCGGGATGGAAAGCCTGGCCTCGCCGACTTCGTCGTCTGCGTTGCAGCTTCGACTCCGCTACTAACTGGTCCGCCTGTTTCGCGCTGACTGGCTTGACCGTTTCGCGCTGACTGGCTCTTGTTTCAATTAAGCTCGCTCGCAAGGCTCTCAGTGCGTGATGAGTCCGAAAACGATCGGCTTCGTTGTTTTCAACGAACTGGCCACCGCCGAACTAAGCGGCGCGGCCGAGGCTTTCACCCAGGCTCACATTCCCACCGACTACGGCTGCGAGTGTCGCTGCTACAAGCTCGTTACTATCGGGCTTACCACCGAGCCCTGCTTTAGTCGCTCGGGCATAATGGTCAAGCCGGAAACCGATCTTGAGAGCGCGCCGGAACTTGACACTCTCATCGTCTGCGGAGGAGAAGCCATCCGGGCGCCGACTCTATGCAAGAAAGTAGCTAAGTGGTTGAACTACCGCGGTCCTACGACGAGGCGAATCGCCACTCTCGGCACCGGCATTTACGCGCTCGCAATGACAGGATTGCTGGATGGACGAGAAGTAGCCACTCACTGGCGCTTCGCCAAAGATGTCGCGCTCCGGTTTCCTCGACTTCGCGTCCACGCCAATCGCTTGTTTGTTAAAGACGGACCTTTCTACACCTGCGCGGGCGGCACCGCGGCGGTCGATTTCTCTCTTTCTCTTATTGAAGCTGACTTTGGACGCACCCTCGCCCTGAAGCTTGCGCGTGAGTTAGTCGTTCACTTGAAGCGCCTGGGCGGCGAAGAACAGTTTTCTAAGCCGTTGCAATTCCAAGTGCAAGCTTCCGATCGCTTCGCCGATTTAGCTGCCTGGATTCTATGCAACCTGGGCGAGAACCTCACCGTAGAAGCTCTGGCGCAGCGAGCTTGCATGTCTCCCCGCAATTTCATCCGGCTCTTCAAACATACCTTCGGGAAGACGCCGGCCGAATTTGTCATGGGAGCTCGCATGACAGAAGCACGAAGACGATTACTTATCCCCCGCACTACTTTAGAAGGCGTAGCGGCGTCATTGGGTTTCACAAGCCCGGAAGGTTTTAGCAAAGCATTCACGCGTTTTGTAGGAACCCGGCCAAGTATTTATCGCGCCCGCCTCGGGATTCAGGCTGAAGTCCGCCGTGCGAAACAGCAATCAGCCTCGATCCAGCCATTGGTAGCGGAGGTGTAGAACGAAAATCATGGAAGTTAGGATCATCTTCGTTTTCGCCGCTTTCCTTTTCCCCCGGCACAAATGAACGCGTTGAAACGTACTCGGTAGCGCTCGAGCCACTGCTCCATCTTATTATCGTGTTCGTCGGTGACAAGAGACTCTGCACCTAACGAACTCAAGCTCAGCCACGACGCAGGGGAGTGCAAGCCTGCCGGCAGTGGCGGGTGGCAGCTCTTACCATTAACCGGTAACTGATAACCATAAACTCGCGAAGTGTTCCTGAGCCGTTGGCTGCAACGCCTGGTTAGGCGTTTGGTTTGCGCGCGTCAGACATTCTCCGTTGGACGGCCGTGGCGTAGGCGATCAATCGAGTAACCATTGTGATCGGAAAGCCACAACAAAATGAAAGCGATCAGAATATATGACAAATTGCCCGCTACCGTCGCGCTATCATTCACGGCCGTTTTGCCGAACGTGAGTGCCATTAACAGCAATCCCGCGAGGACAAGCGCAAGCCGGGTAAACAGACCGAGAATCAGCAGCGCACCCACGGTGACTTCGGCAAAAGGCAGCAGATACAAAAATGGGCTGACCATAAACAGCGGGAGCTTGCCCGAAAACGACGGTTGAACAGCCGCAACGAAAGGGCCGACTCCCATCGTGAACTTAACAATGCCGGTGGTAAGAAAAATTATTCCGAATGTCACGCGCAAGAGTGCGTACCCGACCTGGCGATGATTATTCATTTATTTGCACATTTAGTAGAAATCCACGCCCTCACGACTACACGCCCGAAGCCTCCTCAAACTGACGAGTAATTGGCAAGTTGCGCGCGATCGCCCACGATCCGCCCCAGAGGGCAATGGCAATGAAAAGACTAGACCATTCGTCTGGGTTTCGTATTGCGCCGGGGATCGCATAGAGGCCAAGAGTACGGGGAAGGTGCAGCGTCACTACCCAGATCGCGAACATTAAACCAACACCTGTCGCCGCCCAGCGCTGCCTGTATCCGCTAGCGAAGCTCGCGCCGGCAGCGATGAAGGCAACGCCAAAGAACACTGTCCAAAACCGGTTCCAGGGAATCCAAGTTGGCAGAAGTGTCGCAACGAAAGTGAGCACTTGAAAGTGGGCGATACCAAAGACGATAAGCGCAAGTGCGAGAAGATAGCGGCTTGTCCTATAAAGCGATGTTGAAACGGCATCCGGTCCCGGAACAAGCCACGCCAGACTAGCTATGGCGAGCGGTTCCAATACGGCGGTGCGCCATCCGGCGCTCATGAAATTGGGGCTTTTCGGCGCGTCCAGCCCGAGCGCGAAGAGCAGCATCAGCGTGCCGAGTGTTAGAGAAGACACCACTGCGGTGCGTCGAAAATGAAGACCGACGCCGCATAGGACCCAGATTGTGCCGACGGCATAGGCTATGGCTGGGATGCTTGGCAGCCACGGAATCACTGGCACGACCTGGTAACGCCCACTCACGACATGCGCACAGGCCATCGTCTCGACTCCCACCGCCACAATCGCGAGGGAGAAGAGCACCAAGCCAAATCGGGACAGCTGATCGAGGATCGCGAACGTGGCGGTAGCGGAAGAGTTGGGAGATTGCTTTATGGTCGCCATCGTCACAAAGTCGCGCGATATATCTCCCCACACCGGGCACACCTACTTTCTTTCTCCGCCCACGCGATAGAAGTAGGATCGATCCTCTGTCAGGATGCAGGCTGCTCTGTGGCTTTGAGCATGTTTGTTGCCAGTACGAGACTACGATTAGTTTAACTTTCATTCTGTTCTTCGATTGCGAATAACATCAGCCGGCGTTCGGCGCGACAACTTTCTTAACTGGTCTGCCCCTTGCGCTCGAGGTGGTCTCTTTTCGCGAATAAACTTTCGGTAGATGTTCAATCAGTAACGCATCTTATCACGAGGGAGAATACGGCGTTTCCTTCGCTAGTGAAGCGGAGTTTGGACGAAAAGCTCGCTTAGCCGTTGCTGGCAGAAGGACCTTCTGGTTGTTCAGTTGAACATTGCGCGTGAAGCGTTGTCACGCGCGCGCTTCCTCCCTCTAGCTCGAATTCGTGCGCGAACCGGCGGAACGCGTCTCTGGCATGAATGGTTTGGTTTTTGTCATAACGCTTACCATGCGCGTGGCCTAGTCTCCGCTTTGAATGAGAGGAATTAGAACATAGTTCAGCTCTACTCACCTTAACTAAATCGGAGAAACAATATGATTAAAGAAGCAGTTAGAACTTGGGTATTTCGTCGCTTGCTCGCAGTGGCCGGCGTCGCACTTCCGCTCTTTATAAGCTTTAGCGCACGCGCTCAGAACCCAGCGGCAGCGGCCACGCCGCCGACGGCCCCTGGCGCGGCTGAAGCGGAACGCGTGATTGTCACCGGTTCCAATATTCCCACGGCAGAAGAGGTTACTGCCGCGCCGGTCGATACTTTGACTACACAAGAGGTTAATCGCTCCGGTAGCCAGGAAATCTTGACCGTGCTGCAAAAGCGTAACCCATCCTTTACCGGTGCGGGCAACCTCGGCACGACCAACGCGAACATCGCGTCGGGCGCCACTCTTGGTGGCACTGTTGTTTCGATCCGTGGTTTTCCCACCCTCATCTTGTATGAAGGTCGGCGTATCGTCGATTCTGCGGCGATTTCAGCGGGCGGCATCCAGTTTAGTGATGTCGGAATATTTCCTGCCGGACTGATCAGTAGAATCGAAGTGCTGAAGGATGGTGCTTCGGCTCTCTATGGATCGGAAGCGGTCGGGGGCGTGGTCAACATCTTCACAAAAGATGATTTCCAGGGCGCCGAGCTGGGTTTCCGTTATGGAACCACACTGGATGGCGCCGTGGCCGAGCGCCGTGGTTATGCCATCGGCGGCGTCGGTAATGAAACGACCCAGATTACCGCCGGCATGCAATACTATGAGATCGACCCCCTCTTCGAAAGGCAGCGCAGCTACTCCGCTCCGACTATCAATGGAACCACGAATTACGCTGGCTCAGTCCGCAGCCAGAGCAATCCGGCCAACCCGCCCGGCCTCCAAGATGGTCGCTTTCTCATCATTGGTGAAGATCCGCTGCATTTCCCCGGACCTATCGTGGCGAACTCTCCTTTCGATGTTGGGGTGGTTCCTGGATCAATCGCGCCCGGGGCCGGCTTCGCGGCCATCCCGCAGTTCTACCAACCGGCAACCCTGGGGAAAGTATTGAGTTTTGACCTGGCCCAGCGCCCGACCAGCACTCTGGATACAGCGCGCACCAACGTCATTGCCTCCGCCAGCCATCAGATTTTCGGCAAGCAATTGGAGATTTTCGGTAATTTTCTCTATTCCAACCAGGATTTCCAAAGTTTCCTTAACGCCCAACCGCTCAGCAACGGCACCGGAGTTATTATTCCGGCAGGGAGACACGGCCTGACGAACCCCGACGATCCGAACTACATTCCGGGCGTAAACAACGCCATCTTCAATCCGTTCCAACAGCAAATCGATAACACGTCGCTTTCGGGGCCGGAGCGGCTCATTGTGACTAATCGCTATAATACGTCGAACCCGCGAATCTTTGATAACACAAACAACCTCTACCGGTTCCTCGGTGGTATTCGTTCACAGATCACGCCGGACTGGACTTTTGAAACCGCTGCTTACTACAGTAAGTACGATATCACATTTGTTAACTCCAACCTCGTTAACGCCCAGCAGTTAAACGCGATGATTGCAGGCACTGCCGTTGATGCCAACGGTGCCTCGATTCCACCGTTCGACTTCTTTGCCGTCAATCCGATTGGGACAAATCCCGGACAGGTCACGCGCGATCAGTTTAACACGATCTTTGGCGCGAACATCCGCCAGCTCAGCTCGTTCCAGCGCGTATTCGACGCCAAGCTTGTTGGTTTTCCCTTCGAGCTTCCCGGCGGCAAAGTCGGTCTGTCGCTTGGTGGTGAGTTCCGGCAGGAGGGATTCAAGATCAGCGATTCACCGGAAATCTTCGTCGGCTCTGTTCCGGTCGGGATTGTCGACAGAAAACGCGATATCTATTCCTTCTACGGCGAACTAAGCATTCCAATTGTCGGCGCGTCGATGAACGTTCCGGGAGTTTATAACCTCGAGGTGAACCTGGCCGGGCGCTACGATCACTACGAAGGCGTCAGTGAAGACGCGAAGGTGCCCAAAGTCAGTCTGCGTTACCAGCCGATCAAAGACCTGACGCTCCGCGCGACTTACTCCAACTCCTTTATTGCTCCGAATCTGTTCCAGCTCTTTGGGCCTACCGGGACCGGTTTCACAGCTCCCATCACCCTCAATGGGGTTGTGCAGGATCAGGCCCAGATATCAGCCGCAACCAATACGGCGCTGGTTCCGTCCACGGCCGAGAGCTATTCGGCGGGCTTCGTTTATAGCCCGAGCTTTGCCCCGGGATTGGTCATCACCGCGGATTATTTCCGCACCCTGCAACAGGGCATTGTTGCCGGATTCGGCGGCAATCTTATTATTCAAAGTGTGAACAAACTGGGCCCGGCATCGCCCTTTGCCGACCGGGTGGCATTCAACAATTTCCCAGGGCAGCCAGGTGCTGTGCCTGTGACGGCCCCGAACGAATTGTTTGGCAACCTCGCCTCCGTTTTTATTAATGATCAGCTCCAGAATATCGCTGCGCTGCACAATGAAGGCGTGGACATAAGTGCGCATTACACCGTGGACTTGAAGACATTCGGCCAGTTTGAACTGGGAATTAACGCCATAGTCTATACGCAGTACGAAGCGAAAACGTTCCCGAGTACCAACTACTTCAACCTTCTCGGATTGGATGGTGCGGAGGCGGTCGGGGCTATTCCTGACTACAAGCTGACCTTTCTGGGAGAGTATCGCTGGCAGGGCTTCACGGCGTCGCTCATCGCCAACTATATCCCGAAGCTTTATAATGCTCTCGGGGGCGACCCGGAGACGCAGGACTTCCGCACGTTCCAGCAAATTCAGGACTACGTCGTGTTCGATGGTCGTTTGCAATACACATTCGTCCGAGAGGCACCCGCATCGAGCGCCGCAGCGGCACCCGAACCCAAAGACTCCAAGAGCATGCGCGAGGGTAAGAATGCCGCACCGGCTCCAGTGCCTGGATCAACCATAAGCATATTCGACCGAATGCTCAACGGGACGAGCGTGGCGGTGGGCTGTAACAACATCCTCGACCGGACCCCGTCCTTCGTCGATGGCGCCAACAGCAACACCGACCTTTCGATCTACGATCCATTCGGTCGCTTCCTCTACTTCGAAGTCTCGAAAAAGTTCTAATTAACTTGCTAGCCCGTTAACCAGCGGCCGAGGTGCAAGCCTCGGTCGCTGTTTGTTTTTGACACCAGCTCGCTAGACAACTTGTCATCCCCGAGCGAAGCCGAGGGATCCCGCTATGTTATCTTGCAGCCGGCGCCGCGGGATCCCTCGACTCCGCTGCGCTGCGCTCGGAATGACGTTACATCCGGAATCGCTCGCCGAGATAAAGCTGGCGGCTGATCGGATCGTTGATGAGGAAGTCTTTGGATCCTTCGCTTTCGACCCTTCCTTCGAAGATAAGGTAGGCGCGGTCCACTATCGACAAGGTTTCGCGCACATTATGGTCGGTGATAAGAATGGCTAAACCCGACTTGCGCAGGTTAACTACAATCTGCTGCACGTCGTAGACTGCGATTGGGTCCACTCCGCTAAATGGCTCGTCAAGCATGAGCAGGCTCGGACTTGTCACTAACGAGCGTGCGATAGTTAGCCGGCGCTTCTCCCCTCCGCTCAAGGTAAGCGCCGTGTTCTTCGCGATTTTCTCGATGCCGAACTGGTGTAACAGCTGATCGCAACGCTGCCGCCGCTCATACTTGCTCATCGATAGAGTTTCCAAAATAGCGAGGATGTTTTGCTCGACCGTCATCTTGCGGAAAATGGACTCCTCCTGCGGCAGGTAACCCATCCCCAGTCGTGCGCGCTTGAACATCGGATAGGTCGTCACATCCTGATTGCGAAAGAGAACACTCCCGCTGTTTGGCCGCACCAGACCTACGATCATATAGAACGTAGTCGTCTTACCCGCGCCATTCGGGCCAAGCAAGCCGACGATCTCACCAGCTTTGACGTTCACGTTAATTCCGTTCACGACCGCGCGGCCGCCGTAAATCTTTACCAGTTCGCGCGTGGCAAGGACGTCAGAAGAAATCGCTGCTTTGACACTCGTGTTGATCGAATCAGGAGGCGTGGCTGTAATCATTGCTTTGGCGCCGGAGACTTTTTCTCCTCTTCTTTCGGCTCTTGATGAATCTCGGTCCGGCTCGGGCCATGCGTGGTGAGTTGACCATCCTGATTAATAATCATCAACGTCTGCGGGCTGGTCGCGACATGAATGTTCGCCCCCTGCTGCACTTTGGGCGTTCCGGTGAGCTCCACGTTTCCATCGCTTGCAGTATAGACGGCATGATCGGCCCGGCCGACAGCGCGCTGCGGCGGCCCGCCCTCCGGGTTCGGCCGATCGCGCACAACGCCTACGTTTCCGTCGGCGATGGCTTTGTCCAATCCCTGCTCTTCACCCCGATGCAAGTAGACTGTGAGCTTGTCCGATTGCAGGTTAAACCGCGGATCGATGACCTTCACCTGACCGGTGAACACGCCGACGTTCTTACTCGAATCGAAGTAGGCTTCGTTAGCGTATATCTCAGTCGTGATGGGTCCTTCCACGGCTGCATCGCCAGCCTTCTTTTTTTCCTTCGGTTTGTTCGCCGCAGGCTGGGCCGAAGTTTGGGGGAACGCCGCCACCGGCATGAGCAGCAACGCTAAGAGCAATGCCAGGCGCTTCATTGCGATTTCGGTTCAGTGAATTTGGCCGCGTCGGTGATAACCATTTTCACATTGCCGGTGAGAGTGCCGTGGCGCGCAACGGTATCGAACCGGGCGTGGTCACCGCCAATCTCGAAATCGGAACGCTTGATGTTGGTGCGTTGGCTGGAGCTCAGCACATGCGTAGTGAGATCGAGCACCGAATCGGTCATCGCGACTTGCAGATCGATCTGATCATCATCAGTGAAAGTGGTAATGCTCAGGTCGCGAAACTCCATGTGATTGGCATCAACCCGTCGCGCAGTGCCAGCGGTAAAGCGACCGCGAACATGGCCATTTTCATCGATGTCGGGCAGAACGAGGCCTTTGGCTTCATGACCAATCGGCAGGGGCACTTGTGAATTGGATTCCGCAGTGGCGCTCGGCGAGGCGGCATTACTTTTCTTACCGTGCTTTTTCGGCTGTTGGGCATGGTCGGCCGGGGCGACGAGAACGCCCAAAAGAAGGTAAGGGAGAATGCGCCGCGCGCGCCTCCTACGAAACCGCAGCATGCACAGCTTTTAACACGCGCAGAATCTTCGGCAAATGGTTTACCGCTACCTGGCTGGCCGCGTCGGAAAGGGCTCGCGCCGGGTTGTCGTGCACTTCCATGAAAATGCCGTCGCAGCCTGCGGCCATGGCGGCGCGCGCGAGCACCGGCGCGAGCGCGGCATCGCCCCCGGTTTTGTCGCCGGCGCCCCCGGGCCGCTGGACGGAATGCGTGGCATCGAAGATGACGTGGTAACCGGCCTGGCGAATCCAGGCAATCGAACGCATATCGGCGACAAGATTATTGTAGCCAAAAGTGGTGCCGCGTTCGGTGAAAAGGAATTGGCGAGCGCCGAATTGTTCAAGCTTCTCCGCGATGTTGCGCACGTCCCATGGCGCAAGGAACTGGCCCTTCTTCACGTTAATGACGCGACCAGTCTCAGCAGCCGCGCGCAGCAAATCGGTTTGCCGGCAAAGGAAGGCCGGGATTTGCAAAAGGTCGATGAACTCCGCCGCGATATCGGCTTCGGCTGGTGAATGGACGTCGGTGGTAACCGGAGCGCCGATTTCTTTCCCGATCGCCGCGAGCATTTCACAACCTTCGCGCGCGCCGATCCCGCGAAACGATTTCACCGAAGTGCGATTGGCCTTGTCGTAGGAGGCTTTGAAGATGAAGTCGATCTGTTCCTCGCGCGCGATGGCGGCAATCTTGCGCGCCATGCGCCAGACGAATTTCTCCGACTCGATGACGCAAGGGCCAAGGATGAACGCCGGCTCGCGTCCGCCGATTATCAACTTGCCAATGCGAAACGCCTTCACAGTTCCATAAAGATCTCTCAAGAAAGCAGGAACGCAGGAAATTCAAGCGGGTTCGTGCTTTCCTGGATTCCTGAGAGATTTCTGGACGAAATCGTAGATTACAAACGGGAGATAAAGCCCCACGAAAAACGCGAGGGCAAGTCCGTGCAGTTGCAGAAGGTAAAGCGGGCGAGAATCTGAAAGAATGCTAAGCAGTGTTTTCGCCTCCGGTTTGTGCAGGAGAAAGCCGTAGTTAAAGCCGGTGAAAGCATCGGCGGCGTGGGTGATCACAAAGTAAAGCTCAGTCCAGAGGAAGACGCGCACGATCGAGAGCGGGTGCGGCCGCAAACGGTGCACGAGCATCAGAAAGACGACGCCGACGATGATGCCGCAGTGCGAGATGAAGAAGCTAAAGAAGCGGAAATCGGGAAAACCGTAGGCGAGATTCGGGGTGAGGACGGCTTGCAGCGTGCCGCCCAGTCCCCAGAAGTAGGCGACTTCAAACCAGCCGCTCCGATGCCTCCAGAGCGCGATAATGACGACGACCATGGCCCAGTCACAGAGCTGGAGCGGCAGGACTTGTTTCCAACTCACGGCACCGAATTGATGCACGAGCACGAGATAGACGGCGTAATTCAGAACCAGCAGCACGGATAACGCGCCCGCGATGAGTCGTTCCGCCGAATGGTTTGTCCTCGCCAGCGCGGCTAACGCGAACGGCAGCGCGATCGTCAGCAGAATCACCGCGAGGTGTGCTGGCCCGTAAGGGTGAAATGCAGGTGCGGAGTTCGCCATCGTCGAGGCACAAGCAGATTACCGCAGAGCACGCAGAGATCGCAGAGTTTTTGCACGACCTCTGCGATCTCAGCGGTTAATCATCCCTTGCGCATTTCTCTACGGCTGAACGCGAGCCTGCAGCCGAACTCATGCAGCGAACCTCGTCACGTCATGCCTGAGAAAACCAAACAACGCCCGAAACAGGAACAACCGCGGCAGCCCGGACGCGAGCACGAAATGAAGCCGCGGCCAAAAGCGGAAGACGCAAAACATCGCGGCAGCGGCAAGCTCGAAGGGAAGGTCGCGCTCATTAGCGGCGGCGACAGCGGAATCGGGCGCGCCGTCGCGATCGCTTTCGCGAAGGAAGGCGCGAGTGTAGCGGTAGGTTATCTGGACGAAGAGCGCGACGCGAAAGAGACGCAACGGCTGGTGGAGGAGCATGGTGGCAAATGCATTCTGCTCCCGGGGGATGTCGGTGACGAGAAGTTCTGCGCGCGGGCCGTCGAGCAGACGGTGAAGAAACTCGGCCGCCTTGATATTCTGGTGAACAACGCGGCCGAGCAGCACCCGCAGAAATCGATTGAGAGGATCAGCGCGAAACAGCTGGAGAGAACATTTCGCACCAATATTTTCTCCATGTTTTACCTGACGACAGCGGCGATGAAACATCTGCGCGAAGGCAGCGCGATTATCAATACCACCTCAGTGACCGCCTACAAAGGCAGCCCTGAGTTGCTCGATTATTCGTCGACCAAAGGCGCGATCGTCGCGTTCACGCGCTCATTGTCGCAGGCGCTCGCGGAGAAGAAGATTCGGGTGAATGGCGTAGCGCCCGGGCCGATCTGGACGCCACTGATCCCATCGACATTTCCGGGTGAAAAGGTGGAGACATTCGGCAGCGATGTGCCGATGAAACGCGCCGGGCAACCGGAAGAAGTGGCGCCGTGTTACGTCTTTCTCGCCTCCGATGACTCGTCCTACATGACGGGACAAGTGCTGCATCCTAATGGCGGCACGATTGTGAATGGTTAAGGCTGCGCCGTCCCGAAAGACCAAGCGTAACGGGGACTCTATAGCGCGAGACTCTCCTGCTCCGGCACAGAAGCAGCCGCAGTAATCCCGCTAAACTTCTTCACCAGCTCGTCCAGTTTCGCGACGTAGTAGTCGACGTTCTCGTCGCGGTTCTGTGGGTCGAAGTCGCTCGCTAGCTTGGCGGCTTCGTAGGCGGCGACCTTTTTCGGCGTGGCTTTGATGTAGTAGCTGATCTGGTCGCCCGGTTTGTAGTTGCGACCACTCATTAGGGCGAGCTCGTAGGCGGCGGCGCGATTGCGACCGCCGGCACCGATCTTGGCGCGGTACTTGTCTAACGAGTCCTGGAGCGTGTCGGCCTTAATCAACATGTCGATTGGCATTTCGCCGCCGCGGATCTGATGCTCGAAGTCGTCGCGCAATGCGGTAATACCTTCAGGCTTGCCCTCCATCTGGAGCTTGATCATTTCCTCGAGGAAGACGCGCTGGAATTTCTCCAGGCCGCGCGACTTGAGTGCACCCCCTTTGATGATGACGTCGCCTTCTTTGGTTAGAAGCGCGTAGTTCTTGGCTTTGTAGCTGAACATCGCTTCGAATTGCTCGTCAAATTCGACTTCGATGCCGGGCGGCAGCTCTTTCGCCAACCCTTCGCGTAAGTGCTCGATCACTTTAGGATCGGCCGTTGGCCGACCGCTCGTCGACGGGACGCTACCAGCGTCCCCTGCAGAAACGGCATTCGCTGGCGGGACGAAGTAGATGCCGTCGGTATCTACTTCGATAACTTGCGCCCCTTGCGCCTTGAGCCAGTCGATCATCTTCTTGAGTAAGTCGCGACCTATCTGAGTTACTCGGGCCGCGGCGTCGAAATCGGCGAAGTGGCCCTGCGCGAAACCGAGATAGCCGTAGAAGCTGTTGATCAGGATCTTGAAGGTATTCTGCAGCGCGTGGAAATGACGTCGCCGCGCCGGATCCTTCTCCGCGCGCATGTTCGCTTTAGCTTCCAAGCGGAAGGTGCGCAGATCGGTGAGCAGGTGGCGGAAGATCTGGAGCCGGTCGGTTACCGGGAAGCAATCGAACTGCAGCATAACCGACGGGTAAAGCGAGGCGATGTCGCAATGCCAGACGTTCCGGGCCACGCCGGTGAAGAAGATGTCGGTGTAACCGCCCTCGAAGCCGCGCACCATCGGCAACTCGGGAATGCTGTGGCGCTGGCGGAAGTATTCGCGGAGAAAGAGGGCGTTGATGCGGGTGGCGTTGCCGCGCACGATTACGTCCTGGTAGTTGTAGGGGAAAATTTGTGCCTGAATGAAGTAGCTTGGAGTAAGTAACTCGGCGACGGCGCGGGTTTCGCGCACCGCACAAAGGGCGCGCTTGCGGAAGAGCTCGTTGTTATCGCGATAGGCACGCTGCAACTCCTTGCCAACTAACGACGACACTTCGGCGCTATCGCAAAAGCCGAAATGCTGCGCGACGTCGATGCGCTCGAAGCCGCTAAGCGTGCGCATGCCGACGTCATAGAATTGCGCGAGCAAAAATGTATCGACGAAGTGTCGGCCATCGACCGCGAACTTCGGATAATCGATCGTTTTCTCCGCGATCTGTAGTCGCGACGGACGCGAACGCAGGAAGCCGCCGCTGCGGCCCCAGTCGAGTTTCGTTTTCGTCTTGCGCGCGCGGGCGACGAGATAGGGAAGATCGAAGCGAAAGAGATCGTGACCTTCGATGACATCAGGATCGCGCTCCTGTATGATTCTGGTTAGACGCTTGATCGCATCGCGCTCCGATTCCTCCGGCTTCGCCGGATCGACGACGATCAACTCTTCCCAGCCGCTGTGATCCGAGAGCGCGATGCTCGCGATGTGGTTCTGCGAAGCCTCCGCGAGATCGCCTTCGCCACTTACGGAAAGAACTTCGAGCTGAAGTCGCTTCAGCTCTTCGAGGGGCATTCCTTTGAACAAGGTCCGTCCCGTCGTTGTGAGGTAATGCTGCACCGGATCGCTGAAGGCGAAGAAGGTGCGGCCGGCGCGCTTCAGCCCATTGCGCAGCGCGATCAGCTCCTTCCAGTTGTCGACCGTCACCAGCCAGTTGTATTTCAGGTCGCCCGCGAGCTTCTCCGCATTCTCCATCCCGAGATCGGCCACGTCCGCATCCGCCCAGACGAAAGGATGAAACGGTTCCACATCCACTCCCGTGCTTCCGTCCTTCTCCCGCCGATAAACGCGCACCGTCCCGGTGTCGCCCAGCTCGATCGCGACGATGCGTTGAGTTTTGTCAGCGCCGAAAAGGAGCTCGTTGCCCTCGATTGCCATCGCGAAGAAGATGAATCAGGAACGCAGGAAAGCAGGAATTAATTTGGAAGCCAGAAAACCAGGATGATCGAAATTTCCTGGATTCCTAGTTTCCTAATTAGTTGTCTTTCTGCGCCGGTCTGAGCTGACGTTCCGGTGCGTACGGAAAGACTTCCGGCAGCTCGCCGGCATGGAGTCTCTCCTGGATGCGCCGCCAGAAATCGGGCTGAAACAAATCGCCGTGACGTTCCATCAGCGCTTCGCGTGCTGGCTCAGGAAAGGCGAGAAACCGCGGGAACTCCTCCGGAAAAATGTCGTTCTCGCGGACGGAGAACCACGGCTCAGCCGAGATTTCTTCCTCATAACTCTGCGACTGCGGCAGCTCACGAAAATTGCAATCGGTTAGAAAACAAAGCTCGTCGTAATCGTAGAAGACGACGCGGTCGCGACGAGTGAGACCAAAGTTCTTGGTCAGCAGGTCGCCGGGGAAAATGTTCGATGCGGCAAGGTCCTTTATCGCCTGGCCATAATCGCATGCGGCGTTGGTTGCTGCCTCTTCGGCGGCAACAGCAAAAAACAGATTCAACGGCCGCACCCGGCGCTCGACGTAGGCATGCCCGATGATGACATCATCTTCTTCGAGCCGGACTGTTCCTGCCGCGTCACGCGTCAGCTCCTCGAGGAGTTTGGGTTGAAAACGCACGCGCGGAATCCGCAGGTGCTCAAATTCGTGCGCCTCGATTAATCGCCCGGCGCGGTCATGCTCGAAGACGAGCTTGTAACGCTGCATGACATCGCGCCGATCGCTCTCCTTCGGTTGATCGAAGCGATCGCGAATCAGTTTAAAGACAACGTCATAGCTCGGCAGAGTGAAGACGATCATGACCATCCCGCGCGTGCCTTCAGACTCGGTAAACTGATCGCTCGAGCTTTGCAGGTGGCGAACGAAGTCGCGGTAGAATTCGGTTTTGGCGTGCCGATTGTAGCCGAGCGCATTGTAGAGGTCGGCCAGCCGTTTGCCTTGCATCAATTCGCGCAGCCAGCGCACGAGCGCGAATGGACATCGCGCATCGACGCGGAAATAAGCGCGCGTGTAGGAGAACAGAATGGCGAGATCGGCTTCGCCGATGAGCAGCGCGTCGAGCGTGACGCCGCTCTCCTCGGGGTGAAGCAAACAAAATGCGATGGGCCTGGATGTGTCGCCGCTAATGGTCCGACCGACGATATATGCACCGCGCCCGCGATAGAACACGGCGCTGACCACCTCGATTCCATCAATCTCTCCGAGTCGCTGCGCCGCGAGGTCCGCAGCACGCTTCAGCTCATGCCACTCATCTTCAGCGAAAGAATCGGTGAGCAGTTGAAGTATCATCCGGCGAGACGCTCCGGCATAACTGCGTGTGATCGTGCTCAACTGCGCGGGCATGTCGAAATCGGTATCAATGAACTCAATCGCCTGGTTAACGCCCTCGGTCGTAAAGACACGACGCGTAAGCGAGTTGAAAAAGCTTTCGGCGATCTCCCATCGTTGCGACTGCGCAATCAGGGCGGAGTACGCCGCCTTCGTCGTGGTCCAGATTGGGCGATCGCACAGCCGCTCGCCCATCAATTCGCGGACCCGATGCGTGACGCTGTCGAGAATGAGCGAATAAAGGCGGAGCCGTTCGCGTGAATCGTCGAAGCTGCCGTGCCAATCTCGCGCGAGAAAGCGTTCGCGTGCGCGGCGCGTGATCTCGTCAAAGTGCGTCTCGTATTCGACGAATGCATCGCGAGCTGTTTCGGCGCACAGTGCGGCGAGACGGCTGTCAGTAAGTGGCGCGTCGGACATGCGCTGGAGCACAGCCGTCCCGGCTGTGCGGCGAGCGGGCGCCTCGCCTGCTCGGTTTTGATTTAAATCGCGATTCGCTCAGCAGATGACAACTCGCCAGGCGAGACGCCCGGCGGCCGCACAGGCGAGGACGCCCGTGTTCCAGGACACAACTCCAGCTCAATGAAACTGCTCGGCTTCGGTCGAGCCGGCCAGTGCGGCGGTGGAGGATTCGCCGCCGCAGATCACCTTCGCGACTTCATCGAAGTAGCCGGTGCCCACCTCGTGCTGATGTTTTGTCGCGGTGTAGCCATCGGCTTCGGCCGCGAATTCCTCTTCCTGCAGCTCGGAATATGCCGCCATCCCGCGATCGCGATAACCGCGCGCGAGTTTGAACATGCTGTAATTGAGCGCGTGAAATCCGGCGAGTGTGACGAACTGAAATTTGTAACCCATCGCGCCGAGCTCGCGCTGGAACTTGGCGATGGCCGCGCTGTCGAGCTTCGCTTTCCAGTTAAATGAGGGCGAGCAGTTGTAAGCGAGCAGTTTGCCCGAAAAGTTTTCGTGCATGCTCTCGGCGAACTTCTTCGCTTCATCGATGTCGGGCTTTGATGTTTCAAACCAAAGCATGTCGGCGTAAGGCGCGTAGCTGAGAGCGCGCGCAATCGCTTGATTGATGCCGGCGCGCACGCGGAAGAATCCTTCCGTTGTGCGTTCGCCCGCGAGGAACTCGTGATCGCGTTCGTCCACATCACTTGTCAACAACGCCGCGCCACCGGCGTCTGTGCGCGCGATAAGAATCATCGGCGCGTCGCAAACATCGGCCGCGAGCCGGCCGGCGATGAGATTGCGAATCGCCTGTGACGTCGGCACGAGCACTTTGCCGCCCATGTGGCCGCACTTCTTCTCGCTCGCGAGCTGGTCTTCGAGATGAACGCCGGCCGCGCCCGCTTCGATCATCGCTTTAACCAGTTCGAAAACACTGAGCGGCCCGCCAAAACCGGCTTCCGCGTCAGCCACAATCGGCACAAACCAATCGGTTTCGTTCTTGCCTTCTGCATGGTCGATTTGATCGGCGCGTTGCAGCGCTTGATTGATGCGCTTCACCACCGCGGGAACGCTGTTTGCCGGATACAAGCTTTGATCGGGATACATGTGACCGGCGAGATTCGCGTCAGCCGCGACCTGCCAGCCGCTGAGGTAAATCGCCTTCAGGCCGGCGCGGACTTGCTGCACGGCCTGATTGCCGGTGAGCGCGCCAAGCGCGTGGACATACGGCTCGGTCTGCATCAACCCCCACAGCTTTTCCGCGCCACGACGGGCGAGCGTATATTCCGGCACGAGCGTGCCTTGCAGGCGCTGCACCTCATCGGCCGAATAAGGACGCTGAATTCCCTCCCAGCGCGGTTCATCGCTCCAGGCGACGCTGGATCCGTCAGTCGAGTTTCTCATACGCGGGTAAGGTCAGGAATTCGGCAAAGGAATCATCCGTCGTGATACTGTCGAAGAGTTCGCGAGCGGAATCGAATTTGTCTCCCGAAAAGCGTTTTACTTTGCCGAGCTCTTGGTCGAGCACGCTGCGGAAAAGTTCCGTCGTAACCTTGCGGTCGTCATTCAAAACGCCGCGTTGATTTCGAATCCATTGCCAGATTTGCGCGCGCGAGATTTCGGCCGTCGCAGCGTCCTCCATCAGGTTGAACAACGGCACGGCGCCATGTCCGCGCAGCCAGGCTTCGAGATATTTCACACCCACGCTCACGTTCTGGCGAAGTCCGGCTTCGGTGATCGGTTCACTCGGTGCGAAATCGAGCAGATCGCGCGCCGTCAACTGCACATCGTCCCGCTTGCGATCGATTTGATTCGGCTGCGGCATGATGGCGTTGAATGCATCGCGCGCGAGCTGAACCATGCCAGGATGCGCCACCCATGTGCCGTCGTGGCCGTCGTGCGCTTCGCGTTCCTTGTCCGCGCGAACCTTGGCGAATGCCTCTTCATTCGCCGCGGGATTATTCTTCACCGGAATTTGCGCGGCCATCCCGCCCATCGCGAAAATATTTCGGCGATGACAGGTCTTGATGCAGAGCAGCGAATAGGAATGCATGAAGTGCGTCGTCATCGTAATCAGCGCCCGATCCGCCAGTACGAACTCCGGTTTGTTCCGGAATTTTTTGATGCAGGAAAAAATATAATCCCAGCGGCCGCAGTTCAGTCCGGCGGAATGATCGCGCAGCTCGTAGAGAATTTCGTCCATCTCGAACGCGGCCGGGATCGTCTCGATCAGCACCGTCGCGCGAATGGTGCCGCGCGGAATGCCGAGTTCGTCCTGGGCGAGATTGAACGCATCGTTCCAAATGCGCGCTTCGAGATGGCTCTCCATTTTCGGCAGGTAGAAATACGGGCCGGTGCCACGGTCGCGCAGCTCGCGCGCGTTGTGAAAGAAATACAGACCGAAGTCGAATAATCCGCCCGCGACCGGCTCACCATCGACAAGCAGATGCTTTTCGACCAGATGCCAGCCGCGGGGTCTGACGAGTAGTACCGAAAGCTGCTCTTTCAGCTTGTATTCTTTTCCTTCCGGACTGGTGAACGTGATCGTGCGGCGGATGGCGTCGCGCAAATTGATCTGGCCTTCGACCATGTTCCGCCACGTCGGCGAATTTGCATCCTCAAAATCGGCCATGAACATTTTCGCGCCGGAGTTCAGCGCGTTAATGACCATCTTGCGATCGGTCGGTCCGGTGATTTCAACGCGGCGATCGCGCAGATCGGCTGGAATAGATGCGCAGATCCAATCGCTGTCGCGGATGTGTTTTGTCTCCGGTAAAAAATCGAGCGACTCACCGGCATCGAGCGCCAGCTGGCGCATTTGTCGCCGCTTCAGACACTCCGTCCGTCGGCCGCGAAATTCACGCTGCAATTTCGCGACAAAGCCGAGCGCATCACGCGTCAGGATTTCCTCAAACCCCGACCGCATTTCGCCGCGCAACTCCACGCCCGCGGGCAAGCTTCTCGTCGGTTTCGTGTCCATCTGTTCGCGTCGTTACAGAATCGCGTTCAGCGCGTTCCCCGCGTGCGTTTAGCAGTCATCCTAAGCGAAGCGAAGCCGAGTCGAAGGATCCCGTGGAAGTTACTTAGAGCTTTCGCCACGGGATTCCTCGACTTCGCTCGGAATGACGGGAAGAGTACCGTATGAACGCTCGCCTTTCGCTGACGCTTTTCTTCGCCTCCACCCTCTCAGCATTCGCCCAGCAAACTCCGCAACAAATCGCCGCGGGCGAACTGCCGTCACTGCTCACAATTTACAAAGATCTGCACACGCACCCGGAATTATCGACGCATGAGGAGCGTTCGTCCGCGATCGTGGCGAAGGAACTCAGAGCTGCTGGCTATGAAGTGACCGAGCACGTCGGCAAATATGACGAGCCGGCTTTGCAATGCTTCGGCGTTATCGGCGTGATGAAGAATGGCGACGGCCCTGTTGTCGGCATTCGCACCGATCTGGATGCGTTGCCGGTAAAGGAGGAGACCGGCGTGCCCTACGCGAGCACGGTCACGACCAAGAATGCCGCCGGCCAGGAAGTCGGTGTGATGCACGCCTGCGGGCACGACATTCACATGTCGAGCTTCATCGGTACGGCGCGCGCGCTGGCGAAGCTGAAGGACAAATGGCACGGCACGGTCATTTTCATCGGCCAGCCGGCGGAGGAGACGGTGGGCGGTGCGCGCGCCTTGCTGAAGGATGGCCTCTACACCCGCTGGCCCAAGCCGAACTACGTCCTCGGTCTGCACGACGATGCGGAAATTGAAACTGGGAAGATCGGCGTCACCGGAGGCTACTGCTACGCCAACGTCGATTCAGTCGATGTGACCGTGAAAGGAATGGGCGGGCACGGCGCCTACCCGCACAAGACAAAGGACCCGATCGTGCTCTCGGCCGAGATCATTAACGCCTGGCAGACGATCGCCTCCCGCGAAAACAATCCGCTCGATCCCATCGTCGTCACTGTCGGCTCCATCCACGGCGGCACCAAGCACAACATCATTCCCGATGAAGTGAAGATGCAGCTCACCGTCCGCACCTACAAAAAGGAAGTGCGCGATCGCGTCCTCGCTGCCATCGAGCAGATCGCGAAAGGCTGCGCTGCCTCGGCCGGGCTGTCGCCGGACAAAATGCCCGATGTGCACGTGCGCACTGACGAGTTCACGCCGGCTACTTACAATAATCCCGAGCTAACGAAGCGCGTTACCGCCGCGCTGAAGGCCGCCATTGGCGACGACAACGTCATTGCCAAAGATCCCACCATGGGCGGCGAAGATTTTTCCGAATACAGCCTGTCCGATCACTCGGTTCCAGCGTTCATGTTCAACGTCGGCGCGGTTGATCCGGCGAAGATCGCAGAATCAAAGAAGACCGGCATGCCATTGCCGAGTTTGCACTCGAGTAGGTTCGCGCCCGTGCCGGAGCCGACCATCCGCACAGCGGTGGTGGGGATGACAAGCGCCGTGCTCGATTTGATGAAGTAAGACAGGCTTCCACCCTGTCACGGCAAACGGGCTTCCCGCCTGTTGCCCGCACGCGCAGGCGAGACGCCCGCGTGCCATGACAGCCGAGGACGGCTGTCTTACTTCACGCGCACGTTCTTGCGCAGGAACGTCGGCACATCGAGGTCCTGACCTTCCACAATCGTCGGCTCGCTTTTTTCGAAACGGCCACGGGTCACCGGCTCGAATTGCAGCGTCTCCTGCTTCGGTGCCTTGTCGCGCGTTGGCTTCTCCGGCTCCGGCTTGGGCAAAATTTTCGGAGCCGCGTAGTTCGGCGCGACCGTTGCCGATTTCTTCTTCGGCGGGATGATCCGCGGCTGTGGCGGAGGAGTCTCAACAGTTGTTTCCGGCGCGCTCGCTTTTTCCAGCTCAGGCGCGGCCGCCTCTTCCTGCACGCTCACCAATTCCTCCGCCGGCGTCACAGCCTCGATCTCGTCGGCCACCGTTTCCGTCCCAGTCTCCAGCGCCGGTTCGGGCGCTTCGGACAACACCGAGGTGATCGGCTCAGGCGCTGGTTCGATCACCGGCTCTGGCCGCGGCGGAGCAGACGGTTTCGGGAATTCCTGCACCGGCGCGACCACACGCTCCTCGGTCGCGAGCGAGCTGATCAACGTCACACTTAGCCGGTTGCCCATTCGTCCATCCACCGATGTGCCGAAGAGCAACTGCGTCTCGTCGCTGATGTGCTTGTTCAATTCGCGCATCAAAATTTCCACTTCCGATAGCGTCATGCCCGGTCCGCCGGAGACCTGCACAAGCACCCGCGCCGCTTCCTCGAGCATGCGCCCGCGATTCATCAGCGGATTTTTCAACGCTTGCTCGAGCGCTTCGTGCGCGCGGTTATCGGTGTCGCTTTCCCCGAAGCCGAACAAACAGCGCCCGCCGCCGCGCAAGGCCGCGAGCAGATCATCAAAGCCCACGCGCATGATGCCTGGACGTTGAATCAGGTTCACGATCGAGCGCACGCTTTGGCTCACCGTCATGTCCGCAAGCGCGAACGCCTGGTGAATGCCCGCTTTCGGCGCCGCCAGATCGCCCATGCGATCGTTCTCGAAACAAATCACGGCGTCCGTCAGTTGCTGCAAGGCGTTCAACGCTTCCTGCGCCTGGGCTGAACGGCGTTTACCTTCAAAGGTGAACGGCAGCGTCGCGAACGCGATCACCAGCGCGCCCATCTCGCGCGCGATCTGCGCAAGAACCGGCGCTGCGCCCGAACCGGTGCCCCCACCGAGTCCAGCGCAGATGAAAATCAGCCGCGCCTCATTCAATGCTTCGCGAATTTCGCCGGCTGATTCCTGCGCCGCTTCATAGCCGAGGTCAGGGTCGCCGCCGGTGCCGAGTCCGCGCGTGACCGCACGCCCGAGCTGCACTTTCGCCGCCGCGACCGAGCTGGCCAGCGATTGCACGTCGGTGTTCGCCGCGATGAGATCAGACTTGTCCATCCCGTCGAGCACCACGCGGTCGAGCACATTCGATCCCGCGCCACCCACGCCGATGACCTTGATCGGAATGATGTCCTCCTCGCGTTCAGGCAATGTGTAGTTTCGGTTTAGTTGAATCATACTGTTTCTCCTTGGCTATTTCCTCTGTCATTCTGAGCGAAGCGCAGCGGAGTCGAAGAATTCCGTGGCGAAAGCTTCGGTAACGCCGCGGGATCCATCGACTTCCGCTCGGGATGACGCGAAAAGTTCATCGAATCCCCGGGAAAAATTTGCCGATCAATTGCCGCAACCCGCGCCGCTGCGGCCGATCCACCTGCACGGCTTGGGCGTACTTGATCAATCCAATCGCGGTCGCGAACTGCGGGTTTTGAAACGCCGACGTCAGTCCACTCATCGTCTGCGCGTGCGCCACGCGGGCGGGAATTTCGAAAATCTCCTCCGCCAGATGATCGATCCCCTGCAGTAAACTGCAGCCGCCGGTGATGAAAATGCCTTCGCCCACGTAATGGATGAACGATTCCTCATCGAGCTGGCGCTTGAGCAGCTCGAAAGTCTCGCGCACGCGCAGATGAATGATCGTGTTCAGCGTCTCGCGCTCGATTTCCTTGCCCGCAAATCCAGAGTCATCTTTAAGCACCACCGTTTCCCCAGGCAGGCAATTGCCGAGGGTGACGCTGCCTTCCTCGAGCTTGAGTTTCTCCGCCCGCGTCATCGGAATTCGCAATCCCATCGAAATGTCGTTGGTGATGTGGTCGCCGCCCACTCCGAGCGCGCCGCTCTGTTTTACCGCGCCATCGACATACAGAATGTAATCGGTGGTGCCGCCGCCCATATCGATGACGAGCGCGCCGAGGTTTTTCTGCTCCTGCGTGAGCACGACCTGCGCGGAGGCGAGCGCGGTGAAGACCACGTCTTCCACTTCGAGCGGCAACTCGCTCACGCAACGGATCGAATTTTGAATCCGGGTGCGCACGCCGTGGATGATGTGGAAATCGGCTTCTAATTTATGCCCGAGCATGCCCAGTGGTGTGAGCACGCCGTCCTGGCCGTCGACGTGATAATGCTGAATAATCGAGTGCAGAAACGCGTTCTGCGCCGGGATGCTCACTTCGCGCGCGGATATCTTCACGTCCTCGATGTCCTGCTCGTCGATCTCGTCGCGATCTTCCGGCAGGAAGACGCACCCACGATTGTTGAAGCTCTCGATGTGCGCGCCGCCCACGCCGAGGTAAACGCTGCGAATCATGACGTCGCTTTTCTGTTCCGCGTCCACCACCGCTTCGTGCACGCATTTCATGGCCGTCTCAAGATCGACGATCTCACCCTTGCGCACGCCGCGTGACGGCGCCTGTCCAACGCCTAAAATTTTCGTCGTTCCGTCCGTTCTGCTCTCGCCGACTACGACGCAAATTTTAGACGTCCCAATCTCCAGCCCAACCATCAAATCGTTACTCGCCATTACGGTTTCGTTCCTCCTTTTGTTTGGTTTCTTTCCGCAGTGAAAACGGCTGCGGTCCGTTTTTGTCCGCCGGCGCTTTCGCGACCGCTTTCCCCGCTGGTGATGGATGCACCGGAATTGCCTTCATCACCCGGGGTGTCTCCTCCGGATCGAGCGTGTCATTGATCACCTCGGTCGCCGGTTTTTGGAAGGTCACCGGAATGTTGCGCTGCACCAGCAGATTGACCGTGTCGATGTCGCGCTTCGCGTCATCGGCGTAAACGAGAAATTGCTCCAGCCGCTGCAGCTGTTGATCGAGGTGGTCAAAGCCGAGCATCACGCGCGTGTGATTTTTGTCCGTCATGACGAGGCAGTAGCCTTTGGAAACGTCAATCTCGCGAATCTGAAAGCGTGTTTGCATGAAGCTCGCCGTGCTCAGCCGCAACAACTCCAGCGCCGCCTTTGCTTCCGGCGATTGCACAATTTTCCCCGCTTCCAGCGACTCACCCGTGCAGCCGGTGATCAATGGCAGGCCCAGGTATTCAGGGAGCAATTTTTTCTCCTTCATCAGCGCCCCGCGCGCGTCGATGAGAAAAGCCACGTCCGATTGGAATGGATCGCTGATCTGTCTCTCGCTCGTGATCCAGGCGATCGGTTTGCGCTCCGCGATGTGAATGTCGATCTCGCCCGGCATCTTCCGCACGACCTGCACTTCATCCACCTGCGGCAACTGCTGCAGCACATCATGGACACGCGAAAGATTGACCGAGAAAATGTTTTCCCCTTCGCGCAACTCGGCCGTGTTGATGACTTGCTCGCGCTGGAGCGTGCCGTCCGTCTGCACGTCGATCATGGCCAGCCGGTAGTCGGGATTTTCGAAAAAGAACCGGCGCAAGGCGTACTGCGCGCCAAGGTAAATCCCAGCGCAAATCGCGAGCGTCAGCACGATTCTCGAGACGAAGACCAGCACCCGGCGATTGCGATAATGGGTGGCTTTGCGCGCGCGCACTTTCACATCGAGCAGATGCTGCTGTTTGCGCACACGTGCGTTCGAGACACGCTGATTGCGCGGTCGCGTGCGCGTCGAGCTGCTCCGTGTTTTCATCTCGCCGCCTCCTCCCGCGCGCGCGACAACTCGATAATGCGCGCGCAAAGTTCCGGGTAAGTGATGCCCGCGGCCGCGGCTGCTTCCGGCAGCAAACTCGCTTCCGTCATTCCTGGAATCGTGTTCACCTCGAGCACGGTCGGTGCGCCGTTCTCCGGCAAAATTACATCCACGCGCCCGTAAACGCGCAGGCCGAGCGCGCGAAATGCTTTCAGTGCGAGCTCCTGAATTTTGCGCGTGAGCTCTTGCTCAATCTTTGCCGGACACACATGCTCCGCGCCGCCACCGGCTTGCGGGTTCAAGAACGGATACTTGTTGTTGAAATCGTAGAAGCCGCCTTTCGGCTTTATCTCCAGGATCGGCAACGCCTCCTCGCCGAGAACGCCGATCGTCAACTCACGCCCGGGAATGAATTCCTCGACTAATAATTCCCGATCGAACTTCGCCGCTTCGGCCACGGCGCCGTCGAGATCGCCTTGCTCTTTGACGATCACCACGCCAACGGTGGAACCTTCCCGCGGCGGCTTAACGACGATCGGTAGCGGAATGGCAGGTCGCTCGGCCGGCGCGATCACTTCCCACCGCGGCGTCGTCACTCCCGCAGCATCAAAGTGTTTTTTCGACTCGATTTTGTCGAAGGCGATCTCGCTCTCGCGCACGCCGTCGCCGGTGTAGGAAATTCCGCGCGCTTGTAAAATGCGCTGCAACTGCCCGTCTTCACCAAACGTTCCGTGAATGGCGATGAAGGCGAGATCCGTATCGTGTGGCAGCTCGAAATTTTCGTCGCGCACCTCAATCTCGAACACCTTCGCCCCGAGTGAACGCAAAGCCTTCGCCACCCCGTGACCGGTCGCCAGTGACACCTCGCGCTCCGAGCCCGGCCCGCCCATCAAAACCGCGATCTTACGAGGGAGCGTGCTCATCTCAGCTTCTGGGGAGCGCAGGCTGCCAGCCCGCCGTTTTCGGCAGCTTGGCGAAAACACAACGCGCCTAGTGTCGGCGAACGATGCGGGAAAATTCTATGCGCGTATTCCAGACGTGCCGACGGCAGGTTTCCGGCGGCATCAGGCTTGCAGCCTGCGCTCCCCAGAAATACGCATCCACCCGTAGTGGTAATTTTTTTAATACAGAGGG
>JBBPYF010000056.1:0-21779 GCA_038200165.1 Chthoniobacterales bacterium | reverse complement strand
GAACAGACGCCGCGTGCGCAAACCTGGGACCGGCTCATCCAGCAGACCGGCGCGCCCGGTATTTACTTCGAAGACTTTCCGGAGCTGGCGAGCTTCGAATGTCCGGAATGGTCGCACCTTTCAGCCGGCGATTCTGTCGAGTTCACGAAGCGGCTTGTGCCACACCTTCGGGAAGCGCTGCAGCTCGACCAAATCGCCAGCGATTGAGCCATAGCTTGAGAGCTTCAGCTAGGAAGCTGAACGACCGCTGCTGACAGTCGCCCTAACTGCTCTTTGCAAGCTCGAGGTATGCGCAGGATTAGCCGGGGGCGTGATCCCGTCCCACTTGTTTCCTTCTTTCCTGAGGACCTCGGTATAGCGACCGGTCGTTGTCGACAAACGGAAAAGTGAGCCCGATTTCCTGCGTTCCTGAGGATTGCTTTACTTCACTACCGTCACTTCGGTCTTGACCGAGTTGGCGATGAAACAGTTTTCGTGCGCGGCGTGATGCATCTTATCGAGCTCCTCCGCCGCCGGCGTCTTCTCTCCTGACCAGGTGATCTTCGGATGCAATTCCACCCGCGTGATCGCCATTCTACCTTCGGCGTTCTTTTCCATGTGACCCACCGCTTCGTCCGCGTAGTGATCGAGCACGAACTTCTGCTTACACGCGATCGAGAGAAAGGTGAGCATGTGACAGCTGGAAAGCGAGGCCACGAATGCTTCCTCTGGATCGACATTTGCCGGATTCCCGAGATACGCCGGGGCGGCCGAGGCCGTCATCATGTGGCCGCCATCAAAGCTCCAGGTGTGATCGCGCGGATACTTCTGATAGGTGAATTCGGATCCGCTCCGCTCCCAGCGCAAAGTGACTTTGTGTTCCGACATGCTGGTGTATAACGCGAGCCGCCTTGCGCGCAAGAGCCGGTTTGCGCCACCGACGAATATTGTGATGTGCGGCCAGCCGAAATGGATTGACGGCAATCGCACCGTCTTTCTACCCTGCGCCTATGGTTACGAAATATCTCCTCATTCTCTGCGCTGTTGGTTTCGCGGGATCTTGCTTTGCTCAAAGCGAGAGTCCCACGCCCGAGCCGTCGGCTTCACCCGCCAAACATCGCACCCACAAGAAAACTGAGGCAGCCGCCCAAGCCAGTCCCGCTGATACCACAGCTTCACCTTCTGCGACGGCACATCGCACGCGGAAGAAAGCAGCCACTGAAGCCAGTCCTCCTGCCTCAGCATCGCCCTCGCCCTCTGCCTCGGCGGAACATCGCACGCGTAAAAAAGCTGCTACCGAAGCCAGCCCTGCGGCTTCGCCGACACCAGGCGCTTCAGCTACGGAACGTCGCACACGCAAAAAAGCAGAGACCACAGCGAGCGCCACACCTGGCGCCTCCGCCTCACCAACAGCGTCGAAAGTCGGGTCATGGTTTAAACGGAAGCCCGCCGCTCAAACCAGTCCCGCACCGTCGGCTCCCGCGACTTCCGCTTCACCCAAGGCGCGTAAGACAGCCACAGCAGCAACGCCTCAGCCCACGGCCAGATCAGCCGCATCAGTCGCACCCGGCGGCGGCGGCGGCCTCGTCTGGGTGAACACCGATTCGCACGTTTATCATAAGGAAGGCTCGCGTTTTTACGGCCGCACCAAACAAGGCAAATACATGAGCGAAGACGAAGCGGTCAAGGAAGGCGATCGCGCCGCCGCCCACGGCGACTAGAAACCTTGCACTGATAATGGGGCGCTCGGTTGCCCGTTGCCCACAGGGAGGGCGAGCCTCCCGGCGAGGTGCCGATGTCGCTCCAGTGAGATCCTGATTTGCCCGTTCTCGCTCTCGACATCGGCAGCTCGTCCACACGCGCGGCCGTGTTCGAGGGGCGCGGGCGACGCCTAACGGGAGTTTACGCGCAACGCTATTCGTTACGTTATGGCGACAATGGCGCAGCCGAGCTCGATCCGCGGATGTTGCGAGATGCCGTGCGCGCAGTGCTCACGCAATTCGGCCGCCGGCAGGAGATGATCGCCAGCTGCGCCTTCTGGCATGGCTTGCTTGGACTGGATGGGAAACTGCGACCGCTCACTCCCATTTACACTTGGGCCGATTCGCGCAGTAAACCGGATGCTGCGGGATTACGCGCGGAATTCTCTGAAGAAGAGATTCTGCAACGCACCGGCTGCATGCTGCGTTTCCCTTTTTGGCTGGCGAAATTGCGCTGGCTCCGGCGCACAGATCACGCGCTGTTTCGCCGGGTCCACTTCTGGGTGTCGCCCAGTGATTGGATTCTGCATGATCTCTCCGGCGATCTCGCCACCAGCGAATCGATGGCCAGCGGCACCGGTCTGTTGAATCAAAGCAGCCGCGGGTGGGATGGCGAACTTTGCGACGCGGCCGGCATAACCGAAAACCACTTGCCGGCGATACTCGACCGCATCAATGACGGCAGAGTGTTGACCACCATCGGCGATGGCGCCGCCAGCAACATCGGCAGCGGCGCGACGAGCGAAAACACTGCCGCCATCAACCTCGGCACCAGTGCCGCCGTCCGCGTCATAACACGGCACCCGCTGCCCATACCTTCCGGGCTCTTCCGCTACATCGTAAGTGGGCAAACATTTGTGCTCGGCGGCGCCACCAGCAACGCCGGCAACCTGCGCGAATGGTGTCAGCGCAAACTGCACCTCCAACCTTCCGCTCCGCTCGGCCGCAAAGCGGCAGCCACCGACACGCTCATCGCCTTGCCCTTCGTCGTGGCGGAGCGTTCGCCGGACTGGCCCGAGTTCCCCGGTGCGATTTCCGGCTACAATCTCACCACGACGCCACTCGAGATATTCCGCGCCCTGACGACGAGCGCATTCTATCGTCTCGCCGACATTTTCGATTTGCTCGAGCAATCGGTCGGCGGAATCGACCGCATCATCGTCTCCGGCGGAATGACGAAATCGGCCGCCGCCCTCCGCATTTTGGCTGATGCGCTCGCCCGTCACCTGGAACTCGCAATCGAAACCGAAGCGTCACTGCGCGGTGCCGCTCTTCATGCCCTCGCTGATGGCGGAGATTTCCTGCCGGCACACAAGCGTGGCCGCGTTATCCGCTGCAACGCAAATCGAGCGGAGCTGCATCGGCGCCGTCGGCACAAGCAGCGATTATTCGCCAAGTCGCTGGCAGCTCACGAGCGACTCAGCATGCGGTCGAAGCGGGTCTGAACGGTGGCGTAAAATGGATATGGCCGGTCGGCGTTCGCGGGCTGGTAGCGCCAGTGTTTATACATCCAGAGCCAAGGCGCGGGATTCTTGCGCACGATCGGTTCGAAGGAATCCCAGCAGGCCTGGGTGAGTTGTTGCAGCGTTGCATCCGGCGGCAGCTCGATTCGCGGATGGAAAACAATGCGATAGCGTCCGCGCCCCAGCGGTTCGCAATGCGCGGGAACCAATGCCGCGCCGGAGCGTTGATGCAGCCACGCATGCGCCGCGGTGACGCTGGTCTTAAGACCGAAGCACTCGATCGCAACCGTCGCCGGGCCCGGTGGAATGGTGAGATCGACGAGCAGCGCGGTGTTGCCGCCGCGGCGCAGAGTTTTGTAAAGGCGGAGAATGCCGCCGGTGCGCGCGCTGAAGACGTGGCCTGATTGCTCGCGCCAGCGGCGAAAAATCGGGTCGAGCAGCGGGTTTTTAAATTCCTGCGCGAGAATGGTCGCTCTCCGCCCGCCGTATCCGCAGGCGAGACTGAGCCACTCGAAGTTGCTGTAATGATAACAGGCGATGATGGCGCTTTCGTCCGGCGTGGTGGGATAATTCTTCAGCTCGATGTAGCGGCTGAAATTTTCGCGGTTCAGTCGCGGGCTCCAGAGCAGGTCGAGCATCGTTTGCGCGAAATGCTGATAGGATTCGCGCAGAGTGCGGCGTTTCTCGGCGGGTGAATATTTCTCGCCGAATACGCAATCGAGATTGGCCAGACCGACGCGGCGCCCGCGCCGATCAGCGACCGAAGCGATCGCGCCGACGCATTTCGCCAGGAGAACAACGGCGCCCCGCGGCAGCAGCGGCACCAATTTCGCCGCAGTCACGAGTGCGATGTATTCGCCGCGATAGCGCAGTTTCTTCCAGTTCATTCCCTGCCACATCGTCGGCGCTGATTCTCGCGCGACTGCTCCGGCTGCTCAGTCCGACGGGAGCGCAGGCATCCTTGCCTGCTGATCGCGGCATCCTGGCGCGACCCGTCCGCCGGAGGCCACAAGCGGTGTCCGGTAGGGATGCCGAACACCGCAGGCTGGAAGCCCGCGCTCCCGGTGAGGCGGAGCGCACCCCGTGGAGTGCCGCCAGTCGCGCCCACCGGTTTTTGTGCGAATCTAATCAGCGCCCGGTCTTCGGTTGCGCGTCGACACCCTGTGAAAAGCGTTCTCTTCGTCTGCACCGGTAACATTTGCCGCAGCCCCATCGCGGAAGGTCTTTTTCGCGCGCTGGTGGGAAATCGCAAGGATATTGAGGTGGTTTCGGCCGGCGTGCACGCGGTGCGCGGACAGCCGCCGAGCGCGCACGCCGTCGATGTGTGTGCGGAAGAAGGCGTGGACATTCGCAGTCTGCGCAGCCAGCCGCTGACGGCGGCGTTGATCGAACGCGCCACCCACATTTTCGCCATGACTGGCGCGCACGTCGAAGCGATCCAAATGCTTTTTCCCTACGCGGCCGAGAAAACGTATTTGCTGCGCGAATTCGAACAGGCGGGCGAAACGAGCTGGCGCGATGTGCCCGATCCCATCGGTCTCGGGCGCGACGTTTATACCACCTGCGCCGACACCATCAAAAACGCTTTACCGAGTGTGCTGGCGTTCGTAGAAGAAAGTGAGGTGGCGGTGCCGGCTTCGTGGCGCGGCTCTTCCGCATTTTCCATGAGTAATATTCCGCAGCGAATCGAGATCGAGGCGGCCATTCCCAGTGGCGGATTGCGCAATGTTGATCCTGAGGTTTTCGCCGCGATCGAGGCTGAAGAGAAACGGCAGCGTGAAAACATCGAGCTGATCGCCTCGGAAAATTTCACCAGCCGCGCAGTGATGGAGGCGCAAGGCAGTGTGCTTACGAACAAGTACGCCGAAGGTTATCCGAAGAAACGCTGGTATGGCGGCTGTGAAAATGTCGACACGGCCGAGCAGCTCGCGATCGATCGGGGGAAGCAGCTCTTCGGTTGCGAGCACGTTAACGTGCAGCCGCACAGCGGCGCGCAGGCGAACATGGCCGTCTATTTCTCCGCGCTCAAAATCGGCGACAAAATTCTGACCATGAATCTGGCCCACGGCGGCCATCTCACTCACGGCCATCCTGCGAATTTCTCAGGCAAGTTTTATCAGGTCACCCAATACGGCGTGAATGAGAAGACGGAGACGCTCGATTACGATACACTGCAAAAGCTCGCGCACGAGACGAAGCCGGCGATGATCACTGCCGGCGCCTCGGCCTACCCGCGATTGTTCGATTACATCCGGCTGCGCGAGATCGCCGACTCGGTCGGCGCGCTGCTCTTCATCGACATGGCGCACGTGGCAGGGCTCGTCGCAGGCGGCGTTCATCCGAACCCGGTGCCGCACGCGCATTATGTCACGACGACGACGCACAAAAGTTTGCGCGGTCCGCGCGGGGGGATCATTATGTGCGGCGCGCAGTATGCGAAAGCGATCGATGCCATGGTATTCCCCGGTGTGCAGGGCGGTCCGCTCATGCACGTCATCGCGGCGAAGGCGGTCTGTTTTCACGAAGCGCTCCAGCCGCAGTTCCGCGATTATCAGCGACAGGTGGTGGTGAATGCAAAAGCGCTCGCCGCCGGCATCGCCAAGCACGGCTACCGCATCGTCAGCGGCGGCACCGATAATCACCTCATGCTCGTCGATCTGCGCCCGAAGAACATTAACGGCAAAGAAGCCCAGGACGTGCTCGACCGCGCCGGCATCACCGTGAACAAGAACGCCATTCCATTCGACACCTATCCAATTTTTAAACCGGGCGGCATTCGTGTCGGCACGCCCGCGGTGACGACGCGCGGGATGAAAGAAGAAGAGATGCTGGAAATCGCCGATCTGCTGGCCGAAGCGCTGGAGCATCGCGCCGATGACGCCGCGCTCGAGCACATTCGCGGGAAAGTGCGCGAGCTGACGGGGCGTTTTCCGCTGCCGAGCTAGCCGTCATTCCGAGCGGAGTCGAGGAATCCCGTGGATGTTACCCTAAAAGCTTCGCCGCGGGATCCCTCGACTTCCACCTCCGCCAAGCCTACGGCGGACAAGTCGCTCGGGATGACGGAACCAAATCCGCTCCGTGAAGGCTTGAGCGCGCGCGCGGTGCCGCAGCCGTGCTCGATTATTATTTTTGGCGCGACCGGCGATCTCACTCACCGCAAGCTGATTCCAGCGCTCTACAATCTCGCTGCCGATGGCGAGCTGCCGCCGGGCACGACAGTGATCGGATTCGCGCGCCGGCCGAAAACAGATGACGAGTTTCGCCTCGAGCTGAAGGAGACTACGCAGAAATATTCACGGCAAACAGTGCGCGATGAAGTTTGGCAAAGTTTCGCCCGGTCTCTGACTTATCATCAAAGCGAGTTCGAGGACGAGAGCGGCTACCGAACGCTCGCAGAACGGCTCGAGAAAATCGAAAGTGAAGGCGGCACGCGCGGCAATCGCCTCTTTTACTTCGCGGCCGCGCCGGAGCAGTTCGAGCCGATTTTGAAAAACCTGAGGGCCGCAGGATTAAACCGGGCAAAGAGTGGCGGCTGGGCGCGCGTCATTATCGAGAAACCGTTCGGCCGCGATCTGGCTTCAGCGCGCGAGCTCAACCGGGTGGTGGCGAAATCTTTCTCCGAAGATCAGACCTACCGCATCGATCATTTCCTTGGCAAGGAAACGGCGCAGAACATTCTCGTCCTGCGTTTCGCCAACGCCATCTTCGAGCCGATCTGGAACAGTCGTTACATCGATCACGTGCAGATCACGGCGGCGGAAACACTCGGCGTCGAAGGACGGGGCGGCTATTACGAAACCGCCGGCGCGCTGCGCGACATGGTGCAGAATCACATGTTGCAACTGCTCTGCCTCGTCGCGATGGAGCCGCCAACCGATCTGCGGGCCGACAGCATTCGCGATGAGAAAATCAAAGTGGTGCGCGCGCTGCGCTCCTACGGCAGCGAGGAGGTGGCGAAGTTCGTCGTGCGCGGTCAGTACGCCGGCGGCGCGATCAACGGGCAGGACGTTCCGCCCTATCGCGAAGAGCAAAGGGTCGATTCAAAATCAGAGACAGAAACTTACCTCGCGTTGCGCGTGCTCATCGACAACTGGCGCTGGTCTGAAGTGCCGATTTATGTGCGCGTCGGCAAACGTCTGCCCAAATCGGCCACTGAGATTTCGGTGCATTTCAAAAAAGCGCCGATGGTTTTATTCAATCGCGACAGCACCGTGCTTGATCAAAACGTGCTCGTCATTCGCATTCAGCCGGACGAAGGAATCTCGTTGCGGATGATGGCCAAAATTCCCGGGACGAGTCTGCGCATCGAACCGGTGAAGATGGATTTTCACTACGGCACGAGCTTTGGCAAACCGAGCCCGGAAGCGTACGAGCGTTTACTGCTCGATACCATGAGCGGTGACGCCACGCTTTTCGCCCGCCGCGACGAAGTGGAACAAGCGTGGGCGTTTATCGATATCATCGAGAAGGCGTGGGCGAAGAAGAATGTGTCGCCGCTCACATTCTACCCCGCGGGATCATGGGGGCCGGAAGAAGCGGACGAGCTCCTGGCGAGGGACGGAAGGAGCTGGCGCCGGCTGTGAAGATCTTCCCGTCATTCCGAGCGGAGCGCAGCGAAGTCGAGGAATCCCGTTGCGCCGTGTTTAAGGTAACTCCGCGGGATCCCTCGACTGCGCTCGGGATGACAGGTTGATATGCCTTCACCAACTGAACAATCCTCCATCGGCACGCCGGTGGAGATCAATCAAATCGAGCGCGAGCTGAAAAAGCTTTGGGCGGAGGACGGCGGCGCAATGACGCGCGCCTCGCTCATTAATCTCGCTGTTTATAGCGAGGAGCCGGATTCGCTCGCGCGCAACACGCAACTGGTGTCGCAAATCACGGAGAGCCATGCCTGCCGCGCCCTCGTTCTCGAGGCAGATCCGCAGGCGAGTGAAGATCGCGCCGAAGCGTGGATCAACGCGCATTGCCACGTGCGCAGCGGCACGAAACACATCTGCTCGGAGCAGATTTCGTTTCGGTTGCATGGAGCGAAATTACTGAGCAGCATTCTCTTTTCGCATCTCGATTCCGATCTGCCGCTTTATCTCTGGTGGCAATCGGAGCTGCGTGCGCCGATCGATCCGCAGCTGTGGGCCTGGGTCGACCGGGTGATTTACGACAGTCGCGACTGGCGCGATTTCGCGGCGCAAATCGAGCTGGCTGAAGCCGCTCAGCGCGAAGCGGCGCAGCGGCAGATGGTGCTTTGCGATTTGAATTGGGCGCGACTCTTCTATTTCCGCCTGGCCTTGGCGCAATTCTTCGATCATCCGGCTGCGCGTGCTCATTTGCACGGGATCGAAGAGGTGTCGCTGGCGTTTGGGAGCGGTTATCGCTCGGCGGCGCTGCTCTTCATTGCCTGGATGGCTGCGCAGCTCGAGTGGGAAACGAGCCGGAATGGCGCGATCGAGTTAAAAAGTCAGGCGGGTAAGCGGATCGAGATTGATCTGATCGAGGAAGGTGAAGTGCCGCTTCAGTCGTTGGCGGTGCGCACGCAGCGACAGGAATTTCGTGTGCGCCGCGCAAGCTGCGGCGATTTGCTGGAAGTCAGCCGGGCCGAGGCAGGTCGCGAGTGCGCTCAGCAATTGCTGCCGGCCGATGACGGCAATATCGCGACTCTGCTCAGCGAGGAGCTAATACGGGGAGGAACACACCGCGTGTATTTGCGCGCGGTGGAGAAGATGCGGGCGCTGTTGTAGCTGCCGTCCGTCCTCGGCGGCAGATCGCGTTGCTACAGAAGAATCTCTCGAAACCTCCGCACGCTTTTTTCCAGCGAAAACAACTCGGCGCAATGTTCTCTGCCGCGCGCGCCCAGCTCACGCGCGAGTTGTTGATCATGCAATAATTTCACAATTGCGGTCGCAGTGGCCGCGGCATCGTTCTGCGGAACGAGAAAACCCGTTTCCCCGTCACGAACCATTTCGCTGATTCCACCAATATTGGTCGAGACGACCGGCAGCGAGGCAGCCATCGCTTCCATGATGACGGTTGGCAAGTTGTCCATGGCGCCGTCTGCTTCAATGCGGGAGGGCAACACGAACATCGTGGCCGCGCTCAGGCGCGCCGCAATTTGCCGCTGCGTCTCCGCACCCGCCAGGGAAACGCGATCGATCAGGCCATGTTGGTCCACCAGCTTCTGCGATTCACCGCGCAACGGACCGTCACCGATGATCTCGCATCGGAACTCGTGCCCGGTAATTCGGGCGCACGCCTGGATCAAAACATCGAAGCCTTTCTTTCCGATCAAGCGTCCCACGGAAATAATCAGCGGCGGCTGATCGAAGCGCGACGTTTCGAATTCAGCGAGATCGATTCCATTATAAATCCGATGAACACGTTCGGCCGCGTCGGGAAATTTTCGCCGCAAATAGTCCGCGGCGAAATCGCTCACGGTGATGATGGCGCGCGCTGAGGCAAAGATTTCCGCCAAACCGATCTCGAAGTCATTGGGAGAAAAGATGTCGTTGGCGTGCGCCGTCACGCTAAATGGAATGTCGAAGAAGCGATTGATCCAGTAGGCCGTGCGCGCGGCCATGCCAGCGAAATGCGCATGCATCTGTGTGACTCCGAGTTGGCGCAGACGCACGCCGATATAAATCGCCTGGTGCAGACGCAGTGAATCGTGTCGTCCGCGCCATTCGCGCAGAATCTTTCGGGTTTCGCGCGGCAGAGTGCGCTGCGCTTCATCGGCGAGCGCAGCAAAGGCATCGCCTTCCGGCAATTGGTGGATGGCGGACAAGATTTCCGGCGCCCATTGCGCCTCAGGCCCAAGCTCCGGCGGGCGCAGGGAAAAGATGTGCGGGCGGATCCCTTCCTGGAAAAGTTCGGACACTTCGCGGTAACAAAACGTCTGCGACCACTTCGGAAAGCGCTCGAAAATGTAGGCGAGCATCGCCGGAATTAACTCTGCCGCCGCAGCTTGCCAATGGCACGGCATGAAATGCGCTCCTCTTCTCCGCAGCGCACGACTCCTGCTCTAAGAAAGTGGATGCAGTGCCGCGATTTCTTTTCCTTCTGCACCACCCTCAAGCCGGTGGAGTTAAAGGCGCTCGGAGAATTGTCGCACGTCCGCCACCTCGAACGAGGCGAGCTCATTTACAAACTGGGCGACGCAGCCGAGGAAATCTTCAGCGTCAATCGTGGTGTGGTCGAGCTCAACCACCTCGCTCCCGATGCATCAGACGAGCGCACTTATCTCTCACGCGGCGATATTTTCGGCGCGACGGAGACGCTCGCTTATACCGCCAGATCGCACACAGCGACGGCGCAGGAAGCGGCCAGTGTGCAATGTTTCGAACGCAAGAATTTTGGCGCGATCTCGCGCCGGGTGCCGGCATTCTTTCTTTTTCTGTGCGAGAAAATGGCGTCCCGCCTTCAGCAGCCCGACCCGGGCAAACGCGTCAGTGTGTGCAAGCAATTGAGCGGCAGTCTGCAAAATTTCGATCTCGTCACCGTCCATCAAACCATCATCAGCTCGGGTCAAACGGGCGAGCTTTGTGTCTTAAGCGAAAACGGCGAACGGCTCGCCACCTTTTACTTCGAACAAGGCGCGCCACGCAGCGGCCAATTTCAGCATCTCACCGGCGCGGAAGCATTCTGGCAGCTCTTCCTCTCCGACGATATTCCGGGAACATTCTCTTTCACTTCCGGTTCACGTCCCCTGACCGACTGTGTGCAATCAGCCAGAATCGATCAGTCGCCGAATGATCTGCTGCTCGAAGCGATGCAATACCGTGATGAGCTGGAGGAGTTAAAGAAAAGAGCGCCTTCCCCGCGCACGCCTTTGATCCGGGCCACCGAGCACCTGCGATGGCCCGACCATGCTGCCGGCTTGCGTGAGATTGCAGAAAACATTTGGAACGCTATCGGGGCCCGACGGGTCACGATCGAAGAGCTGTTTCAAACGAATTCGGTTTGCGAACTAAAAATCTACGGAGTCGCCGTTGAATTGTTGCGCACGGCCCAGCTCGCCGTGGCCAGAGCGGACGCGGCGTTGGCACGCATGGCATGAAGAAAATTGTTAACTGCTTTCTGCTCGCGCTCATCGTCTGCGGGGACGGCGGCTGCTCCTTATTGAGTTCGCGCGGGCGGCAGGAGGCAGCTTACGCGCGCTACGTCCGGCGCGCCTCGGCCGGACGCGTCAAAATGCAGCGAGAGCTCGCTTCATTTCCGAAGGTGCCGACCAGTCAGCCTGTCACTGACCCGCAGGTCGCGGCGAGTACCGGGCCAGAATCGGTGACCGCGGCTAACGATTCGCAGTAATCAATCGCTGCGCACCGGAACAGGCCGGCCGTCGGTTCCGATTGCCACGTAGGTAAACACCGCCTCTGTCACCCGCACCTGCTCGCCTGTCATGTAACGTTCCACCCAGACTTCGACCGGGATTCTCATCGATGTGCGCCCGATGCTTTCCACGCGCGCGTAACAGGCCACGCGATCGCCCACTTTCACCGGTTGTAAGAATGACATTCCGTCCATGGCTACAGTGACGACGCGCCTCTTCGCTGTTTTCAACGCGAGAATGCCGCTGCCCAGGTCCATCTGCGACATGATCCAGCCGCCAAAAATGTCGCCGCTGGGGTTTGTGTCGCGCGGCATCGCGATGGTGCGGATGACGAGGTCGCCTTTGGGTTTGTTTTCCATGAGCGAAGAAGCTAGCTCGTCATCGTCGGCGCAGTCGAGGGATCCCGTTGCGGAAGCTTTCAGGTAACTTCGGCGGGATCCCTCCACTGCGCTTCGCTTCCGTCGAGATGACTAGAGAATCAGCATGCAATCACCGTAGCTGAAAAAGCGGTACCGTTCCCGCACCGCTTCGGCATAGGCGCGGAGGATGAATTCGCGGCCGACAAACGCGCTCACCAGCATGAGCAAGGTCGAGCGCGGCAGATGGAAATTTGTCAGCAGCGCTTCCACGACACGAAACTCGAAGGGCGGACGGATGAAAATATTTGTGGCGCCATCGACCGCACGAATCTCGCCGAATTCCCGATACGTGGATTCCAGCACCCGCACTGTCGTTGTTCCCACCGCGACGATGCGCTTCGCCGCGTTGATGGCTTTGGCTGCGGCGGGTGAAATGGAAAACTGCTCCTCGTGCATGGTGTGCAGAGCGATGTTCTCCGTTTTCACCGGACGAAACGTGCCGGGCCCCACATGCAGCGTAATGAAGGTGTGAGGCAGGCGGCGCAAAATCTCAGGCGTGAAATGCAGCCCCGCCGTCGGTGCCGCGATGGATCCCTCCGCCCGCGCGAACACCGTCTGGTAACGCGCTTCGTCCTCTCGGCTAGACGAGCGCGAAATGTAAGGCGGCAGCGGCATGGCGCCGCCGCGTTGCACGTCGATGTCCTGCGCGAGCACGATCTCGCGCCCGCCTTCACCATCGCTCTCGCCCGCCTCGGCCCGAATCCCGTTGATCGATGTCACTGCGCCTTGGCGAAATCGACGGCACGGTTTGACCAGCGCGCGCCAGCGGCAAGGCGCAATTTTTCGCAGGAACAAAAACTCGAGCGCGTCGTCATCGGAGAAATGACGCGCTGGTAAAACGCGAGAGTCATTCAAGACCAGCAAATCGCCCGCACGGATAAAATTCGAGAGATCGCGAAATGCGGCGTGCTCGATCGCGCCGCTTTCGCGATGCAATATCAGCATGCGCGATTGGTCGCGTTGCGGGAGCGGTCGTTGCGCGATGAGCTCGCGCGGCAACTCGTAATCATAATCACGCAATGCTTCCTCCATGGGCGGGCAAAATCTTAGCAGAGACCACCGCTCTTGCGGCAAAATCAGCTTTTCGTCGAACAACGAAAATGTCATAATCGCGCCCGTGAATCAGCCTGCCGTTTCCCTCGTGCTCGAGTGGCTGAAACAGATTCGTGATTCACGCGAGGACATGCCGCGCGTTTCGCGCTCGACTCTCCTGCGCATTCCCGGGCTGGCTCCCGTGCCATCGCCTTCGCCCCCACGTGATAAATCCGCCGCCCTCGCCGCCATCAATGCGCGCGTTTCCGTTTGCACAAAATGCCCGCACCTGGCCCGCTCACGCACCCAGACGGTTTTCGGCGTGGGCAATCCCGACGCCGAACTGATGTTCGTCGGCGAAGCGCCGGGCGCCGATGAAGACCTGCGCGGCGAACCATTCGTCGGTCGCGCGGGCCAGCTGCTCACCCGTATTATCGAGACGATGGGGCTGACGCGAGCCGATGTTTACATTGCCAATATTTTGAAATGCCGGCCCGACATGCCGAGCGCGGTCGCGGGAAATCGGCCGCCCACGGTGGCGGAGATGCAGACGTGCATCGGCTATCTCATCGAGCAGATCGCGATCATCGAGCCGAAAGTGATCGTGGCGCTGGGAGCGACAGCAGTGGAAGGATTGCTCGGCGCGCGCGGCGTCATGCGTGAGCTGCGCGGCACGTGGCGTTCATTTCGCGGCACACCGCTCATGGTCACGTATCATCCCTCATATCTGCTGCGCAATCAGGCCCCGAGTGAGAAGCGCAAAGTCTGGGAAGACATGCTCGCGGTGATGGAGAAATTGGAGCGGCCGATTAGCGAAAAGCAGCGTAATTATTTCCGCTAGTTGCCCGCTTGCCGGAGCGGAGTGTGAACAGTGATCGGCTGATCACCATTCACTTCTACAATCGCGCGCGCGCGGAACGCAACCGGCTGCGATTCGCCAGTGTGATGGTGGCTGACGCGGTGATCTTGCGCACTTCCGCGCGCGGAACTTTCACACGCTCCCGCAAGGCATCGAGCCCGCGTTCCTCCACCAACTCGAGGGTGCGGATGCCAATGAGCGCCGGTAACACCGTGGCGATGCGCATCCGTGGCGGATCTATCGCGATGCAGTACTCGAGGCCGGCGTCGAGCCCGGCCCTCGCTTCTTCCATCCAGCGTCGGTATACCGGTAGGAACTCAGCTGGCGCATCGATCAATTGCGCCGCAGTCACTCCGGCGTTGCGCAATTCATTTTCCGGAAAATAGCAACGGCCGGCGCGCAGATCATCGCCAGCGTCGCGCAAAATGTTCACCAGCTGCAGACCGCTCCCGTAGCTTCGCGCCAGCTCCATCATCTCCGTTTCCTCGCGCGCGGTGAAACCCGGCACTTTGCGCAAACAAAGACGCGTCCAGAATTCACCGACGCAACCCGCAACCATGTAGGTGTACTCGCGCAGCTCCTCGGCACTGGGCAGCGCAACCATGCCGCCGGCCCATCGCGTCAGGTCCAGCCGTTGGCCGCGGGTGATCGTAGCCAGCAGCGCGCGAATATCGACGCGGTCGTTCGCCGGTAACGCCGTGAATTCGCGCAGGAAAACGTCCATCGAACCGAGCAGTTTCTGCTCGCCCTCCGTCATCCCGAGCGACTTGTCCGCCGTAGGCTTGGCGGAGGTGGAAGTCGAGGGATCCCGATGCGCAACGAGAAACTCCGTTTGCAACTCGGGGCTCGCGCTTCCGCTGATTGCCGCTGCAAATTGATCGAGTAGCGCAATTCGATCCTGCACAGCTGCCGCAGCGCTATCCGCAATCGTGTCGCTCGTGCGCGCCAGCAGATAACCGAGTGCGACCGGTTCGCGCAGGGCCCGCGGCAATGCCCGAATCGAGAGATAAAACGAGCGCGACACATCGCGCAGCAAGTCATACGCGCTCTCCGTCATGGTGAAATATCGCGCACCATAATGTAACGCGGATCGGCATTACCCAGACCGAGCTGCGCCGCCGCCTTCACGTGCGCCGCGCGTTCGCCTAATGGCGGCAGACTCGCGCGCACCCGCCACTCCGCGATCTTCTGCAACATCACCGCATCGAGCGCCACCGGGTCGCGGCTGGCATAAAGCGTGGCGTGATCAATTTGATAATTTGGCCGGGCCGCCGGCCCTCCGGCATATTCCGCCAGCAAACCATCCACGAGGTTGAGCACGACCTTTTTGCCGATGAGCGGATCACTGTAAATCTCCGCCAGACTCGAGGCGCCAAACGGCCCCTCCTGGGTGAAGCGCCGCCAGTTGTCAATGTTCGGCACGGTCATGTTGTAAATGCAACCGGCGACTCCGTTGGTCTCGCTGTCGCTCATCACCGGTACATTGATGACCTTGGTCACATCCCGCAAGACTCGCGCGACGTGACTCACCGTGCTCGTGTTTTCCGTATCTGAAAGCAGCGCGCCCGTGCGCGCCACGTAATCCAAATCGCCCCACACCAGCTTTCCCGTCAGCGGCGCGCTGATCATCGCCTTCGGATCATAGCCATCGCGCGGCGCGATGCTGACAAGGCGGTACCCTTCGGCGCGATAACCCGCGTCAGCCGCGCCGCCGAGGCTGCGATCCCACACGGTGATGTCTTCACGCGCGTGCCCTGCCGCGACCAGCCCATCCACGATCGCCGCCACCACATCGCGATGCGTGGTGAAAATTTCTCCGCCAGTCGCAGAAATCTTGATGCCGATTTTGTCCTTCGGACCAATGAGCGACTGCCAGGCGCTGGCGACATCCCGCTGATTCGTCGCGGCCGTGATCAGCCGGTTTACCATCGCGCGCACGATGACCGGATCAGTTTTGTAACGCTTGATCGCGTCGGCCTTGTGCACGACGTAAACCACCGATGGCGTGGGCTGCGGCGCGGACGTTTGCGCGGCAGCGAGATGCATCGCGGCAAGATTGAGCAACAGAAAAGAGAGAGGAACATTCGAAGTCATGAAGAGCGACGCGCCGATGGACTCAGACGCTGTTCGTCATCTTTACGTTCATTTCCCGTTTTGCGCGCGCATTTGCCCGTATTGCGCATTTTACAAGACGCGCGGAACCGGCGAGGAGGTCGCGCAATTCTGCCGCGCGCTCGCTCTGGAGGCGCGGCACGTGAGCGAAACCTTCCCGTTTGCGCTCGAGACAATTTTCCTCGGCGGCGGCACTCCCACTGCGCCCTCCACACCGCAGTTGGCTGGCGTGTTGAAAACATTTCGCGACCGGTTCGATCTGCGCGCCATGGGAGAATGGAGCATCGAAGCGAATCCCGGCAGCGTCTCGCAAAAAAAGGCGGCCGTGTTGCGCGAAGGCGGCATCAGCCGCGTCAGCCTCGGCGTGCAAAGCTGGGACGATGAGCTCCTGGGTTTGCTCGGGCGCGAGCACAACGCGGAGCAGGCAGGCGAATCATTCCAGAACTTTCGCTCCGCCGGTTTCACTAACATCAGCATCGATCTGATGTTTGCCCTTCCCGGTCAAACCGAGGCGCAGTGGCGCGCGTCGCTCGAGAGAACAATTTCCCTCAATCCGGAACACGTCTCGACCTATTGCCTGACCTACGAAGAAGACACAGCCTTCCTCGCACGCTTTCAAAGTGGCGAATTCCGCGCCGACGATGACGACGAAGCGCGGTTTTACGAAATCGCGATCAGCACGCTCGAACGGGCCGGTTACGAGCATTACGAGACGTCGAACTTCGCGCGCCCCGGATTTCGCTCGCTGCACAACCAGGCCTATTGGCGCGGCGCCGATTATTTCGGGCTCGGCCCGAGCGCATTTTCCACGCGCGGCTCCGAACGCTGGCAAAATGTCGCTGATCATCGCGAGTATGCGCGGCGCTTGTTGGCGGGTGAATCTCCCATCGGAACAACTGAACAGTTAACCAGAACAATGAAACGAACCGAGCGAATCGCTCTTGGCTTGCGGACGCGCGAGGGAATTGCAGCCGGGATCGTTGCTCCCGAGCGCGCTCGTGATTTGATGAGCGCCGGATTGCTGAGACAAAGTGGCGACCGTTTGATTCTGAGCAGCGCCGGGAAACTCCTAGCGGATTCCGTCGCAGAAGAGCTCGTTTAACCCGTCATCCCGAGCGGAGTCGAGGGATCCCGCGGCGCAATTTGTCAGGCAACTTCCACGGGATCCCTCGACTCCGCTTCGCTCCGCTCGGGATGACTCGGTGTAGAGGCGTTTAGCACAAGCGCCTCTATACTGCGCCGTATCTTCGTTGGCGCCTCCCAAATTCATCCACCGCCGCGAACAAATCTTTGCGGGTGAAATCGGGCCAGAGCTTCGGTGTCACGTACATCTCGGTGTAGGAAAGCTGCCAGAGAAGAAAGTTCGAAATGCGCATCTCCCCCGAGGTGCGGATGAGCAAATCGGGATCGGGATAATAGCGCGTGTAAAGATGCTTGCTGAACATCTCCGAGTTGATCATCGCGCTGTCGATGTGCCCCGCCTGGATCTCGCGCAGCAGACTGCGAATGCCATCGATGATCTCGTCGCGCCCGCCGTAGCTCAGCGCGAGGATCAGCGTCAGCCCGTTGTTCTGCGCCGTGCGCTCGATTGAATCGTGCAGTCGCCTTTGACAACTCTCCGGCAAATCGGTCAGCCGCCCGATCGCCTGCAGCCGCACATTTTTCTCAAGCAGCTCCGGCGTTTTATCTTTTAAAAACTTTTCCAACAGCCGCATCAAGGCGAACACTTCGCTCTTCGGCCGCTGCCAGTTCTGCGCCGAAAACGCATAGAGCGTGAGGTATTCGATCTTCAATTCGCCGCAGCCTTCCACACATTCGCGCACGGCTTCTGCGCCACGTTCATGACCCTTGATCCGCGGCAGCCCGCGCTCCTTCGCCCAGCGCCCGTTTCCATCCATGATGATGGCGACGTGGCGCGGAATAGCTTTCGCCGCCATCGCTAAAGCGCGATCGTTTCCGAGCGCGTCGGCCCCACGCTCACCATGGTCAACTTGGCGCCGGTCATTTCAGCGACCGCTTTCAGGTAAAGCCGCGCGCTCCTCGGCAGATCGGAAAATTTGCGGGCGGAGCGCGTCGACGTTTTCCAGCCGCGGAACCCTTTGTAAATCGGCTCGCAGTTATTCCACTGCGCGGAGTCGCAGGGCGGCACGTCGAGTCGTTTGCCATTCAACCGATAGGCTACACAAACGCGGATCGGATCGATCGTGTCGAGCCCGTCGAGATTTGTGATGGCGAGCTCATCAATGCCATTGATCATCGTCGCGTAATGCGTCGCCACGGCATCGAACCAGCCGCACCGCCGCGCCCGGCCCGTCGTCGCGCCGAACTCGCGTCCCATCTCATGCAGCGTGCGCGCGATGCCGGCGTCTTCCGTTGGCAACGGCCCCTCGCCTACACGCGTCGTGTACGCTTTCATCACGCCGACGACGCGATCCATGCGATGCGGCGGAACGCCCGTGCCGGTGCACGCGCCGCCGGCTGTCGTATTCGACGAAGTGACGTACGGATAAGTGCCGTGGTCGATGTCGAGAAAAGTTCCCTGCGCGCCTTCGAACAAAATATCGCGCCCACGCTGCATTTCGCGATGCAGATACACCACGGTGTTCGTCACAAACGGCGCGAGCACTTTCCCGGCCGCGAGATAGTGTTCGTTCACCTCCGCGAAATCCTTCGGCCTGGCCCCGAGCGCGCGGAGGATGGCGTTGTTCTCGCGCATTTTCGCGGCGAGCTTTTTTGAAAATAAGGCCGGCTGAATCAGGTCCGATATTCTCAGGCCGGTGCGCGCCGCTTTATCGCCGTAGGCCGGACCAATCCCGCGCTTGGTCGTGCCGATCTTCGCGTGGCCTTTGCGCAGCTCGCGTTGCTCATCGAGCGCGGCGTGATACGGCAGCACCAGATGCGCGGCATCGCTGATGAGGAGATTGCGGGCGATGGTCACGCCAGCCTTGCGCAAGCTTTCCATCTCCCGCACCAGGGCGACGGGATCAATGACGACGCCATTGCCGATGACGCACACTTTTCGGCGGCGCAGAATGCCGGAAGGAATGAGATGGAGAATGTATTTCTTACCGCCGTGAATAACGGTGTGCCCGGCGTTATTCCCGCCCTGGCTGCGGACGATGATGTCGGCCTCGGCGGTGAGAACGTCGATGATTTTGCCTTTGCCTTCATCGCCCCACTGCGCGCCGACGAGGATGGTATTGGCCATGAAAATACGGGAGAAAAAAGCTGTCCCGATGCGCTCAGTCGAGGCACTCGGGACTTGCGCTCGAAGTTATGAGCGGAAGAAAACGACGCAAGGCTATTCTGCGACGCGCTGTAGGGGAAGCTGTCAGCTTCCCTGCCGCGCGTAGCTGCCGCGACTCGTCGCACTATTCACCCCGAAACCGACGATTGAACGCTGCACCGCAGAATTAGTTTGCTACCACGCCGTTGCATTCGGTAGCGTCGCGCCCATGCGAACCATCCTGCTCGTCATTCTGGTGTTGTTGCTCCTTGGCAGCTTGCCCACCTGGGGCTATGCGCCCGTTGGCTGGGGCTATTATCCCGGTGCCGGCCTGCTCGTGCTCATCGTCCTGATCCTGCTGCTCTGGCGAGCGTAGTTTGGCCATCGAGCCCTCGGCGGCAAATCTCTTCCCGTTTATTAGTGCTCGGGATTTGGAGCTTGGGATTTCTTTGGTGCTTGGAACTTGGGATTTGGAACTTCCCTTATCGTTGCTGTTGCGGCGCCACTCGTACCACCGGCAGCGGAAAGCGCAATCGCAATTCCTCCTGCAAATAAATCTCGACGTGATGCAGCCCAAACTGCTGGAACTGCACCCCCCCGAAGTAATGGACGTTGGTGGCGTGTCCTTCCATCTCCTTTAACTCAAAGTCCACCTCCGCTTGCGCGATGACGTGCTGCTCGTCCACACCCACGATGCGCGATCGTTGGCGGAATTTTCCCGCCCCGCTGCACCACCGCGACCAGATACACAGCCGCATGTAATTGACCGGCAGCTGCGGCACCGGAATCACATTCACCACGCCCACCAGCGTCTGCATTCCATTGAATTCGTGCCGCACATCTTCACACAACAGGCAGCTTTGCAGATCGGGCAGCATAACATCGGTTGGCATAAATTAGATTACACCGCGTCCGAGCAGCCACATCAAGACCGCAGCGAGCGCAATCCGATAAATCGCGAATGGCGCGAAACCGCGCGAGCGCACCCAGTCTATGAACCAGGCGACCACGCCGAGCGAGACCACAAATGAAACGGCGGCGCCGATCGCCAACACAAGCCAGTTATGCCCGGTCATGACCAGTGGCGCCAGATTCGTCTCGTCCCCGCCACGATGCGAGAGCGTCTTCAGCAGATCGTAGCCAGTGGCCACCAGCATTGTTGGCATTGAGAGAAAAAAGGAAAATTCAAGCGCCGCGCGACGCGAAAGTCCCGCTGTCTGTCCCGCCGCAATCGTTGCCATCGAGCGCGACGTTCCCGGGAAAACCGCCGACGCGATCTGCGCAAAACCGATCCAGAGCGCCTGCGGAAGCGACATCTCCTCCATGCGCTGCGTCCGGGAATTTCGGCAAAGCGCGTCCACCAGCCACATGATGACCCCACCGATTAACAGCGCCCACGCCATCACCCATAGGCTCTCCAGGTTTTGTCCGATCTGTTTCTTCAGCAGAAATGCCGGCGCGGCCGTGACAACAAACGCGACCAACACCAGCCCGAGCGGATGAGTGAAGACATTGCGATCACCGCGCTCTCCACCAGGAAAGGTCGAGAGAAATTTCAGTATCCGATTCCAGAAGTAGACCGGCAAGGCCAGGATCGCCCCGAGCTGAATCACGATCGTGTACATCTTCCAGAATGCGTCGTGCAAATCCAGGTGCAGCAAGGCCTCCGCAATCCGCAGATGCGCGGTCGAGCTTACCGGGAGAAATTCCGTCAGCCCCTCCACCACGCCGAGCAGGAGGGAAAGCAAATAATCATTCATTCAGGTGGAGCACCGCGATCAATCGCTGCCATCTCGGCCTTCACCATGCCGGCGACAAGCTCGGTGAAACTGCCCTGTGGTTGCCAACTCAGAACCCGGCGAATTTTTTCCGACGACCCGACCAGCTGCCGCGGCTCCGCCGGTCTTCGCAGCCCGGCATCGTACTGGACAAACTTTTTCCATTCCAAATCCACTGTGGCGAAGGCAGCCTCCACAAAATTCCGCATGGAATGTGTCTCGCCGGTCGCCACTATATAATCATCAGCTTGCCCGTGCTGAAGCATCAGCCACATCGCCTCGACGTAATCCTGCGCCCGCCCCCAGTCGCGCCGCGCATCGAGATTCCCGAGCACCAGCTCCGTCTCCAGCCCGCGCGCGATCTTGCGCGTGACGAAATGTTCTCCGCGCCGCGGCGATTCGTGATTGTAAAGAATGCCATTGCACACGAACAAGTCGTAGGAATCCCGATAAACGCGAGCCAGATTCATGGCGAACGCTTTGGCACAACCATACGGACTACTCGGTCGAACCGGCGTCTCTTCTGTCTGCGGACTCTCCCGCGCATCGCCAAATATTTCGGAGCTGGAAGCATGGTAAAATCGCACTGGCTCGGTTTGCTCGCGCGCGATCTCGAGCAGGCGCAGCGTCGCCATTCCCACCTCTTCGCAAGTGGACTCCGGAATCTCGAAGCTCAAGCCGACATGACTTTGCCCGGCCAGATGATAAAACTCGGACGGCTTTACCTTTGAAAAAATGCGCCGCAGCGTGGTATCATCGCTCAGGTCGCCGTAGTGCAGAAACAATCGCTTCTCGTAGATTTGCTCATCGCGGCGCAAATGCTCTATG
>JBBPYF010000055.1:0-22284 GCA_038200165.1 Chthoniobacterales bacterium | reverse complement strand
GTTTGAACGCCGGAGACTCATCCACGTCCTCAGAGGTGTCCCGCGGGGCGCGTGACACAGCGGGCGGGGCCCCCGCGCTCCCCGGACGCAGCATCTCCGCGAGCGTGCCTTCGAAGACCAACTCGCCGCCGCGTTCGCCGCGATCCGGACCGATGTCTAGGAGATGATCGGCCGCGCGAATGATTGCTTCTTCGTGTTCGACGACGAGAAGCGTGTTGCCTTTATCGCGCAGATTGTGAATGACGCGCACCAGCCGGCCCACATCGCGCGGGTGCAAGCCGACGCTCGGCTCATCCATGACGAAAAGCGTGTTCACGAGCGACGCGCCGAGGCAGGTCGTGAGATTCACGCGCTGCACTTCGCCGCCGCTCAATGTGCGGGTGGAGCGATCAAGCGTGAGATAACCGAGGCCGACATCGCACAAATATGTGAGCCGCGTCACCACTTCGCGGCGCAGCATCTCCGCAGTCGAGTCGTCAGACGGGAGCGCAATGGTGGCGAGCAAATCGCGCGCGGCGCAGATCGGGACCGCGGCGAGATCCGGCAGCGTCACCATATCCTGTAGCGTGACGATGCGGTAGTTGAGCGCATCCCCCTGGAAGCGGCCGCCGTTGCACGTCGGGCAGGTGGTGTAAGCGCGATAGCGGCTAAGCAAGACGCGCACGTGCATTTTGTAGGTCTTGCTCTCGAGCCATTTGAAGAATCCGCGCACGCCGTACCAGCGGTCGTTCTCGTAATTGTCGTCCGTGTATTCGCCGCTGCGCTTCTCGCCGTTAATGACGAAGTCCTGGTCCGCTTTCGGCAGCTCCTCGAATGGCGTGTGGATCTCGATCTCCTCGCGCGCGCAGGCCCGGAGCAAATCCTTTTGCGATTCGCCCATTTCTTCGCCGCGGAATACGCGCACTGCGCCCTGCGCGATCGAGAGCGAACGATCCGGAATCGCGCGGTTCAGATCGATCGCGATGGTGCGGCCGAACCCGCGGCACTCCGGGCACGCGCCTAACGGGCTGTTGAAACTGAAGAGGCCCGGCGTCGGCGGCCGGATATCGAGATCGCAATGCGCGCAATGCCAGCCGGTGGAATAAGGATGCTCAGATTGCTGATTGTTTCGCTGCTCGAGGCTCGCCCGAGACACTCGGATGACATTGATCTTGTCTTTGCCAAACCGAAGCGCGGTCTCAATCGACTCCACCAAACGCGCGCGCGACTCCTCCGTGATGGTGATCCTATCCTGGATGACCTGCACGCGTGCGCCGAGGCGGCTGATCTTTTGGTGCGTGTCCGCGCGCACGACTTCGCCGTTGATCCAGACGCGCAGGTAGCCCTGTTGCTGGAGAAACTTGAAGAACTCCTGCGGGTCCGTCTTTGCCGGAACGGACACCCAAAACGTGATCAGCACCGTCGCGCCCCTTTGCGTGTTATCCTGAGCGGAGCGCAGCGGAGTCGAAGGAGCCCGTTGCGAAGGCGTCGAGGTAGCGCCGCGGGATCTCTCGACTTCGCTCGGGATGACAGTGCTGTCGTTGCCGAATAATTTGAACACCTGCTCGGCAATGGATTGCGCCGTCTCGGGCCGGATCTCGCGGCCGCAGCTCGGGCAAAACGCTTTCGCGATGCGCGGCCAGAGGAGCTTCAGGTAATCGTTGATCTCGGTCATCGTGCCGACGGTCGAGCGCGATGATTTCACCGGGTTCGCCTGCTCGATCGCGATCGCCGGAGGGATGCCGCGGATTTCGTCCACGCGCGGCTTATCCATGCGGTCGAGGAATTGCCGCATGTAAGGGCTGAAGGTCTCGACGTAACGGCGCTGGCCTTCGGCGTAGATGGTGTCGAAGGCGAGGCTCGATTTGCCAGAGCCGCTCGGGCCGGTAATGACGGTCAATTTCCCGAGTGGGAGATCGAGATTGATGCCCTTGAGGTTATTCTGACGCGCGCCCCGAATCTCAATGCAACCGCGATCAGCGGGCGCAGTGACGCAGGGTTTCTCGGCGATCTTCGAATCCACCGGAGATGTTCGTTTCGGCGCGGGCGCGGCGCAACCAAGCCGGAGCACAGAGCGTCCTCGCCTGTGCGGCAAGCGGGCGTCTCGCCTGCTGAGCCAGAACCGACAGGCGAGAAGACGCCGGTCGGCCGCACAGCCGGGACGGCCGTGCTCCTAGGCGAAGCGCTCGGCGATTTTGTCGTGTTGCGCCGTGAGCTCTTGCGGCATGTCTTTGCCTAATGAGTCGAAGAATTTCGATTGAGTCTCGAGCTCGGTTTTCCATTCGTCGTGCTTTACGGACAACAGTTCCTGTATCGCATCCGGCGACATTTCTTTGAGTCCTTCCAGATCAAGATCTTCCGGACGCGGAACGTAGCCGATGGGCGATTCGGCAGCGCCGGCTCGCCCTTCCACGCGATCGATGACCCATTTCAACACCCGCATGTTATTGCCGAAGCCGGGCCACAAGAATTTTCCGTCCCCGCCTTTGCGGAACCAGTTCACGTGAAAGATGAGCGGCGGGTTCTTCAAGCGCGGCCCGATCGTCAGCCAATGCCTGAAGTACTGTCCCATGTTGTAGCCGCAGAACGGCAGCATCGCCATCGGATCGCGCCGGACCTGGCCGACTGCGCCGGTCGCAGCCGCGGTCGTTTCTGAGCCCATCGTCGCTCCGACGTAGACGCCATGTTCCCAATCGCGCGCCTGGAAAACGAGCGGCATCGTGTCGCTGCGACGGCCGCCGAAAATGATGGCGCTGATCGGCACGCCTTCGCCTTTCTCGACGTCCGGATCGAGCACGGGATTATTGCGCATCGGTGTGGCGAAGCGGCTGTTCGGATGCGCGGCTTTGTCTTTTGACTCCGGCGTCCAGTCGTTGCCCTTCCAATCAATGGCGTGTTGCGGCGGCGCGCCATCTTTTCCTTCCCACCAGACATCGCCGTCATCCGTGAGCGCGACGTTGGTGTAAAGCGTGTCGTGCTCGATCGATTTCATCGCGTTCGGGTTCGACTTGTAACTCGTGCCGGGCACAACGCCGAAGTAACCGTTCTCCGGATTCACCGCCCACAGACGGCCGTCGCGAATCTGCATCCACGCGATATCATCGCCGACCGTCGTCACCTTCCAGCCCCTGAAGTGCGCGGGTGGAATAAGCATGGCGAAGTTCGTTTTGCCGCACGCACTCGGAAACGCCGCCGCGACGTAATGCTTTTCACCTTTCGATGATTCGACGCCGAGGATGAGCATGTGCTCGGCCAGCCAGCCTTGCTGCCGCGCAAGATACGAGCCGATGCGGAGCGCGAGACATTTCTTGGAAAGCAAAACGTTACCGCCGTAACCGGAGCCGACCGAGATAACGGCGTTGTCCTGCGGAAAATGGCAGATGAATCGCCGCTCGGGATTGACGTCGAGCAATGAGTGCACGCCGCGATTCCACTCCGCCTTCACATCTTCGCCCAGTCGCTTCACCGCCACTTCGCCCATGCGCGTCATGATGCGCATGCTGAGCACGACGTAGATGGAGTCGGTAATCTCGAAGCCGACCTTGGCCAGTGGCGAATCGGGCGGGCCCATAATATACGGAATGACGAACATCGTCCGCCCGCGCATCGCGCCGCCGAGCATGCGGTGCAGTTTTTGATACATCGCCGCCGGCTCGAACCAGTTGTTCGTCGGTCCCGCTTCCTCTTTCGTCGGGGTGCAAATAAATGTGAACTGCTCCACCCGCGCCACGTCGTTCGGATTACTCCGGTGCAGATAGGAGCGCGGCACCTTCTGCTCGTTCAGCTTGATGAGCGCGCCCTGCCGCACCGCTTCGCCGAGCAGAAAATCATTTTCACGCTCCGAGCCGTCACACCAAAAGATGTTTTCCGGCTGGGTTAAGCGCGCGACCGATTGCACCCAATCCAGCACCGCTTTGTTCTGCGACCGCGCCGTTCCGATGCCGGGCGGCGGCGCGATGGCGGGCGCGAGTTTCTCCATGCGGGCAAAACGATTCGCAAATCTTGGGCGGTTCGCGCGCTTCTCCAAGCAAATTTTCCGCAAATGGCATGGCTTGCGTCGGGGAGCGCGCCGCCGTTTATTGCCGCATGTTCGGCGTGACCACGTCAGACGATTACAAGCCGGTCACCTGGATGGGACGTTATCCCGTTGACGTGACAACGCTGCTTGTCGGGCTGCACGTCGCCGCGGCCATCGTCACATGTCTGCTCATTGCCATCGGCGCCGCTGGTTTTCTCGACCTGTTGCAATTCGATAGCGCGCGTGTGCTCGGCGGCGGCCAAATTTGGCGGCTCGCCACTTACGCTTTCGTTCATCTGCCCTCGGCGCTGCTCTGGTTCGCCATCGAGATGTACATGCTCTTCATCTTCGGTCGCGAAGTGGAAAAGTTCATCGGCCAGCGCGCCTACATCGTGCTTTACGCGGTGTTGCTGCTGGCCCCGTCAGCGCTGCTGACACTGTGGGGACTGAGTCAACGCACTGGTCTGGCCGGTTCGCCTGCATTGCACTTCGGCGTCTTCGTTGCCTTCGCCACGATTTATCCTTCGGCTGAATTGCTCCTGCGCATCACCGCCAAATGGATGGCGCTCATTCTCGCCGCGATCTACACCTTCGAGTTGCTCGCCTTTCATGCCTGGACCGATCTCGCCGTAGTCTGGACGAGCATCGCCGCCGGTTTCTTCTTCATCTGTGCTCGCGGCGCCGCCCCGGAAATGCTCTGGTGGGAAAATCTCAAAACGCGTTTGCAACCAAAGCCAAAGTTCAAAGTCGTGCCCAAGCCTGCCGCACCGCGCCGCGGCGAAGAAGACGTTTACGAATCCATCGATCCGATTCTCGACAAGATTGCGAAATCCGGCATTGGCAGCCTGACCGCAAACGAGCGCCGCCAGCTCGACCGCGCCCGCAATCGGCTCCTGCAAAAGCGCGACTGATCATTTCTCCTGCGTCGCTTCGCTGGCACGATGCGAAAGCGCCAGGGTGAAGCCGATGACGCCCGGCCCAGAAAAGCGTCAGCTGCAATTCGCTCGGCCGGATTTTCTCCGCGATCCAGACGCGCAGCTTCAGCCCGCGCAGCAAGCGCGTTATCGGTTGCGCCGCATCGCTCATTGCCGGTGGCGTGGAATCTCCCATTTCTTCGCGCCAAAAAATCGACAAGGGCGGCGCGGCCTGTTTGGATAACGTGCAATCCCGAGAAATGCCAACCGACGAATCGAAAGCGAATGCCGCCGCGCAAAACGCGAACGTCGCCGTCACCTCCACGCGGAGCCAGTACGACCCGAGCTACGTCACGGCCATGTCGCATTTTTATCGCGGCGAGATCAGCCGCATCATGGTTTGGCGACAGCGACTCGACACCACGACGAACTGGGCCATCACCTCGAGCACGGCCATCATCACCATCTCGTTTGCTAACGCCGGCGTGCCGCACATCATCTTCTTCTTCAATCTCGCCATCGTCTGGGTCATGCTCTGGATCGAGGCGCGCCGCTACCGTTTTTACGATGCCTTTCGCGCGCGTGTGCGCATGATCGAAGCGCATTTTCTCGTCCCGATGGTGATGGAGAACCGGCAGATGCTGCAGGGCGACTGGAAGAATCTCGTCTGCGAAGACTTGATTTTGCCGTCGTTCAAAATCTCGCGCCTGGAAGCAGTGGGGCGGCGATTGAAACGCAATTACGTTTTCATTTTCATCCTCATCATGGTGGCCTGGATAACGAAAATTTTCCTGCACGCCGGCGCGCCGATCACAGGTGTCGGCAGTTTCTATCACGCGTTGCGTGTCGGGCACATTCCGTCCTGGCTGGTCGCGTTCATTTTTCTGGGAACGATCCTCAGCGTTATCGCCATTACCATTTACGTGGGCAAGAAATCGTCGGGCGAGATCACCGAGTTCGGCACGCACCGGTCGCTGTGGCGGATTTGAACAAGCCTGTCATCCCGAGCGAAGTCGAGGGATCCCGCCGCGAAACGGTAACGGCAGCGCCGCGGGATTCTTCGACTCCGCTACGCTTCGCTCAGAATGACACCGTTTGAAAAGCTTTGCGACATCGTGGCGAAGCTGCGCGCGCCCGGGGGCTGCCCGTGGGACCGCGAGCAGACGAACGCCTCGCTTGTCCCGCCGCTGATTGAGGAAGCCTACGAAGTCGCAGGTGCGGTGCGGGCCGATGATGACGCCAATCTGCGCGAGGAACTCGGCGACTTACTGCTGCTGATTGTGATGCAGGCGCAGATCGCGGCGGAAGAAAAGCGGTTCGCGATGGACGATGTGGCGCGTGAGGTCAGTGAAAAGCTGGTGCGGCGGCATCCGCATGTTTTTGGGGAGAGTAATGTGCGCGGGCGCGAAGCCGTGGTGAAACAATGGGAAGCGATCAAGCGCGAGGAGAAAAAGCATGATCAGCACTATCTCGCGAGCCTGCCTGCGGCATTGCCGGCGCTGATGCGTGCGCAGAAGGCGCAGAAGAAAGCGGCGCGCGTGAATTTCGACTGGCGCGAGCTGCGCGACGTCATCGCGAAAGTGGACGAGGAGCTTGGGGAGGCAAAGCAGGCGATTGCCTCGGGCGACGACGAAGAAATTGCCGACGAAATAGGCGACCTGCTTTTTGCGGTCGTGAACCTGGCGCGCAAATGTGATCTGGACGCAGAAAGCTTGTTGCAAGCGGCGACTGACAAGTTCATCACCCGCTTCAACGAAATGGAAGATCGGCTGCGCGCAGGCGGCGGTAAGTTGGGTGACGTGTCTCTCGAAGAGCTGGACGCGATCTGGAACGAGATCAAACAAAAACACCGTCATCTCGAGCGGAGCGAAGCGAAGTCGAGAGATCCCGAGGCGTGACCTTTAAGGCAGCGCCGCGGGATCCCTCGACTTCGCTCGGGATGACGGCGTGGGCGATGGCGTTTACAAATAGGCAGGTTCTGCCCATATTCCCGCCTCCGGAATGAACATCCTCATCAGTATTCTGCTTACCGTCGATGTCCTCGTCGCCCTGCTGATGATCTTCGTCATTCTCATGCAGCGACCCAAGAGCGAAGGGCTGGGGGCGGCATTCGGCGGCGGCGTAACGGAGAATATTTTCGGCGCGCAAACCACCAACGTGCTGACGAAATTCACCGGCTGGCTTGCCGGTATTTTCTTTGTCGTCACTTTTCTGCTCTCGGTTCTCTACGCGCATCGCAGCGCCGGCGGCAGCAACATTCGACGTGAGTTGATGCGCGGAGCCGCGGCCAAACCGGCTGCGTCAGCTGTGGCTGCTCCGGCGACGCAATCGCCAGTGCCGGCGCCCAGCACCTCGGCCAAGCCTTCAGATTTGGCCGTGGGCGCGGTGGCGCAGCAGCCGATTACCACAGCGACGCCGGCCTCTTCAGCCGCGGCCACGCCGCCGAGAGTTCCCTAGATTATTCCTGCGATCATTCTGCGAACGATCCAGTAAGTCCTGTTACTGGCGACGCTGAAGACGAGGCGGACGTGGCGATTCAACTTTTCAGGGCAAGCACGACTGCTCCGCCAAGAATGAGGCTTCCACCCACCCAATGCTGCCAGGCCAATCGTTCGTGAAGGAAAATTCCAGCGAGGATAATCGCGAAAACGACGCTGAGCTTATCGACCGGCGCTACGCGAGAAGCTTCTCCGAGTTGAAGTGCGCGAAAGTAACAGGCCCATGAAAGTCCGGTCGCCAGTCCCGATAGGATCAGGAACAACCACGTCCGCCGAGAGAGGCCGCTTAGCGAAAGCTTCGGAGCGAGAACGAATGCCAGCATCCATGAGATAAGGAGGATCACCGTCGTGCGAATGGCGGTGGCCAGGTTAGAGTCAACGTCTTGCACGCCGACCTTTGCGAAAATGGCAGTGAGCGCAGCGAACGCCGCCGAAAGTAAAGACCAGGTAAACCAATTCATGGACTCGCCAGGTCAGCTAGATGATGAATGGGTCGATCGAGCGCGAGTAGATTCCGCTCGAAGGGGCGCTCAAGTCGGTAGTCGCGCGTGGCTAGTTCAATTAACAATTCCTCCAGCGCCCGTGGATTACCTTGCGCAATCCGATGTAATGCTGGGATAAAGTCCTTTATTGAAGTCGGGACGCGCCTGCTGTTCACGGCCGACTGAATGATTGCCGCGGATTCGCTGCGCACTAGAGGTCGAAGCTCAATGTGTTCAAAGCGAGCGAGGGATTCCCACACCGCACCAATTTCCGTAGGTTGCTCGGATCGGCAGCTAATCCAAACAGGGACGCGTTCGATCAAATTGTGAATAAATCGAGCTACTCGCGGCGGCGTGTGGGCCACGGAATCGAGCGCCACAATTTCGGCGCGACGCGCGAGATAGGGCAAAAGCCGATTCTTGCGTTCAATGACATTCATTTTCCGATAAGTCCAGCCGAATTGGCGCTCGAGGCTCTCGAAGATGCGGCGAAGAGTGGACGTTTCTTCGCAGATAAGAATGGGATATTGCTGTCGCGCCTGACGAAGCAAAGCAGACTTTCCAATTCCAGCTGCTCCTATAACTAAAACGTGGCGCCGTCGTAGATGCGCTTCACGTAGTTGCGCGAGTTCATGACCTCGACCAACAAACGAAGCAGCGTCGTTCATGGATGGAAGCGGCTCAGGTACGCCGAACTACTAGTTCCTCGGTTAGACCGAATAATAGCACGCTCAACCTTCAAAATCATCTTCCGCGTTCGCTAATTGGTTGAGAGAAGAGCGTGGTGATCTCGTACATTTGCTGCGTCAGCGCTTGGCCGAGTGGGTCGAGATAGTGAGCCAATTCCGCCGCAACTTCGCCGTAGCCGCGTAACGAGGAACTGTTGAGCTCGGCGAGCATTTCCCAAAGAATGTTTGCCTGTCCGACCATTAAACTCGGCGTATTGGGTTTGGAAGGTTCGAGTTTTAAATCGTCGTGCGCCCGTTGAATGCCTTCGCGTATTTGAGCAATGCGGCGGCACAATTCTACTTTCTGGTTCTCGGAAAGAGTATCTTGTTGTTGATACATTACGCCTGGCGCGGGAGGCGAATCGATCCATTGCTCCCGTTGGCAAAGCTGCTTGTCGAGCTGGTGCAAAGAGGTCGAGATACTCCGCCGATGATTTTCGCTGACGAACAGGTCTTGCGTCATTTGGTGCTACAGCGATAGGCCGGCGCTGTGCTCGCTACGTGCTGCCTGCCACACTTCGCGCGCCGCGCCGGCGTTTAGAGCGGCGATGGCGAGTCCGACAATGAGATCTGGCCAGCCGGACCGTGTGTAGGTGGTGACCGGCCCGGTCGCAATAATCGCGATGTTAGCTAAGGCATCGTTACGAGAAGAAAGAAACGCGGCGCGCGTGAGGCTGCCGCCATGCGATCGTACTCGTGCCAAAATGATCGCGCAGGTAAGATTGATCACGAGTGCGCCTGCTCCGACGAGCGACAAAGCAACTGGAGCGGGAGGGACGGGAGCCAGGAGCTTGTGCCACGCCATCCACAACGTTGCGAGGCCGGGCACCAAAAGAATACCGGCGAGCACCATGCCGAGGCGAGCCCGAGCAATGACAGTCCAGCCCAAGGCGACGGCGATGAGTAGATTAATGGAGGCGTCTTCAAGAAAATCGACACTATCGGCGAAAAGCGAAACCGAGCCGATCGATAAAGCGACGGCGAACTCAATTCCGAAATAGCCGAGATTCAAAATGGCGACGGTAATAACGACTTTGCGGAGGGTCGTTGACATCGGGTTCGCTCAACGGCTAGGCGCCGACGCAGGCAGCTCCGCGTCGCCGGTTTCGCTTCTGCTGAAGGACCACGAGAACACGGCGAAGACCTGAACAGCGGGCGTGTGATCGGAGCAGCCAAACAAAGGAGAAAGATCGAAACGCACGTCTTTGGTAGGACGCCAGGCCAGCGTCGGCCCGATCTCAACGCCTTTGGTTGATCTAAGATTTCCAATTTCCTCCGCGCCACTTCGGTATTGCATCTCGAGTCCTACCTCCAGCTTCTCATCGGGAAGCAAAACAGGAATTTCGACGCTCTGCGCCAAGCCGCCTGCGACAGAGACTCTGCCGCCGAATTCACGGTCGACAAAAATATTCATCGCCCACTCGATCAGGTGCGGAAAATCGTGGGAGACGAGAAGCGCGAGCTCGCCCGACTTGCCAATTCCGTCGCTCAAGCCGAAACGATACTCAGCTGAGACCGCTGGATTGAGCGGAAGCTTGTTCCAATCAGCGAGGGCATAACGAGCCTCGAGTGTGAAGCTGCGCTCCGCGGTTTCACGATCGAAATGTCCGAGCTGATTCTGCACTCCTACTGTGAAGCGAGCTGGCAATCCCATTTCGATTTCCTGCGCAATCACATGCGCCGGTGTTCCGTGCCGAAAGAATGATCCCGTGTAGGCATTCTCCACTTCAAAGCTGAAGGGTGACAGCACGTACGATTTCGTCAGCGTCGAGATTCGACCGTGCGACAAATCTGGCGGCGCGCCGTAAGCACTTGGCAGTTCTTCCGCTTCCACGACAACGTCTCGCGAACTCTGCTCCTGCGCTTTGACGCTTTTCGCCAAAGCGCACAGGACGAATGCGACAAAAAAGCTGATGTGCAGGGATAGCCTCATCGTCCCGCTACCGCAGCCTACGCCAGAGGGATAACTGCGAAATGACATAGATTAACTGATTGGGCGTAATCATTCCGGCATTCAGAACATTGATCTCCGATGTGACGCTGCTCCAAAAACGCTCAGCAAAACCGGCAGCACGATCAGAACCAGCGGCAGGCCGAAGAGCAAACCGGAGATGATAGCGATGGCCAGCGGCTGTTGCATTGCGGAGCCCTGTCCAAATCCAAGCGCCAGCGGAAGCAACGCGAGGATGGCGGCGAAAGTTGTCATCGCGATCGGCCGCATGCGATTCAGGCCGGCTTGAATGAAGCGGTCATCGCTCGGTGGCAGCTCGCGATACTCAGATAAGTAGAAGATGGCGATCTCGGTGACAATGCCGATGATCATGGTCATTCCCATGCGCGAGGTGATGTTGAACTCCGTCCGCGTCACCCAGAGGCCGAGGTAAACGCCCGCGACAGCGAGCAATGTTGTCAGCATCATCGCAATGGAGGCGCGGAACGATTCGTAGAGGAAAAGAAGGAGGAGGAAAACCAGCACGACTGCGGCGATCAAAATGATGGTGAGTCCGCGGAAAGCGATCTGTTGCTGCTCGTAGAGTCCGCCAAGTGTGTAGGACACATCGGGAGGCAATGTGCCTGGCTGATCGAGGAGCCGCTTCACGTCAGCGGCGGTTGAGCCGAGATCGCGGCCGCTGATGCGCGCAGTTACCGCAATCATGCGACGCAAATCTTCCCGCATAATCTGCGGCTGGCCGGTCAGCCGCGTGAGCGTGGCGACGCGCTTCAACGGGAACAGGTGCCCGTCAGGCGCGCGCAGCAGCGAACCCTCCACATCGTGAATCGTCTCGCGCGCCGCGCGCGGGATCCAGGCGCGCACGCCAATCAACTTCGGTCCCTTTTGGATTTTGGTTGTGATATTTCCACTCAGATAATCGTTGAGCGACTTCGTGATCGCATCCGGATCCATCCCTTCGAGGCCTGCTTTCACCCGATCGACTTCGATGTTCAAGGCGTCGCCCGCTGGCACAATTCCGTTCTTCACTTCCACAATGCCGGCGACCTTCTGGATCGCCGTTGCGATCTTGTTCGCGACCTCTGTGAGCTTCGCTTCGTCATCCGAATAGAGCTTGATCTCAATCGGCTGCGGCACGCTGGTGAGATCGCCAATGAGGTCCTCCATCAATTGCGTCGTCTCGATTGTGAGGCCGGGAATGTGCGTTTCTATCCGGGTGCGGACATCGTCCATCACTTCCTCGATCGGGCGGCGCGGTAGCGCTTTCAGCCGAATGAAAAAGTCGCCGATGTTTGCTTCGCTTAATCCCCCGCCAAGCTGTAAGCCAGTTCGGCGCGAGTAAGTTTGAACTTCTGGCGTTTCCTGCAGAATCCCTTCCAGCTGCCGCAGCAGGCGATCGGTTTCGGCGAGCGAAGTTCCGGGCGGCGCCACGTAGTCGAGAATGAATCCGCCTTCGTCCATCACCGGCATGAATCCGGAAGCCACGTTTTTGTATGCGAGGTAGCCGAGCAGTAGTAGGGGCACCAGGAAGAGCAGCACAAGGATGGGTCGCGCGAGCAATCGCGTCATTATGTTGCGGTAGCGCTGATGAACCGAGCGCATCCACCGGCCCTGCTTCTCAGCTTCCGTGTCCTTGTCCGTGAGCAAGCTGGCAGAAAGAATCGGCACCGCGAGCCAGGCGATGAGGAAGGAAATGATGAGCGCCGCGGCCATCGTGAGCGACAGCGCTTTGAAGAAAGCGCCAGTCACACCGCTCAAAAACGCCAGCGGCGCAAACATAACAATTGTCGCGGCTGATGAGCCTGCGAGTGGCTGCGTGAATTCGGCCGCCGCGCTCAGCACGCGTCCGCGCGAATCAGCGACATGTTCGCCGCGCACGCGCCGGATGATGTGTTCCACCATCACAATCGCGTCGTCAATGATGAGTCCCACAGCCGCCGCCATGCCGCCGAGCGTCATGATGTTGAAACTCATTTTGAAAACGAAAAGCAGCAGGATAGTTGTGGCGAGCACTGCCGGCACTGTGAGCGCGGCGATGAGCGTGACCTTCCAGTTGCGCAGGAAAACAAGAAGCACGATCGACGCGAGCACGATGCCGATCAGTACCGCATCGCGCGTGCTCTTACCGGATGCGACTATGAGGTCGCTCTGATCGTACCAGTTCGCGATTTTCACCCCCTGAGGAACGAGCTTTTCCATTGCGACGAGCTTTTCCTTGATGCCGGTCGCGATCTGAACGGTGTTTCCCCCAGGTTGCTGGTAAACCTGGAAGAGCACTGCGTCCCGGCCATCGGCGGTGACGCGGGTCCATTGCGGCTCCGTCGAAGGTTCGACGGTCGCGACGTCTTCAAGAAAGACCACTCCGGCCGGAGTCGAGCGCAGCACGGTCTGCTCGATTTCCTCAAGCTTCTTGAATCGCGTGTCGGAGATTGTGAGGTAAAGTTTGTCATATTGCTCAAGGCGGCCGACGGCGGTAAGCACGTTGGAAGCGGAAAGCGCCTTCCCTACTTCATCGAGCGTCAGGTTGAACGACCGCAGCTTGTCGGGGTCGATGGAGACGCGGTACTCCTCCGTCTGTCCGCCTAGGACGGTCACGTGGGAAACGCCTGTCACCGTCGAGAGGCCCGGCCGCAGGGTATAAAGGGCGAGATCGTGCAGCTCGACGAGGGAATGGGAAGCCGATGTCACGCTATAGGCGATCACGGGGAAGACCGTGGGGTCCATCCGCTCGATCTCGAACGTTGTGCCCGCCGGGAGCGTGGGCAGAATGCGGTTCAGCTGCGACTCCGCGTGCAACATTGCCTGTACCATGTTGGCGCCCCAATCGAAGTTGATTGAAATTTCGGCGCTCCCGCGCGTCGTGGCGGAGCGAATGTTGCGCACGCCCGGAATGGCGCGCACCGCTTCCTCCACCGGCGTTGTCACCTCAATCGTCATCTGATCCGCAGGACGATCTCCCGCGTCGATGCTGATGCGGACGCGCGGGAAACTAACCTGGGGAAAGAGCGCAACTGGCAGCGAGAACGTCGTCACCGCGCCCGCCAGCGCCAACGTGCCCAGCAAGAAGAGAATCGAGCGCGCGTGCTGCTGCGCCCACGCGGTGAAATTCATTTCGCCTTGGGCACTTCCACCGCCATGCCGTCTTCAAGCTCGTAGTTGCCGAGCGTCACGACGCGGTCGCCTTCGCGCAGCTCGCCCGACGACACTTCCACTTCGGTGTCATTCTGAATTCCGAGCTTCACCGCATGCGCCTTCGCATGGTCCTTCTCGACCGTGAACAATTCGAAGCCGGATTTTTCGTCAGGCAGAATCGCAGACCGCGGCACGACAAGGGCGTCCTCGGCCGTGCGCGCAAATTCACCGCGGACAAAGCCGTCGAGCATCAGCTTGGTTCCGGTTGGAAGCGAAACGTAAACATCCACAAGGCGCGTCGTCGGGTCGACGCGGCGCGTGATCAACCGAGCCTTCCCCGTCACCGGAGCTTCCTCCGGATTGTTCACCGGAAACACCGAGACCGGTGCGTCCGGGTGCAGCGCCGAAAGGTCTTCCCCTTCCACCCCAAGCTTCACTTCGATTTGGTCTTCCGCCACGATTTCGAATAGCGGACTGCCGACGGCGACGATTTGCCCATCCTGCACGTTTACTTTCGCGACAATGCCGCTGGTGTCCGAGCGCAGCCGGTTGTCGCCGCCGGCGCCCGCGCGCTGTAGCGCTGCCAATTGCGCTTGCGCGTCTGCCGCCGTTTTCTGCACCGTGTTCAGCTCCTGGTTGGTGGCAAGTTTCAGATCGAAACGCGATTGCACCTGCTTCAGTTCCTTCTGTGCCGACTCAGCCGCATTTTGGGCCTGCTGCAATTGCAATTGCGCGGCCGGGCTCGCTTCGATCTCGCTCAGCGGGTCGCCTTCTTTCACGAATTGGCCGGGCGCGACGAGCACGTGGCGGACACGCGTTTCAAATGCGACCGAGATCGAGTGCGTCTTGCCCGGTTGCGCGACCACGCTGCCGTAAGCGACGATTTTTTCCGAAATGGTTTTGCGTTGCACCGACACTACCTCGACCCGCGCGGTGGGCGCTTCCTTCTTTTCCTCTGCACCGCCGAACCGGTGCCAGATCCAACGCCCGGCGATCACGAGCAAGATCAGGAGCAGGAGCAAGAGGATGAGCCGACGGAATTTCATTTTGCCTGCATCACGGCGTTGAGCGGAAGGAAACGCCCGGACGCAATCTCCAACGCGCTTTCCGCTTCGAGCAGTTGCTCTTTCAACTTCACCAGCTGCACCCGTTTTTGCAGCAGACTGTTCCGCGCAGTGTAGAAGGCGAGCACGTCGGTGTTGCCCTCGTTCATCGCCGTCTCGGCGGAACGCACCAGCTTCTCGAAAATGGGCAGCGCTTCCTCGGCCGCCGCGATCTGGCGATTAAGCGAACGAATGTCGGCGATGGCTGCGGCGATATCGGCGCGCGCCTCAAAAACGCGCTGCTTGTATTCATCGCGCAGCCGCTCGCGGGTGGCGCGTTCGGTGGCAAGCACGCCCTGATTGCGATCAAAAATCGGAACGTCAACCGATATCGCGAACCCTTCGGTATGCACATTGGTTGTGTCGCTCGCTTTGGCGAAGCCGACCGCCAACTTGGGAAACTGGGCGAGGATGGCTGCGCGCACAGTTGCGTCCTGGCTCTCGTAGCCGCGCTGCAACGCGAGCAGATCCAGCCGCCGGTTTTCCACGCCATCCATTGTCGCACGTTCGTCGGGAACGCCGAGACGCGCTGGCAAATTGATTCCCGCGCGCAGTTCCACCGTCGCCGTCGGCTCAAGCCCGAGCGTTTTTTTCAAACCGAGCTGTTGCTTCGCGAAATCTTGCTCTAGGCCAAGAGCGGCAGCGCGTGATTCTTGGCTGGCCGACTCCGCCGCGGCATAGTCCAGCACTGTTTTCTCGTTTGCCTGGACGGCACGCTGCAATCGCTCAGCATTTCCCTTCAGCTCCTGATCAGCCTGGCGCGCGCTCCCTAACTGGTCGCGCAAAGCGACTACGCGATAGACGGCGACACGTGCAGCTTCCGCCACCTGCCATTCATTCCACGCGATGTCGAGATCAACCGATTGCGCGTTGGTCCGGGCTGCGGTGCGCTTCGCCTGCAAAGGAATGAGCGAGCTGATTTCCCAGTTGGCTGTCAAATTGTAGGCGTCTGTGGTTCCGGCGGTATTCCCCCCAGTGACACGATCGTGGCCGTAGCTCACCACTGGATTCGGCAGCACGCCAGCCTGCACCAGTTGCGCGTTGGCGAGTCCGCGCCGGTCGCGAATCGCGCGCAGCGCAGGATTTAAGTAGACGGCGATGAGCGCGGCATCGTCCGGCCCGATGCCGGAAGCGGGATTGATGCTGACCTCGGCCGGTCGGTTGAGTGGTAAACGGGAAAGGGGGAAACGCGCGAGCGGAGCTTCCGGTGTCGTTGTCGCTATGAGAGGCGCAACGGTCAAAAGGAGAGCGACGAGAAGCCCGGATCGACTGACGAAAGAAAAAACAGACACGATTTGCTCACACTTATCATATAATTAAAACCGACCGAAATACTCCCTGCTGTCTTGGGCCTACGAGACAGCGGTCGGCGAGATAAACCCCACAGAAGCACCGACCGTGCCGCACTTCTCACAGGAGCGGGTTATTCTTGGGGGGCCGCTACCACGAGAATCGGGCAAAGCCAGTACGCCATCCACCAAGCCACCATATAGCATTTAACATAATGACTTTCCGGGCGAAGCTACGCCAACAGGAGTCATTAGCCTGAATACGGTCAGGCGGTTTTCCCCCGTATGCAGGGAAGGCAAACTCCATTGCCGCGCGCAATCTAGTCACCGAGAAGTGAAGCTCAACAGCAAATTGGAAAGCCTCAAACCAGATTGCACGAATGTGGGACTGAAGCGACGAGGGTCAGCTAGACGGGCGGATTTGCCCCCGCAATTGCACCGATGAGAGCTTAAGTCACCGATGAAAGTTATGATGTCTGTCGTGGCCGTGGTTGCGACAGTAGGAGGAATTCTCGCCAGCGACGCCGCACCATTGGAGTTGCAGCAAACAATTCCTCTGCCGGGTGTCAACGGCAAGTTCGACCACTTGGCAATCGACTTGGAAGGACAGCGAATCTTTCTCGCTGCCAAAATCAACAACACACTAGAAATCGTTGACCTGAGGAGTGGCAGCCGAACACGAAGTCTTTCCGGGTTTGCAGAGCCGCAGGGAGTTCTTTACCTGCCGGAATCAAAGCGCGTCGTTGTCGCCAACGGTGGCAATGGAGAAGTGCAATTTCTTGACGGCGCATCTTTGGAAGTCATGCAGCGTTTCGGCTTTGGCTCCGATGCCGATAATGTCCGCTACGATCCCGAGGCGCGACGAGTCTATGTCGCCGCGCAGGACGGAATCATCGGCGCTATTGACTTGGAGGCGATGAGGAAGCTTTCTGAGACCAAGCTTCCCGCGCACCCAGAAGCTTTCGCCATCGACCGCGGCAACGACCGGCTATTCGCGAATGTGCCAAAAACCAACGCCGTCTTTGTGATTGGCCATGATGGACAAACGATAACGTCATGGAGGCTGTCGAAAGCCAAGGTCAACTACACAATGGCCTTCGACACCGCTCATAAAAGACTTTTCGTCGGTTGCCGGGAACCAGCCAGGGTGGTGGTTGTCGATACTGCCACAGGTCGCGAGGTTACGACATTCCCGATTGGTGGTGAGACTGATTGCATGTTTTATGATGAGCCGCATCGTCGCATCTACGTCACCGGGGCTGAAGGCACTTTGGACGTGGTAGAGCAAGTAGATGCCGACCATTATCGGTCCCTGTCGCGCATGACCACGGCTCCGCTCGCACGCACGTGCCTGTGGGTGCCGGAGCTGGACAAGCTATTCGTCGCTGTGCCCCAACAGAACGCGACCCCTGCCGAGCTCCGAGTTTACCGAGCCAAGTACTAGCGCACACTCTTCCGCATTCCGGCGACGGTGGCCCCGTCTGGAATGTTTCACGTGTCTTCGACGGAAAGCGTCCGGAGCAGCCGCCGGTACAATCGCCCCCACGCGTGCATAGCCGCTTTGGTCGGCTGAAAGAATTTCTGTGCGAAGAGCGTGGGGACGAACGCGCTAAGGATGACGACTGTTACTAAAATGGTGTATTGGCGCTGATCGATAATGTGATTTTGAAGCCCGAATAGCGCAGAGATTGTGCCAAAGGTCAGGCCAGTGGCCATGAGCAAGGTCGTGTAGGCAGCTTGCTGGCGACTCATGAAGTGCATGCGAGCCAATGGCCAGACGCCTACCATTTTCGTGACCATCTTCAGGAAAAGAAGACCACCGACAATCGCGAGTGCGGGCCAGAGCGCTGGCAATGAGACGTAGGAGCCGGCCCGAATGAAATAGAATGGCGTAAATACGGCAAAGGCGATACTGCGCATCCGGTGCACCAATGTCTTGTCCCGCAGGAAAACGCCGGCCACGACCAATCCTACCAGATAGGCTGGTAAGACGGCTTCGCTTTTCGCGGTTGTGGCCAGGCCGCCGAGGAAGAAGAGCACGAAGAGGATGAATTTTACTTCCGGTTCGCTCACGCGCGTAGCGCCGAGTTTGTCGATGATCGCCTTGGTCCACGTCGGCATAAACCACAGCACCACGCACATCACGACGACGAACACAACGAGCCAGAGATTAAAATTGGCGAAGAGTCCACCGAGCGCGAGGACGGTGCCGAAGTCAGTGATGAAGCACGCGGCCAGAATCATCTTGCCCATGGGCGTGTCGCTATAACCGCCTTCGATCATGACTGCGTAAACGACGGCTACGGACGTAGTGGAAAGCGCAATGCCGGCAATCTGCGCCTGGTGCAACGGCCAGTGGAGAACGAATTGGGCAAAAATCCAGACGAGCGCGAATGGAACCGCGAAGGAAATCACTCCAATTAATGCGCTCGCGCGTAAGTTTGCTTTCAGTGAACGCGGATCAATTTCCGCGCCTGCGAGGAACGTGAGGACGCCGCTGCCGAGCATGGCAAGGAAGCCGATCCATTCGTTGTTCGATTGCAGATGCAGGAAGTTGCCGGCGATGACTCCTGCGAGAATCTCGATCAAGGCAACAGATATGCCGGTCCAAATTGAGACAAGGCTGGCCAAGAGAGCGAGCGCCATCCAGATAGCGGCGACGAACCAGATGTTCTGAAACATGCCGTCAGCTCCGCTCTTGCTCCCGGTGCCGGTAGTGAATGACCTTCACCTTCTCCAGCGTGACGAGGCCGCTGCCCATCATTTCATCCAGCGCCGGGAGAAGCGTGTTAATCTTGTCTTCGGTATCGACAATCTCGATCACCAGCGGCAGGTCCATGGATAACCTGAGAATTTTCGCGGTGTGAATGCGGCTGGCCGCGCCGAAGCCCATCGGCCCGCGCAGCACCGTTGCGCCCGCGAGATGAAGTTCGCGCGCCTTCATCACGATCGCTTCGTAGAGCGCCTGATGTTTCCAGCGATCGTTCTCGCCGATGAAGATTCTGAGCAGAACGGCGTCCTCGGGCAGGTTCATGATTTGGTTATTAATTGAAGGGCGCAGACGCGGCCGAGCCAGACCGCGAGCAAGCAGCCGGCGAAAGAAAACAAGGTGTTAAGCGCGGCTTTGAGCCAGTCGCCGTCCTCCACCAGGTCAAGCGTTTGCAAACTGAAAGAGGAGAAGGTGGTGTAGCCGCCGCAGAGGCCGATCATGAAGAACTGCCGGTACCGCGGCGAGACCAGAAATGGGCCCTGCGGGTCGGTGTAGGCAGCGAAGAACCCGATGATGAATGAGCCGGTGACGTTTACCGTGAGCGTGCCGAGCGGAAAGAACTCACCGAGATGCCGTGCGACGATTCCTGAAGCCCAAAAACGCGCGCCCGTGCCAAGCGCGCCGCCGATCATGACCCAGAAATAATTGAGCATAAAAAAACTCCGACCGTTGCCTCGATTCTAACGAGGCAGCAGTAGGAGTCATTAGCTCAGGCGGTTCTCCCTCGGACGAGGAAAGGCAAACTCCATTGCCGCGGCAAAGGTAACGGCCGGCGTTTCACTCGGCAACCGAAATATCCCGCGCGAACTGCAGGAACAAGCGCGGCGCCATTCTGATTTGACGGCTGCGTTCGTTCCTGAGACGATGCGCCGCATGATACGCCCCTCAATGAAAACGGAAATTTTCGTGTGTGACCAGTGCGGCAGCAGAAAACGGCTGCGCACCGCGGCGCGGCATTGGTGCGATGTTTGTAATCAGGGTAGTCCGGTGGAGATGCGGCCGACGCGGATGAAGCTTCCGACGCGCCCGGGAACGACGTCCGAGAGCGAGACGCCACCGCGGCGCTACTAGCATTTCACTTCCCGGTCATCCCGAGCGGAGCCGAGGGATCCCGCGGCGTTACCTTGAGACTTTCGCAACGGGCTCCCTCGACTTCGCTCCGCTTCGCTCGGGATGACGCGTGGAAAAGTCGCGTCCCACTCGCGTTGATTTGCCGGAATCCGGGTGCTAGGTAGCACCGCGCTTTTGCCGATGAACTACAAGGACACACTCAACCTCCCGCGGACGCAGTTTCCGATGAAGGCAAATCTCGCCCAGCGCGAGCCGGAGATTCTGCGGGTGTGGCAGGAGACGCGCGTCTACGAGCAAATCCAAAAAGCGCGCGAGACTGCGGAGCTGTTCGTGCTGCACGACGGCCCGCCCTTCGCCAATGGCGACGTGCACATGGGCACCGCGCTCAACAAAATTCTGAAGGACATGGTGGTGAAATCCCAAACCATGCTGGGAAAACGCGCGCCCTATGTGCCGGGCTGGGATTGTCACGGTTTGCCCATTGAATACAAAGTGGTGAGAGAGTCGGGTGCGCTTTCCCCGGTGGAAGTGCGAAAACGCTGCCAAGCCTTCGCCCGCAAATTCATCGATATCCAACGCCAGCAGTTCAAACGCCTCGGGGTGCTTGGCGATTGGGAACATCCGTATCTAACAATGAATCCCGCCTATGAAGCGGAGATTCTACGCGTCTTCGCTGTCTTCGTGGAGAAAGGCCTCGTCTATCAATCGAAGAAGCCGGTCTTCTGGAGCACAGGTGCGCAGACGGCGCTGGCCGAAGCTGAGGTCGAATACCAGGAACGCGATGACACGGCGGTGTTCGTGAAGTTCCCGCTCGTTACCGGCAAGCTGGCTAGCAAAGCGAGCATCATTATTTGGACAACGACGCCGTGGACTTTGCCGGCCAATCTCGCCATCGCTCTTCATCCTAACGAGATTTATGTCGTTCAGGAATTTCGGCGCGAAGGCATCTCGGAAGTTCTCGTGCTCGCGGACAAATTAGTTGACGCATTCTGCCTCGCCACCGGCTTCCAGCCCACCGGCGAGCCGATGGAAACGTTCCCCGGCACGAAGCTCGAAGGCTTCGGCACGCAACATCCGTTTCTGCCGCGCACCGCGATGATCCTGACCGCCGATTTCGTCACGATGGACACCGGCACCGGTGCGGTGCACATCGCGCCGGGTCACGGCGAGGATGATTACGCCCTCGGCTCGCGAAACGGTTTCCCGATTTTATCGCCGGTCGATGATCATGGTCGCTACACTGATGAGGCCGGAATTCCAGAGCTCACCGGCAAGTATGTCTTCGATGCCAACGCCGACATCGTCCGCATCCTGCGCGAGCGTGGCATGCTCTTGGCCGAGCGAAATTTTCATCATAGCTATCCGTATTGCTGGCGCTCGAAAACACCGATCATCTTCCGCGCGGTCGATCAATTCTTCATCCGCATCGACGAACTGCGCGGGCCGGGGCTCGACGCGATCACGAAGGTCGATTGGATTCCCGCCTGGGGCGAGAACCGCATCGCGGGAACGGTGGAATCGCGGCCCGACTGGGTCATTTCACGCCAGCGCAGCTGGGGTGTGCCGCTGCCGGTGTTTTACTCGGCGGCAGGCGAGCCAATCCTGAATGCGGAATGGATTTGTCGTCTCGCTGCTCTCGTCGCGAAAAGAGGGTCAAACGTCTGGTTCGAGCTGAGCGACCACGAGCTCGCGGGCGAGTTGGATTTGCCCAAAGGCACAACCAAGCGCAACGACACCATCGACGTCTGGATCGACTCCGGCGTCTCGCACCGCGCCGTTTGCGCGATGCGTCCCGAGCTGCGCGATCCGGCCGACATGTACCTGGAAGCGACGGACCAGCACCGCGGCTGGTTCCAATCATCGCTCATGACCAGCGTGGCGCTGAATGGCCGCGCGCCCTACAAGACCTGCGTCACGCACGGTTTCGTGGTCGATCTCGACGGAAAGAAAATTTCCAAATCGAGCACCTACAACAAGCCGATGGACGCGGCGCATTTCGTCAACAAACACGGTGCCGATCTCGTGCGGCTCTGGGTGAGCAGCATCGATTTCACTGACGACGTGCCGTTCTCGGAGGAAATGTTCACGCGCCTGGGCGACACCTATCGACGCATTCGCAACACGCTGCGCATCCTGCACGGCAACTTGTTTGATTGGTCATCCCGAACGGAGCGAAGCGAAGTCGAGGGATCCCGCGGCGAAAGCTTAACGGTAACGTCACGGGATTCCTCGACTTCGCTCGGAATGACGGAGCCCTCGCTGATTGACCGCTGGATCCTCGGCCGCCTCGGTGAAGTGATCGATGAATGCCGGCGCGCTTACGAGAGGCTGGAGTTCCACAAGGTCTAT
>JBBPYF010000054.1:0-6433 GCA_038200165.1 Chthoniobacterales bacterium | reverse complement strand
GGTTATGCTGGCTCAGAAATGGGCGGGCAACTGACGCGTCCCGTCAGCTCGAACCCGAAGCGCCTCATCCTCTTCGATGAAATCGAGAAAGCATATCCCGAGGTCTTCGATCTATTCCTTCAGCTGATGGGCGAAGCACGTCTGACCGAGCAGGGTTCTGGCAAGGCGGTCAACTTCTCGCAAACGATCATCATCCTAACGAGTAATGCGCACGCGGAACAAATCGGTAAGATTCAGCAGGAGGTGACCGATTACCTCGAGATGGTGAACGCGGTGAAAAGCTATTTGGCTGACAGCAAAGTGTTCCGTCCCGAGATCATCGGCCGCATCGACAAGGTCTACGTCTTCCAGCCGCTCCAAGGGATCGTGTTGGCAGAAGTGGCTCTGATCAAGATCGCGGAGCTCGCGAAGGAGTACGGTCTGAAGGTAGAGTTCGTGGCGCCGACCCTGATTATGCAGGCGATTCTAAGCAATGAGAAGGTAAGCCGTTTCGGGATTCGAGAATTGGAGCGAATCGTTTTCGACATGTTCGCTAATCATCTCGCGGAAGCGAAGGAGGCCGGCGCAAGCACTGTCGCGTTAGACACGGACGAAGAGGGAGCGCTCAGGATTCGGCAGGTTTAAGATGTCGCGTCGGGCAGCTAAGCGCTGCGCTTCCTTAGCGTAGCTACGTTAAGAGCGGGACACTTAAGTAAGACACCAAAACCAGCACGCGAGACGCGCTCTACTCAGGCACCCGCCCAAGCACGACGCAGGAGTTGATGCCGCCGAAACCAAATGAATTGCTCAGCACGTAATTCAATTCAGCCGCACGTCCGGTGTTCGGCAGGACATTGAGATCGCACGACGGGTCAGGAGTCGTGCGGTTGAGGGTCGGTGGAATCCAGTTCTCCGCCAGCGCGAGTGCGCAGATCGCAGCTTCGATCGCGCCCGTCGCGCCGAGCGGATGAGCGGTGTAGGCCTTTGTTCCGCTCACCAGCATCCGCGCCGCGTGGTCCCCAAAGACTTGCTTGATGGCGGCGGTCTCGGTGCTGTCGTTTAAATGAGTCGAGCTGGCGTGCGCGTTGACGTAATCAATCTGCTCGGGCGCGATCCCGGCATCGGCGAGCGCAGCGCGCATGGCGCGGATGGACGAGTCGCCCCCGGGTAAGGGCGACGTCATATGGAACGCATCGTTGTTCAGACTGTAGCCGAGCACCTCCGCGTAGATACGCGCGCCGCGTTTCTGCGCATGCTCGAGTTCCTCGATCACGAGCGACGCCGCGCCTTCGCCCATGACGAAGCCGTCGCGCGCGAGATCGAAGGGACGGCAAGCTTGCGCGGGATCGCCGGTCGATTGGCTCATTGTCTTGATGATTGCGAAGGCGCCGAATGTCAGCGGACTGAGCGGCGCCTCCGCCCCACCGGCGATGACAACATCTGCAAAATCATCGCGGATGTAACGGAGCGCTTCGCCGACTGAGACTGTGCCGCTCGCGCAGCTGTTCGAGTTTGTGGTGCCCACGCCGCGGAAGCCGAACTCGATCGCTATGTTCGAGTGCGCGGACCCGCCGAAGACCTGCAGCGCGAGCGTCTGGTTGATGCCGCGCGTGCCCTTCTTCAGGAAATGCGCGTGCTGGTCTTCCGCATTCGCAATTCCGCCGAGCGCGGTGCCGAAGCTCACGCCGACGCGGTGTTGCGGCAGCTCGCGCGAGTAGGGGAGCCCGGAATCGTCGAGCGCCATCTTCGCGGACGCGACGGAAAATTGCGCGTAACGATCGAGTCGCTTCAGCCGGTGAGGCGGGAAATGATCCTCCGGCACCCAGTCGCGAACCTCACCACCGCAATGCGCGTGGAACGGCTCCGTATCAAATGTGGAGATGCGCCGGATGCCGCTTTGCTCCGCGCGAAGCCCGCGCCAGAACGCCTCCTTGCCAATGCCGATACACGTGATCGGCCCGATCCCGGTGACAACCGCGCGCCGCTGCTTCCCGTTCCGCATACTCCGTTAAACTCCCGCCTTTGCCTCAAGGTGCGCTTTCATGCAGCGCAACGTCTCGTTCGCGACGTGGTGAATAAAAAACCCTCCGATTAGCGGGTCGGCGACCGGCGCCAGGAGCGGGACGCGAAACCGCAGATCGTGCAGGATCTGCACGAGCACACCGCCGCCGGGTTGCTCATCCAGGGTCCAAACTACGTCCATCCCTTTCGTAAACGCCTTCAGGTGATGAAAACGCACCTGCATTTTCTCGCGGTCGATGATCTGCTCGGAAGTCCACGAAATCGGAATCCCGGAGCGAGTGGCGGCCATGATGACCAGATTACGCGTGGGGCTGCGCTCCAGATACCGGATATAACGATAGTGCGGAAGAAATTCTGGCCAGCGCTCCAAGTCCGCCGCCGCCTCGAAAATCGCGCTCTTCGGTGCGTGCATGATGATGGAGTTGCCGGTGTGCATGGAAGACGAATGAATTTTGAAACCCGGAAGCAGGAAAAGGCAGTCTATCCGATTTCTGGCTTTCTGGTTTCCAAATTTACCTCCTTCTTCCGACCGTGCTTGATCCGGTAGGTGAGGAAGCACTCGTCGCCGACGGTCCGCATTCCCGTGAGAGAACAGCGGATGCTGGCCGGCAGGAATTCCTTGCTCGTGCCGGTGAGCGTGGGAGCCGCTGCGCCGCCGAAAAGATACGGCGCGATTGTGAGGTTCAGCTGATCGATCAAACCAAGCTCCAGCATGGAGCGGAACAATGCCGCGCCGCCTTCGCATGCGACCGTCGCCACTTTGTAATCGGTCCGCAGCTGCTGCAGCATCCAGGTGAGATCGACTGCGGGCGCCTCGCTCAGGTGCAGCGTGGCTTTTTCGCGCAGCTTCTTTTGCGTCGCCCGCGGCATCCGCGTGGTGGAGAAAATCAGGATCGGCGCCACTTCGGAACCGAAAATCTTCAGCCCGCTGTCGATTTGCCCCTCGTTCGACACGATCACGCGGAGCGGCGATGGCGCTTGGCCGCGCGCCACGCGTTCGTCACGCAGTTCACCTTTGGGTAATCCGAGCCGCACGTTGTCCTTCGCGAGTGTGCTGTGTCCCACGAGCACGGCGTCAGCCAGCGCCCGCTGCCGGAGCAGGTGCAGCTTGTCTTCGCGCGAAGTGAAATCGACCGGCGAATACTCGCGCGTCGTGATCTTCCCATCGGCCGTCATCGCGAATGTCGCGGCGACAAATGGCCGCTTCGCCGCCGGTCTCACTCCCGCCGCCCTCTTGGCCGTCATCCGGGCGGTTGTATCAGTGTTTCTCCGCGATGTCGTGCTCAAGCGTCGCCACTTCGCGTTTCATCTCGCTCAGCTTCACGTGACCCTCGCGGCCGCTCGGGCGGTAAAGGAAGTAAACCACCCCGCCGGGCAGCGCGCAGATGAGCACGACCAGGAATCCGAGCGAACCGATCAGGTTTGCGATGCCTTTCTGCACGCCGGCGAGGTTGTGCAGTAGAATCTGCAGCACGATCTCACGCCAACCGGCGCCGCCGAAGCTGATCGGCAAGGAAGAGATGGTGCGTTCAATCGGCATAATGGCGAAGAAATCGAGCACCGGCACCGGTGTAGGCGGCGAGACCCGCATGTCGTCCGCATGGAGTGCGTAGGCGACGCAGAGGAAAGTGGCGAACGTCCCCGCGTGCGCGAGCAACGACATGCCAAAAGCGACGAAAGTAGCGCGCCAATGCCGGGCGTAGAGATGGTAGGCGGCGGATACTTCGATGAGTTTGTCCCGCCCGGGAATGCGTTGCGGGAGGCGATCGAAGAGGTTGAAACCGCTGATGACAAACGAGGTCACGAGCGCGAGCACAGAGCTGCCGAGGATCAGAATCAGGATATAAAGCAGACGCCGCGTCTCCGGCAGCTGCGCGAGGTAGTGATAGCGGAGCGAAATCAACACACCGGTAATACCGATGAGCGCGACCAGTCCGATCACACGATCGAAGAGCACCGCGAGTAGCGCGCCCGCTTTTTTATCCGGCGTCTCCTTCAGCAGGAAGTAGCTCTTGATGATGTCGCCGCCCGTCCCGCCAGGCATGAACTGGTTGTAAAACATCCCGATCAGGAACAACCCGCCCACCCGCACATTACTGAGCCGGATGCCTTGGACGCGCAGCAGCACCTGCCACCGGATGGCGGCCGCTAATTCCACCGCCGCGTAGGTAAGGAGAGCCAGCGCGATCCACCAGTAGTTCGCCAACTGGAGCGCAGTCGCCATTTGCGCGCGCTTTCCGGGATCGCGGAAGACGAAGTAGAGCAGCGCAATGGTAATGGCGATCTGCCCGCCGGTAAGAAGGACCTTTTTCATTCGCCGAACCGCGCTTTCCAGATCTCAACCGAGCGCCGGATTTCAGCGGCGGTTTTGCGGGGGCTCATCTCCCACACGAATACGCACGATGGGGCGAGGAGGGGAACAAGATTATCGAGATCCACGTGGCCGGCGAACGGCGGTTGGTGGTCCTGCCCCGGCCAGATTACATCCTGGAGGTGGCAGCCGAATGCCCGCTGGCCGATGAAGCGGAGCCATTCCGCGTGGTCGAGAAATCCGAGGTTCTCCTTGATCTGGATGTGGCCGAAGTCGTGCCAGTAGCCGGCAAAAGGCGAGTCGAGCTCATCCAGAATACCGGGCAGCTCCTTCTCGTTCGGCATCTCTTCGTAGCCGCGCCGGCCTTCGATCCCGAGCCGCACGTTTTTGCTCGCGGCGTATTCGACGACCCGCTTCAGGCATTCTTTCACGCGCGCCAGCGGCCACTCCGCGCCCGCTTCGCGTTTTTTTACCGCAGCGATTTTGTGACGCACGTACTCGCGGGAGAATTGCTCGCCCGCCTTCGTCATCTTGATCAGCTCATCCGTGATCGGATTCATCGAGACTGAACCGCAATGCAACACGACGAACGGCGCCCCCAGCCGCTCTGCGAAATCGATCGTGTTCAGCGTCTGCTTGACCGCGCGTTCCCGTTCCGCGGCCGTGCCGGCGGAGAATTTGTAAATGTCCGGCGAGGCATGCGTCACCTCCACCGGCAGCGGGCAGAAATTATGCAGGCTGCTGAAGGTCACCTCGCCCTTCTCGCGCATTTTTTGGATGCCGGGCATGAGCGAAATACGCGTGCCGTGCCCGAGCTCCACGTGTGTGAATCCAAGCTCGTCGCGAATTTCCTGCAGCATCGTTTCGCCATTCGTGTGGCGGCTGGAATTCCAGCAGGTGGAAAACGAGATCACGAGAGCACGGGCTCCGCTGGCATGTCGGCGGTGGCGGTCGGAATCGTGTGGTCGCATCGGCTCAAGACAAAGAGCGCACCCGCAGCATAAGTGGCAGCGGCAATCGCCATCGCGGAGCGCATGCCGATGAGGTCCGACAAGCTGGTGATCACAAGGCCAGCGATCGGCATTAACCCAAAAAAGCTGAGGCCAAACACCGCTGAGATGCGACCGCGGAGATGCGAGGGCGCGCGCTCCTGCACGATGGTGTTCGCGAGGCCGAAATTCGTGGCCAAGCCGATCGCCATCGCTCCCATGCAGATCGCCGCGACCAGGAAGGTTGATGTCCGCGACATCACAAACATCGAGCAGGCGACCACCACGACGGCGCCCATGATGAAGCGGATGCGCCGGCCGCGCGCGATGCTGAGTAGCCCTAACGAACCGACGAGTGATCCGGTCCCGGCAATCGCCATCAGGATGCCCATCCGCTCGGGTCCGAGCCCGAGGAGTTGGCGCACGTAAAGCGGCAACATCACTGAAACGACCGGGTAAATGAAGACCGTCGTCATCGCGATCAATCCGATCAGCGACAGGATCGTGCGATCTTTGCGCACATAGCGGAATCCTTCCAGGAGGCCGCTTTTTCGTTGTTCTTCTTCCTCAGCCGTGCCGGTCTTGCGCGGCGGGATCACCAACATAGAGACGATCAGCGCGCTGAAGGAAACGGAGTTAATGAAGAACGCAGAGGCCGCCCCCCACACCGCCACACAGAGCCCCGCCAGCGATGGGCCGAGCAGGCGCGAGCCATGGAAAACCGAGCGGTCCAGCGCCACCGCCGTGGCGATCTGATCCTTCCGCACGAGCTCGGGCACGAGCGCGGAGAGCGCCGGCATTTCGAACGCAATCGAGACGCCAAGTAGGGCGGCAAAACCGAGAATGTGCCAGATCTGGATGCCGCCGCGCAGCACCAGCAACCCAATCGAAAACGCGAACACCATCTGCGCGACCTGCGTGGCGATCAGGATCTTACGCTTATCGAAGCGATCCGCCGCCGAGCCGCCGATCATCGTGAGCGCGAGCGTGGGCAATCCGGCGGCCAGGTTCACCATCCCGAGGACCAGCGCGCGATCGGTCAGCGTGCTCAGCACCCAGCCTTGCGCCATCACCTGCATCCAGGTGCCGGTGTCGGAAATCGCCGAGCCCACGATGTAACGCCGGAACGACC
>JBBPYF010000053.1:0-12330 GCA_038200165.1 Chthoniobacterales bacterium | reverse complement strand
TGGAATGGCCGCAGGGTTAGGAGGAAACCGTAGTCATCGATCGTGACCAGCGCATTTCCGCCGATGCGATTTTTCACCCGCCAGGCGACGATGCGGGAGAGCGCATCGTTTGCACTCCGACCGATTAATGAGTGGAAGAAGTAATGCGAGTGCTCACCCTCACGATAAAGCTCCAGCAACATTTTCTCGCCGACGGGCAACTCAGAGATGCTGAGCTGTGCACGAAACTGTTCCAGTATCGCCTGTGCATTCGCGCTGGAAATCTCGTAGCGTTCGACTAACCAATCGAGTACCGGCGCTTTCGGCTTCTCCTTCGAAAGCCGGTCGGCGAGCTGCTTCCGCAAATCGCGCACGCCCTGCGCGAGGCCCGAAGTGAGCGGCATCTTCGCCGCATTCCAGCGCGGGACGGTCGGCAGATGACCATCCGCGCGCTCGACGTAGGCCGCCTGGACGCCCGTATCGATCAAGCGCAAAATTCGTCCGCCGAGGACGAACAGGTCGCCGATCTGCAATTGCTTGATGAAGTTCTCCTCCACCGAACCAAGCCGTCTCCGGCGCAGGAAAACATCGACAAAACTTTCCGAGACGATCGTCCCGATGTTCACTAAGAAATCGCGCGCGACTCGCGGATGCGCGAGCGAGATAACACCATCCGCCACGCGGATCTTGCCGAAAACGCCCGCGTATTGTTTCTCGAGCGACGCTCCGCCGCCCTCCAGGTATTGCACGATCTGATCGAACTCCTCCCGACTCAGATCGCTAAACGGCAACGCCCGTCGCACCAGCGCAAAAACTTCATCGACCGCGATCGGTGCGAGCGCAGCCAGCCCCACGATGTGTTGCGCGACCACATCGACCGGCTTCTCCGGCACGCGCACCGGGTCGAGCGCGCCTTCACGCACGCGTCGCGCGGTTACGGTCGCTTCCACGAGATCGTTAATGTTTGTCGCCACGAGCACGCCGTGGCTGTTGCGATTCAGCGAATGTCCAGAACGCCCGATGCGCTGAATCGCGCGCGAAACACCTTTCGGCGTCGCCACCATCACCACCAAATCGACCGCGCCGATATCGATCCCCAACTCCAGGCTGGTCGAGCAAACCACCGCGCGCAGCTCGCCATTCTTTAACCGATCTTCCACCTCCAGCCGGACGTTTCGGTCTAACGAGGCGTGATGAACTTCGATTTTCTTCGCCAGGTCCGGCAGCAGTTCCTTCAGCTTTAATCCAAGCTGTTCGGCCGCCGAGCGCACATTCGTAAAAACGAGGACCGATCGCCGGGTTTTGATCAGCTCCGCGAGCTCAGCGTACAGGCGAACTCCGGTGTAGCCGGCCGGCGGATATGGTTTGCGACGGATCGGCGAAAAAACTTCCACGATCGATCTCTTCTCGATCTTTGCTTCTGCGATGACGCACTTGCGCCCTTCGCCGACCAGAAAACGCGCCAGCAAATCGAGCGGCGCCGCAGTTGCGGAAAGCCCTACGCGGCAGATCGGGTTCGTTGCCAGCCGCTGGAGACGTTCCAGCGAAAGCGTCAAGTCCGCGCCGCGTTTGTTACCCGCGAAGGAATGCAATTCATCCACGATCACGAATCGGCACGCACCCAAATGGAGCGCATAACTTTCCTGAGCCAACATCACCGCCAGACTTTCCGGCGTGGTCACGAGAATGTGCGCCGCGCGTCGCCGGAATTTCGCTCGTTCTGATGCGGTGGTGTCGCCGGTGCGCGCGTGCACGAGGAGTTCCTTCTCCAATCCCATCCCCTCAATCGGCGCGCGCAGATTTTTCCCGATGTCGTAGGCGAGCGCGCGCAGCGGCGAAACGTAGATGCACCGCACCCCCGGCGTCAGCGTGCCGGCGTCCAGTTCGCGCAGGAGAAAATCAAAGACGCCCAGGAAGCCCGCGAGCGTTTTGCCGCTGCCCGTCGGTGAAGTGAGCAGGATCGATTTGCCGTCGAGAATCGCAGGCACGCAAAGCAATTGCGCATGCGTGAACGCTGGGTAGGTCGCCGCAAACCAGCGCGCGAGCTTCGGATGCAGACGGGTGGCGAGAGAGCTGGATGTTTTGGACAATTTACCTCACTACCTTGGCTGCGCGGACGGGCTTTGAGTTTATCATCGGCTGCCGCTATTCTGCACGCGCGCGCAGCGACGCGCGCCCATGGATTCAAGTTACTTCGAGACTCGATACGCGCCGCATCCCGATCGCGGCCGCGTCTGGCGAGCGATCTGCGAGTTTCTGCAACCGCCGCCGCGATCCTTCCCGCGAGTTATCTAAACGTGAGCAACGTCATGCCGTCGCTCACCGCGCAGATGACCAACATCTGGTGCCCGATCGCCTATTTCCTGGAAGCGCCGGGCAGCTCGATCACCGCGGTCAGCGATCAGATCCGCGTCCTGCCATTTCTTTCCGCCAAGTATCTCGCGGCCGGCTTGGTTCTCATCGCGACGGCCTTGCACGTTGCGCGCGTGGAACGGAACACCGCCGCCGTACCGAGCGAGCGCTTCCTTCTCATCTTCGGGTTTGCCACGCTCCTGGTCCCGTTCGTCATGACCTCCGCGCACGAGAACCATTTGTTTCTCGGCAGCGTCCTGCTCGTTCCCTTCATCGCGCGGCGTCTCCCGCTTTCTTTTCAGGTCGCCGTGCAGGTGTTATTCGTTGTGCAATTTCTGAACATCTACAGCTACTACGGCACGCACCCGGCGGGACTCGCCGAGTGGCTCAGAGCGACGCAATCCGACACCGCCTCGATTATCTACTCGGTGATCTCGGTGGTTTGCTTCGCTTTCATCGCGCGGCCGTTCTGGTCGCACGCCGACGGCCCGCAAGAAAAATTAGCCCCCCGAGCAGATTCGCCGCGACCGTGACGCCGATGATTTTACCGGCGAACCAGCCACGGCTCTCCACGGCCACGATCGGGAAAACGCTGAAGATGGTGTAGAGCAACGTCACCAGAAATCCCGAGCCGGCCACGAGCCGGAGCCAGATCGGCGCGCGGCTGCGCAATTGCCGCAGCCCGCAAATCGGAATCGCGAAGAGCACGAAATACGCGATCGCATAAAAGACCCCGGCCGCGTTATCGATCAGTTGAAACGCTTCCTGCGCGCCGACTCCGAGCAGGCTGCCGATCGCGAAGAGCAACGTGACCACCGCCACGAAGAGGATCGAATTCACCGGCGTCTTATAGCGCGGCTGCAAGTGGCTAAACCAAGAGGGCAAGATGCTGTCCCAGCCGGCCACCATCGGCAATCGCGTGTTACCCGTGAAGTAAATGCTCAGCACCGCGATCGAGCGTCCGGCGAGCATGAGGATCGCAATCGAGGCGACCGTCGTGCCCGCGGCGCCGAAGGCATTCGCGCCCGCGCGCAAAGCCTGGGGCACCGGCCCGATCAAATCCAAATCCGCGAAGTTCACGAAGGCCATGACCGAACTCGTGCCGAGAATGAACATGAGCGCGATGATCGGCGCGGCAATCAGGACGGAGCGGCCAATGTTCTTCACCGGTGCCCGCGTTTCGCCCGCGAGAATGGCCACATACTCGAAGCCGCTGAGCGCGCCCACCGCCATTTTGCTGAAGATGTTGAGGCTGAAGAGCGACGCAGTCGGCAGCACCCACTCGATCGGATGATACGTGGGCAACTTGCCCGTCAGCCGCGCGAGGAACGGCAGCGCGACCATCGCGCCATAGGTTCCCAGAAGCAGAATGGCACCGACGTTATGCACCCATTTTCCAAAGCTCAGCCCTCGGATCGTAACCAGAACCAGCGCGGCGATGAGTGCGCCATTGAGCGCGGCGACGAACACGCGACTCGCCGGCAGCCACGCCGCCGCCGGCCCGATTGCATAGGAAAGATTAGTCGCGACCACCAGCCCGGTGCCGGCCATGACCGCGATCCCGAGGAGCCAGAGGTTCCACGCCACGATGAAGCCGGTGAACTCGTTAAACCCGAGCTTGGCCCATTGATAAAGGCCACCCTCGAGCGGCATGATGCGGTTGAGGTAAATAACCACCGCCGCGAGCGGCAGATAAAAAAGCGTGATCGCGAGCAGCCAGTAAACCGTTTGCGCAGACCCGAGTTTTGCCGCTGTCCCGACCCACGACGTCCCAACAACGAAGACGATCTGCGTGAGGACAAGATCGCGCAGCCCGAGCTCTTTTTTAAACCCGGCGCTCTGTGCGACGACGCGTGCTTCTTCCTGCTGGAAGGAGGTGCTCAGGGAATCGTCAGCCATCGTGTGATGCGCTACTTCTCCGGATTAACCGGGAAGTGTTTGTTCTTTAACTTCTCGGGCACGCGCGTCGTTTGTTCGGATTCGATTTCTTCCGTGGCCGCGCCTAACGACTCGTAGGCTTCGCGGTTTTTCTTTGCGCGACACATGTAGCAAACCGCGTGGGCGAGGGGAATGCGCGCTTCTGGCATGCCAACGAATTCAACCGCCTGCTGCGTGGCGATCGCAAGCGGCAATGCCTCCGCGTCGGCCAGGCCAATGTCCTCACTCGCGAAGATAACAATGCGGCGCGCGATGAAGCGGAAGTCTTCGCCCGCATGCAACATTTTCGCCAGCCAGTAGATCGCGCTCTTCTCGTCCGATGCGCGCATGCTTTTGATGAAGGCGCTGATGGTGTCGTAGTGCGCATCGCCCGCGCGATCGTAAACGATCGCTTTTTGCTGAATGCTTTGCTCCGAAACTTCGAGGGTGAAATGGATCACGCCGCGTTTGTCGGGTGCAGTCGTAAGCACGCCAATCTCGAGCGCGTTCAAACATTTGCGCGCGTCGCCGTCGCTGATTTTCGCCAAATGCGTCCGCGCTTCCGGATCAATTTGAGCCTTGTATTTTCCGAGGCCGCGCTCTTCATCCGCCAGCGCGCGACCGATCAATTCCTCCAACTGCTCTACCTTCAGAGGCTCGAGTTGGAAAACCTGTGAACGCGAGACGAGCGCGCTGTTAACGTAGAAGAATGGATTGTAAGTCGTCGCGCCGATCAGCCGCAGGTTTCCGCTCTCGACATCGGGCAGCAGAATGTCCTGCTGTGCTTTGTTGAAATGATGAATCTCATCCACGAAGAGGATCGTCTTCTGCCCGGAAGTGCGGATGCGATTCGCGGCTGAGGACACGACGCGGCGCATGTCGGCGACGTTGCTCTCTACGCCACTGAGGTGCTCGAATTTCGCCCCCGTCATTCCGGCGATTATTTGCGCAAGCGTAGTCTTCCCGGTGCCCGGCGGGCCGGAGAGAATGACCGACGGCAATCGATCCGCCTCGATCGCGCGCCGCAAAAGTTTTCCCGGCGCGAGGATATGTTGTTGCCCCACAAATTCTTCGAGCGAACGCGGCCGCATCCGCGCGGCCAGAGGCGACGCAGCCGTCGACGCCTTCACCGCCTTCGTCTCGGAGTCATCACCGAAAAGATCCTGCATGCGGGGAAAGTATCCGGTGGGTCCCTTCCCGCCACGCATTTGCGTCCACGCGCGTGCTCCGGACTTGGGGAGCACTGGGTGCCACCCCGTTGGTTCGGCGAGTCACGCCGAACATGCTTGGAAAAGTTCTCTCCGGGTGACACCCGGCGTCGACGGGCTGGCAGCTCGTGCTTCCGATCCTCGCGGGGGGCACGTTGCGTGCTCCCTGGAATGCGAGATATTCCCACCCGCATGCGTAAAAGTTTCTTCGCCACCTTCCTGCTCCTCCTGGCCCTTCAGCTCAGCAACGCTGAATCGGGCCTCCCGTTTTCGACCGTGTTCAAAGGACGCGAGCAATTCGATCGCCTGCTGAACGAGGCTCGCGCGGGTAACTGGCAATCACTCCCGATCGGCGAACGCACCGCTACCGTCGGAAAGGCGCTCCTCGGCACGCGCTACAAATCTTTCACCCTCGAGATCGATAATCGCATCGAAGCGCCCTCGGCGAATTTCAACGGCATGGATTGCTGGACCTTCTTCGAGATTTCGCTCGGCTTCGCGCGGATGCTGAATGATCCGCCGGAAAACTGGACGCCGGAAGACTTGCTGCGCCAGATCGAACGGGATCGTTATCGCGATGGCCGCTGCACCGGCGAATACCTCTCGCGTTTGCATTACCTGGAGGATTGGCTGGCGGATAACGATCGCCGCGGGTTGGTGCGCGATCTCACGCGCAGTCTGGGCGGCCGGAGCGTCCCGCATGCCGCGCGCGAAATGACGCTCGGCTGGCACAATTACCGATACCTCTCAAGCAACCGCGCGCTGCTCAAACCGCTCGCGCAAATGGAGGCGCGCGTGTCCAATCGCGCGCTCTATCAAATTCCCAAAAGCCGCGTCGCCGCGATCGAGCCGAAGCTGCAAAGCGGCGACATCATTGGTATCGTCTCGCATGATGGGCGGTTGTTCGGCACGTCGCACGTCGGGCTCGCCATCCGCACGGATGATGGCGTCCTGCATTTCATGCACGCCTCATCGCCGCGGAATTACGGCAAGATCGTGATCGACTCGAGTCTTTCGAGTTATCTCTACCGCTACGGCAGCGACACCGGCATCCTCGTCGCCCGACCGACGCGGTAACTAGAAACTGCTGCGATCTCGATGCGGCGGCCGAGTACCGGGCCGGTGCCGGTCTTAAGATAATGCGCCAGGCCCTGCCGGTGCCGCTCGCGCAAGGCCGGCGGGATAATGAGCTCCGCCAGCTCCCGGTCGACCGCTTCCGCGCGCGTATAGCCGAAGACGCGTTCGGAGGCGGGATTGAATTCGCGCACCACGCCGATGGCATCGATCGTGATGATGCAATCGAGCGCCAACTCGAGGATGGCGTGGTTCAGACCTTCCAGCCATTCCGTTGGCGTTTCAGTTTCGGGCGTCACGGGATGAGGTAGCCAAATTGGGCATCGAGTTTGCTCATCGCTTCGGCCGCGTAGGTCTGGTCTTCCGACGAAAGATAATCGGTAAACCCGCCGACCTTGCCCCGCCGCACGTTGGCCGATTCGGGATCTCGCTTGTCGCGCGTCTGCAGAATTTTCGAGTCGAAGGCATCCGCGGCCTCCAGTTTTTTCATGTTGCCGAATTGGGTGAATTCCAGCGCCTGAGCGAAATGCGGCGGCGAAATTTCCTCTTCACCAATGGCCGCGAGCGCGCGGCGAAAATGTTCCTCGGGCGCGCGCTTCAGATCTTCGTAACGGAGAAGCGTGACGTTCGGGCGCGAGCCGATCTCGCGCCGCCAATCGTTCATCGTCTGCACCATCTGCCCGATCCCGAGCAACGGATCGCGCAACATTTCGGAGGCGGTGATCGTCTTCAACTTTTCCGGAGCATCCGCGCTCGGGCGGCTCAATTGCACATAATGCGAGACGAAAGCATCGCGCGGATCGCGCACCATGAAGACGATTTGCGCGCGGCGCAACTCCGCCGCCGGCACGAGAAATTTCCCGCGCACCCGATCCCACCAGCGGCCTTTGGTGCGGTGTTCAAAAAGATCGTGCGTGTAGATGATGCGCGGCATGCGCGCGTCGCCGTAACGCTCCGGTTCGAGCGAGAACGGATGCTCGTAGCGTGCACAAAAGTAGGCGGCATAAAACGCGCGCAGCCAGGTGCGCCCGCTTTTCGGCACGGAGATGACGATGGCGTCGCCCCCGCTCAGGAGCGCGGCGCGACTGCTCAGGTTCAGGCGCCAAGGGAGCGCGGGCGCGGATCGACTGGCGCCGTACATGGAGCGACTGGAGTGCTAAACCGGGTCGAGATCAAGGACGCTGCCGCGGACGCGCGCGAGTTCGCGCGGTAGCCGGCGGCGCGTGCGCGCACGGGCGATTTTGCGGACGAGGGAATTTTCCGAATATGTCTCGCGGAAATTCGGCGTGATCGTGACGCCGTGTTCCCGGCAAAGTTGCAGCGCTTCCGGAGTCCAAAGTCCCCGCACGATCGCGGACATGAGATACGGGATGACCGGGTTCTCGCGCGTGCTGTAGGAAAGCGCGAGCATCTCGCGCGTGCGCTCGCTCCCGCGAGCTTCCATGTCCCACGCGTTCTCGCCTGCGCGCAAAACGGAGAGAAGCGCGTCGCGTTTCCAAAGCGTGACCTGACAGCGTGTGCGGCCATCGGATTCGCGGGGGACAATTCCGAAGCGATCGTTGATCGGCTGAAAGTCCGGCTCCAAATCGGAGCGTGCGCGGAAGCAAAAGGAATCGACTTTGTGTTCCATCGCGTACGCCAGATCGGCGGCGAGTTGCTCACGACGCACCGGCGCGCTCAGAAAATAATCTTCCTGGAAATAAAGCACGTGCGACTCCTGGATTTGCGGCAAAGCGATCTGCATGTTCGAAGCCCAGCCGCGATCTGCGCCGACTGCCCGCGCACGGATGAGTGCCGACTGAATGCGCAGCTCGTTCACGACCAGGTAAACGGGGAACGGGCAATCGCCCCAGAACTTCCGAAAGAAGAACGCGAACGGTCGCCAGCAATCGAAGAAGGCATCGCAGCTCGAGACAACGATCGCGATCTTCATGCGAGAAACATCCGCGCCCATTCATTCAACACCCAAAGATTCCAAAGACGCTGCGCGTGATTGGCGCGGCCGGATTGATGTTCGTCGAGCAGTTGCGCCGCGAAGCGCTCTTCCAGAAATGGCCGCAACGCCGGATGGAGCGGAAGAATTCCATCGCGAATTTGCTGCCGCGCTTGACCCCGCCACCACTGCGCCAGCGGAACGGAGAAACCACGTTTGCGCGCGCGCAGAACTTCCGCCGGGAGATCGGCCGCGACAATGTCGCGCAAGATCAACTTGCCCTGTCGACGGTTGACCTTCCACTTGTTAGGCAAACGCGCACAGAGTTCGACCAGTTCGTGATCGAGAAAGGGCGAGCGCACTTCCAGGCTGCGCGCCATGCTCGCGATGTCGAGTTTGGTCAGCAAGGAATTTGGCAGCGGTTCGATGTTGTCCCATTGCAAAATCCGCTCCAGCGGCTCCATCGTTCCGCGCCAGAAATCGGAGACGACCGTGGCCAGGAAATCATCGCTTTGGCGCCGCAGCTCCGAGGTGGCGATGCGCTCGTAGAACGAGCCGGAGAAAAATTCGCCCGAGAAAAGGCTTGGCGTCTCCGCAAGAAGCAGGCGACGCAATTTCCCCGCCGATTGGCAACGCATGGACGTCAGCGTCCAACGCTCGCGCACTTTTTGAGGGAACAACGTGGACGAATGGCGCTGCCACGCGCGCAGCTGATGCTTCGGATAACCGGCAAATGCTTCATCGCCGCCATCGCCGCTCAAGGCGACTTTGACATGCTGCCGCGTCACTTCGGAAACTAACATCGTCGGCAGCGCAGACTTGTCGGCGGACGGTTCGCCGTAGTGCCGCACGATATCCGGCAACAGCCTCAACAAGTCGGTGCCGCCGCGCAGAACATGATGCTCGACGCCGAAGTGCTTCGCAGAGGCGCGGGCGATATCGCTCTCGTCGTACTCCTTCTCCGCAAATCCAATCGTGAACGCCTGCACTTTCTCGCCCAGCCCGCGGACGAGGCGCGCAAGAAGCGCGTTCGAATCAAGCCCGCCGCTCAGAAGCAAACCAAGCGGCACATCACTGCGCAACCGGAGCCGCAGGCTCTCGTCCAGTTTAACGCGCACTTCTTCGCGCGCTTCCTCGTAGCTGCATTCGAGCTTTGGTGATTGCGTGAACGACCAGTAGCGCTGCACTTTTACCGAACCCGCGCGCCAGACGAGATAATGCGCCGGCGGGAGTTTGCGGATTTGTCGCACCATCGTCCGCGGCGCGGAGATGAAGCCGAATTGCAGGTAGGCCGCGAGCGCATCCGGATCGATTTCCCAGCGCGCGAGCTTTTCATCCAGGAGCGGTGCGAGCTCGGAACAGAAATACAGGGTGTCGCCGGCAGCCGCGTAATTGAGCGGCTTCTTCCCGAGACGATCACGCGCGAGGAAGAGCATTTGCTTGCGGGAATCCCAAAGCGCGAAAGCAAACATCCCGCGCAGAAAGCGGAGCATCTCCACCCCGTGTTCTTCGTACAGATGGACGAGCGTCTCGGTGTCGCCGTGTGTCGTTAGGCGATGGCCGCGCTGTTGGAGGCCAGCGCGCAGCTCGACGTAATTGTAAATTTCGCCGTTGAAGATGACGTGGACCGTTCCGTCTTCGCTGGCGATCGGCTGCCGGCTGCAATCGAGATCCACGACGCTCAGCCGCCGCATCGCCAGGCCAACGCCCGGCTTGGCAAAAAATCCTTCGTCATCCGGCCCACGATGGCGCAGTGCATTCGCCATGCGACGGAGCAGGGGACCGCGATCGGTTTCCTTGTTCGCGGAGACGAAGCCGGCGATGCCGCACATTCATTACCTCTACTGGCGTGAGCGAGCGGCGGAAAGCCTCGAGTGAAAGCTTGAAGCCGGGCATCGTCTGTCGTATGCTTCCTGAGTTGGGGGCGCACTGGTTTCGACTCGTTGTTTGAAACGCAGGCGGCAGGTCGAGGATGGTTCGTTGGCCTCGTTAAAATCCGGACCAAAAAAAATAAATGCAGATCACCAAGATCTCGCTCTCGCGGCTTAATTGACCGTGATGTTCGGAGCTGGACGCCTGCTACGGCGCCGAACATGGACAGCAGGCTAATCGGACGGCGGAGTGACCGCGCCGGACGGTGAAGGAAAAATCGTGGTGGCTCGGGAGACGGAGTGTGCCGGCGCAGCCTTCGGCTCCTTAAAAATAAATCACCGGCTAAACCTGTAGAAGCTTGCGCAGATGGCTTCGAGGACAGGGGTTCGACTCCCCTCGCCTCCACTCAAGCCCTCGGATGATGATGAGGATCGTCTCCGTTTTGGTTCGCGCAGCTCTAGTCAGTCAGCTTCTCTCATCTTTTCGTCTGTGAACGACCGAGAATCTGTCAGGCGCGGCGTTCTTTGATCGTGACGAGGATATCGCCGATAACTTGATCTCGCGGCTTTGCGCCGAGATTGCCTCTGCCATGGACGCGAACGCTGATGGCGTTCGCTTCCATATCGCGGTTTCCGATGACCAGCATGGTATGCACTTTCATTTGCTCGGAGTTCGCGATTTTTGTTTTCATGTGGTCGCTGCTGGCGTCGAGCTCGGCGCGGACCTGGTGCGCGCGGAGTTCGGTTTGAATCGAACGCGCGTATTCCAGGAGCGGGGCTTCGTCGCCGATGGGGAGAATGCGGACCTGCTCGGGCGCGAGCCAGAGGGGGAAGTTGCCGGCGTAATGTTCGATGAGGAAACCGATGAAACGCTCGTGCGTGCCGAGCGGGGCGCGGTGGATGCAGAGTGGCATCGCGTCAGTGTTCTCGCGAGTTTTGTATTTTAGGCCGAAGCTGTTGGGCTGGGCGAAATCGACCTGGTTGGTGGCAATGGTGAATTCGCGGCCGATCGCGCTCCAGACCTGGACGTCGATCTTCGGGCCATAGAAGGCGGCTTCGTTAGGCACTTCGACGAAGTTGATGCCGCTGCGCTGGAGGACGCCGCGGACCATTTCCTCGGTCTTGAGCCAGAGCGGGGCGTTGTCGACGAATTTCTGGCCCAGCTTGGCGGGATCGTGGGTGGAGAAACGCATGACGTATTTCTCGATCCCGAAGAGCTTGAAGTAATTCAGATACAATTCGTTCACCGCCAGGAACTCGGACTCGAACTGCTCCTCGGTGCAATAGATGTGGGCGTCGTTCATCTGCAGCGAGCGGACGCGCATGAGACCGAAGAGTTCGCCGCTCTGCTCGTATCGATGGCAGGTGCCGTACTCGGCAAGGCGCAACGGCAGGTCGCGATAGCTACGCGGCAACGCGTCGTAGAGCTTGTGGTGATGTGGACAGTTCATCGCCTTGAGGTAGTAGCGTTGACCGGTCTCGTCATCGTCGCCGTGTTCGTGTACGGTCATCGGCGGGAACATTGAGTCGGCGTAGTAGGGCAAGTGGCCGCTGGTTTTATACAAGCTCTCACGCGCCAAGTTCGGAGTCCGAACGCGCACATAACCCGCGGCAAATTCCGTCTCCTTCGCCAGCTTCTCTAGTTCCTCGATGATCGCGGTACCGCGCGGGAGCCAGAGGGGCAGGCCGGGGCCGACGTCATCGTCGAAGGTGAAAAGCTCGAGTTCTTTGCCGAGCTTGCGGTGGTCGCGCTTCTTCGCTTCCTCGAGCATGGCGAAGTAGGCGTCCATCTCGGTTCGGTTCTTGAAGGCGGTGCCGTAGATGCGCTGGAGCTGCGGATTTTTCTCGTCGGCTTTATAGTAGGCGCTGGCCACATGGGTGAGCTTGAACGCGCCGATGTTCCCCGTGCGCATGACATGAGGGCCGGCGCAGAGATCGGTGAATTCGCCGTTGCGGTAGAGCGAGATTTCTTCGCCCTCGGGAATGTTCTGGATGA
>JBBPYF010000052.1:0-11745 GCA_038200165.1 Chthoniobacterales bacterium | reverse complement strand
TTCGTCAAATATTCTTTCGAGCATAACCTCATCCCGCCAGAGCTGCGCGTCGCCATCGGCTTCGTTGTCGGCCTGGCGCTCGTCATCGGCGGCGTCGCACTAAAGCGGAAGGAGAATGCCGTCACCGCGCAGACGCTTTGCGCCACCGGCATTCTAATTCTTTACGCCGTCACCTTCGCCTGCCGCGCTTTTTATCACTTCCCGTTCTTCGGGCTGCTCCCGACGTTCGCGCTCATGGCGCTGATCACCGCGGCGGCATTCCTGCTCGCGGTGCGGATGAACGCGCTCGTCGTCGCTGTTCTCGGCATCGCGGGCGGATTTCTCACGCCCATCCTGCTCTCGACCGGCCAGGATAATCCGGTCGCCTTATTCGGCTACATCGCTCTTCTCGACATAGGACTGCTACTCGTCGCGCGGCCGAAGCAATGGTCGTCGTTGCCGATTCTCGGCGCCGTAGGCACGGCACTCATGCAGATGGCGTGGGTCGGTGATTTCTTCGTGCGCAATCAATACTTCGCCGGCAGCAAAACGCTTCTGCCGATGGGCATCTTCCTCGGCTTGCAGCTGCTCTTCGCGGTCAGCGCGCTCGCGCACAAGCGCATCAGCAGATTCGATCAAGCCTTATCCGGCGCAGCGCTCGGCATCGCCGCTCTCGCCCTCGCCTGGGCATTTTACTTCCTCTCCTTCTCGCGCATCGCGGAGCGGCCTGAGCTGCTGCTGACCTATATCTTTCTCGTCGATGCCGGCGTGCTCTGCCTGATTCTCGCGAAACAACAATCCGCACGCCTTCTCACTGTCGCCGGCAGCGTTGTCTTCCTGTTCCTCGCGCTGTGGACGCAGTGGCATCTCACCATCCACAATCTCTATCTCGCGCTCGCGGCCTATTTCGTCTTTGCGCTGGTACATTCTGCCGCGCCAATCCTCATGCACCGGCTCGGGAAGGCCGCGCCTGTTTGGTCCGCAAATTTCTTCCCCGCGGCGACGTTGCTTCTCGTCCTGCTTCCAATATTCAAACTCGCCACCGCGTCGTTTCTCGTCTGGCCGCTCGTCTTGTGCGTGAATGTGATCGCGCTTTTCGCGGCTATCCTCAGCGGCACACTCGCTGCGATGCTCATCGTGCTCGTGCACACGCTGGTCGCGCTCGGCGCCTGGCTGCTTCAGGTGCCCACGACGTTAACCGGTCTCGACACATCGCTCTTTCTTATCGGCGGCTTTGCCATTTTCTTCGTCGCGGCGGCGACATGGGCAGCGCGCCGGCTCCCTCAAACTGCTCCGGCGCGCAGCTCGTTCTTCAGCGTGCTCGGCGACCCAGCGAAGCTTCGCATTCAAATCCCGGCCTTAGCCGCTTCGCTTCCGTTCGCACTGCTCATCATGGCGGTGTTGCGATTGCCACTGGTGAATCCCAGTCCGGTGTTCGCGCTCGCGCTTCTGCTGGTCGTTCTCCTACTCGGTCTGACGAACATCCTTTCGCTCGACCTACTCCCCTGCGTTGGTCTGGGCTCGGTCGTCCTGCTCGAGTTTGCCTGGCACGCCGCCCATTTCCAACCAGCGCACGCGACTACTCCGCTGATCTGGTATCTCGCATTCGCCGCCCTCTTCATCGCATTTCCGTTTTTCTTTTGCCGGCAGTTCGCCAACCGAACTCTCGTTTGGGCCAGTTCCGCGCTGGCGGCGCCGCTGCATTTTTTTCTCGTCTACCATCTCGCGCGCGCAACACATCCAAATGGGATGCTTGGCCTCCTTCCCGCGCTCTTCGCGCTGCCGGCGTTACTCTGCCTCTTCATCATTCTCAGATTTGTGCCCGCCGAAGCCGCAGCCAAAACCGCGCAGCTCGCGCTCTTCGGCGGCGCGGCACTTTTCTTCATCACGCTCATTTTCCCGATCCAATTCGACTGCCAATGGATCACGCTCGGCTGGGCCCTGGAAGGTGCGGCGCTCTGCTGGCTTTCCCGGCGCGTGCCGCATCCCGGATTGCGCCTTGCCGGTGTCGCGCTCATCGCCATCGCCTTCGCCCGCCTCGCACTCAATCCCGCCGTGCTCACCTACCACGCGCGCGCGGCCACGCCTATTATCAATTGGTATCTCTACACCTATGGCATCGTCGCGCTCTGTGCCTTCGCCGCGGCAAAACTTCTCGCGCCGTCGCGCCATCGCCTCTTTAACATCAGCGCGCCGCCGCTGCTCTACGCCCTCGCCATCATTCTCATTTTCCTGTTACTCAACATCGAGATCGCCGATTACTTCAGCACACCGGGAACAGCTGCGCTCACTTTTCAGTTCAGCGGCAATTTCGCGCGCGACATGAGCTACTCCATCGCCTGGGCGATCTTCGCCCTCGCTCTGCTCATCATCGGGCTTCGGGCTCGCGCCGCCGCTGTGCGCTGGGCCGGCCTGGGGCTGCTCGGAATCGTCATCCTCAAGCTCTTTCTGCACGACCTTTCCCAGCTCGATCAGCTTTACCGCATCGCCGCGTTTGTCGTTGTCGCCGCCATCGCCATCATTGCATCGTTCCTCTATCAGCGTTTTCCTCGGCACGACTGAAACGCACCCGACTTGATGAAACGCTTTTTCGCATGCGCAGTCATTGCTGCGTCGGTTAACGGCGCGGTCGCGCCTAACGAGTGGCAATTTCGTCAGACCATCAACGTCCCCGTCGCAGGTCTCATTCGGGTCAATCTTCCAGCGGAAACTTTGAACGCCGCGCGCCCTGATCTCGCGGACCTGCGCGTGATCGACGCAGGCGGCCACGAAATCCCTTACGCGCTCGAGCAGCCCAAGCCGCGCCCCGAAACCAGCGCGCGTCCGAAAGAATTCCGCCCCGAGCTTGCATTCAAGCAAACGATTTTGCACATCACCACCGGCACGGATGCGGCGCTTGCCGGCGTCACGCTCGACCTGCCGCCCGGACCGCGCTTCACCAAAGCCGCGCGCGTGGAAGGCTCGCAGGATGAAATCACCTGGCGCGTGCTCACGGACGGCGCACCCATTTTTCGCAGCGACAACGCGGCCGGTCGCACACGCGTTTCCTTCCCAGAAGGCGCGTTGCTATTTCTCCGCATCATCATCGATGATTCGCGCTCTGAACCCGTGCCGGTGACCGGCGCTGAATTGATCCTGAGCGGGGCGCAAGCTCCGACCGAGCCGATCGCATTAAGGGTCAAATCGCGAGAGGAAAATGCCGGCGTCACCCGCATCGAACTTGATCTCGGCGCGGCGAATCTGCACGTCGCGTCGCTCGGCATCGCGACACCAGAAGGACTCTTCACCCGCCACCTCACCGTGGCCACGCCTGCACTCGCCGGCGACAAATTACAGGAGCAACCCGTCGCCACTGCGGTGTTGTACCGCCTCGAAACGAACCGCGCCATCACCGCGCGACTCGAGATTCCCATAGAAAACCCGATTGCCGGACGCGAGCTGATCCTCTTCATCGAAAACGGCGTCGACGCTCCGCTCGCGCTGAACTCCATCACCGGCACGCGCCGCATCACACGTCTGATTTTCTCCGCGCCAGGATCGGGCAGCTACACGCTGCTATCTGGAAATGAGCGCGCCATCGCTCCGCGTTATGAAGTGGCTCCACTGCGCGATGGAACACGCCCGGACCATGGCGTCGATGCGGCATTATCCTCACCCGCGCCAAACCCCGGCTACATAGCGCCGACGCAGCCGATCGCTGGCGCGAGGATTGATCTCGCCGGCTGGAAATTTCGCAAACAACTCCTCATCACCAAACCTGGTCCGCAACAAATCGAGCTCGACGTCGACGTGCTGGCGCAAAGCGCTTCGGACGCGCGCGACTTGCGCATCATTCGCGGTGACACGCAGCTTCCGTTTTTGCTGGAGACAACATCCAGCTTTCACGCGGTGCCACTCGTCGCAACGAAAGTTGACGATCGAGACCGGCCCACAGTCTCGCGCTGGTCGCTGAAATTGCCGCGCGCGTGTCTTCCGATTACGCGTCTCACCTGCGCGTCGAGTTCTCCGGCGTTCGAGCGCAGCGTTCGTCTGTGGGAAGAACTGGCTGACGAACGCGGCGAGAAATACCCCCACGAGCTCGGTAGCGAGAGCTGGCGTGAGGAAGGTCGCGCAAATTCAGAGCTCACGCTTCGACTCGACGCCGCTCCGCAATCCGACACGCTCTTTCTGGAAACGGATAATCGCGAAAACGCGGCCATCGATCTGCACGAATTCCGCGGACATTATTCAGCCACGCGACTTCTCTTTCATGCGCCCGCCGGGGAAAACCTCTGGCTCTATTACGGCAACAACGACGCTCAGGCCCCGCATTACGACCTCAGTCTCATCGGCGTGCAATTGCTCCGCGCCGAGCGCACGATCATCACTGCGGGCGCAGAAGAAAAACTCAAAACGGATCGGATCACCGAAACGCTCACCGGCTCCGCGCGCTACATTTTCTGGGGCGTGCTCGCGCTCGTTGTTGTTGTGCTGTTGCTGCTGATCTGGCGATTGCTTCCTAAAGCGGTGTGACTGTTTTTCTCGGGTGCGGTTTCGCCGCCAAATATCGCGAAGGCGGTGGGGTGTTTTCTGTGCCTCTGCAATGGATGCTCGGCTTGAAGCGACTGCGAGCAGACGCCGTCTGGCTGGAGATCTTTCCCGGAACCGGCAACGAGACCGCGGATCGCCGCGCCATTCGAGCGTTTCAGGCGCAAGTGCGGGCGCACCGGTTGAATTACTGTCTGCTTTATCAGCCGCGCGCGAACGATGCGCATGAGCTGGATGAGATGCGGTGTTTCGGCATGAGCGAGCGCGAACTCCGTGCACGGCTGGCCGGACCGAGCACGCTTCTGAACCTGAGCTACTCGATTCACCCGCCGCTCCTGCTCCAATTCGAGCGGCGAATTCTCTGCGACCTCGATCCGAGCGAAATTTTTTATTGGATGACCAAGCTCGAGATGGGGCAATCAACTCATGACGAGTTCTGGACCATCGGCTTGAATGCGGGCGCGGCGGAGTGCCAGCTGCCCAGGTCGCCGCTGAAATGGCGCACTTTCTTCCCGCTCGTTGACACGAAGTTCATACAGCCGCAGCCGAAGCCGCGCGCGGCGAAGTTTACGACGATCGGACAGTGGTACTGGAATGGCGCCGTCGAAGTGGCTGGTGAATTTCCCGATCTGTCGAAGAAGTTCGCCTTCGAGAAATATCTCAATTTGCCCTCGCGTGTACCGGAGGCGCAGTTCGAGCTGGCGATGAATATCGTTGCCGGTGATCCCGAATTTGTGCGGCTCCAGCAACGCGGCTGGCGCGTGGTCGATCCGCACGGCGTTGCCAAAACGGCGCGCCGATATCGGCATTATGTCGCCTCAGCGAGCGCGGAGTTTACCGCGATCAAAGGCGTGGACGTGGTCTGGCGCACCGGCTGGCTGAGCGATCGCGCGGCCATGTTTCTCGCCGTGGGGCGGCCCGTCATCACCGAAGAGACCGGCGCCGCAGGTTATCTCCCCGAGCGCGGCGGGTTCTATTTTGTCGACGATCTTGCCTCGGCCACTGATGCGGCGCGCGAGGTGATAATCGAGTGGAACTCGCTCTCTCCGCGGTGCCGCGCGACCGCAGTGGATCTCTTCGATTCCGAAAAAAATCTGCGCAGAATCCTCGGCTGGTGAGCCGCGGCACGCCTGTTTTGCGCGTCACGAATCGCCGTTTGCAAAAATAAATTCGGGTGTTAGTCGTAGGCCGTTATGGCCGACTTGATCAAAGCCGATGAGCTGAAAAATCGTCTGAAAAAGGTGCCGGAATGGGAGCTGGAGAAGAAGCACATCGAGCGCACCTTTGAGTTCGATGATTTCACGGACGCGATCGATTTTGTGAACGCCGTGGCCGAAGTGGCGGAGGAAGAAGAGCATCATCCCGATATCGACATCCGTTTTAACAAAGTGCGCCTGGTGCTTTCCACTCACAGTAAAGGCGGCCTGACTGATCTGGATTTCGCGCTGGCCGAGCGCATCGACACGCTCTCGGAGTAGCGTCGCGTGCGCGACAGGCGGAGCATTGTCGCGGCTATCATTACGGTTTTGCTTGTGCTCGCAGTGTGGCGCTTTATCGAGTGGCGCACGCAGCAGCCGCCGCCGCCGCCCGCGCCGCTCGATGCTACGCGGGGCCGGTAGCGTTGTTGCGGCGGACGGGCCGGTCTTCATCGGCGTCGATAAAATCAAACATCGTTTGGATCTCCGCCCGATCGCTCATGCCTGCTTCCCTTTTCCGGCGCTCCAGCATCGGCGTGACTTCATCATTCCAGCCGCGCTTTCGCATGAATTCATTCCATACGAAAATTTCATTCTCCGAGGGGCGCCCCCCATTCTCGAAACACCACTCAAGAATCTCTTCGTCGCTGCCGCCCTGCTTCACCCGCTCGACCAGGTAATTGTAATAGACTTCCAGGAAGGTCACGCAGGACTCATCGAAGCCTTTGCCAAGGTTTGGCTGGTAATCGATCGGCAGCCGACCACCGAGGTGCAGCCGGATTTTGCTCAACATCCGCGCGAAATAGACGATCCCTCCAGTTTTATCCGACGGGCTCCGCAGCTCAGCTATCTCGTTCATAGGCTGGAATAGTAAGCTGGAAGTCAAGCAGCCTCACGTTCTACTACCAGGCCAATCACCTTGCTGAATACTGCTTGTTCGGCGCTGGCCCATAGCCGATGGTCGCGCGATGAATCGCATCGTCGGACTCGAGACAGAGTACGGCGCGCTTGTTCATGACGCCGAAGTCTCGACCGAAGCATGGCCGGCCCGGGTTAAGAATCATCTATTTCGACAAGCCCGGCTGGGCGCGCTTGATCTGCATTATCGCGACTATGAGGAGCCGCCCGGCAACGGCGGCTTTCTTCTTAATGGCGGCCGGCTTTACCTCGATATGGGGCACATCGAGTATGCCTCGCCCGAGTGTGTGCGTCTGCGGGATGCTGTCACTTACGATCTGGCCGGGGATGCTTTGCTTTTGCAGGCCTTGCGCGAGATGGGCGCACTCAACCGCGTCTCATTCATCAAGAATAACATCGACCATTACACCGGAGCTACCTTCGGTTGCCACGAGAACTACCTCATGCATCGCGGGACACAGTTTGCGCCGGTGGTTCTCGGCACGCTTCTTAGTTTTCTGGCAACGCGCCAGCTTTATACCGGCGCGGGCCGGGTAGGTCAGGCGCATCCACTTGCTTTCGATTTCGAGCCACCGGCCAATGCTGCGCCGGTGCGCTTCCAGATCAGTCAGCGCGCCGATCACATCGTCAACGATATCTATCAATGGGTGCAATTTAACCGCGCCATTATTAATGCGCGCGATGAACCCCTGGCCGATTATCGGAAGTTCCGCCGTCTTCACCTGCTCATCGGCGACTCGAATATGAGCCCGTTCGCCACCGCTCTGAAACTGGGAACGACAGCATGCGTGCTGAGTTTACTCGAAGAAGGCAAGTTCCCGCGCGGTCTTATTCTCGCTGACGCTGTCGCAGCTACGCGCGAGCTTTCCCATCGACCAGACGGCCCCTGGAAGGTGCGCCTCGAGAGCGGCAGAAGCATCGATGCGCTCGAAGTGCAGTGGCGGTTTCTGGAAGCGGCTGGAAACCATCTCCAAGGCCGGGATGCGGAGATTGGCTGGTTACTGGAGAGTTGGAGCTTCGTCCTTGATGCGCTGCAGAACAATACCCCCGCCCTCATTGGCGGCGTGGACTGGCTAACGAAACGCTGGCTGTTGGAGACTTTCGTGCAGGCCGAAGGTTTGTCGTGGGATGATCCATGGTTGCTTAGTCTCGACCTGGAATATCATAATATCGATCCCGCGCGCGGTCTCTTCTTCCAGGTCAAGAGCGGCAAACGCATTGCCGATTGGAACGCTTCCGTGCGAAGTAAAAGCGCGAGCTATTGCCCGCCCGGTAATTCGCGTGCGGCCGGCCGCGCCCAGGCCGTCGCCTACTTCAGCAACTCCAGTCTACCTTATGTTATCAACTGGGATTCGATCGCAGCCAGTCCTCAGGAGATTTTGCTGATGAGCGATCCGTTCCGCACCTATGCCGGAGAAGTGCGTGACTTTTTCGAGGGAGTGGCCTCCGCTCGCGAGCATTCTATTTAAGTCGTTCAAGTACCGGAATGCCGTAGCTATCACGTAACGCCGGTTCATCAACCCTGGCCTGGCTTGGATCGAGCGGAATCTCCCTCGGCTGCTCGTCTGTCTCAATCTTGTAAAATCCATCTAGCGGATCCTTGATCGCTGCAGCTACATCCTCGAGCGAATGGATTTCCTTTCCATCTATCTTAGTGACGGTGAGGTAACCTATGTCTTCATAGCCGATGGTGCCATTCACAGGCAGGACCTGGCCGAGGATAACCACGCGCCGGTGACCGGCAGGGAATAGCTCCCACTGAAAACGGTCAAGATAGACGAAACGCTGCGGCGCATCCTTCGCCCAGTTAGTGCCCCATTCGCGCAGGTATTGGCGGGAAAGTTCCTGAAAGACAAGTCCGCCGAGCACGAGATAACGCGGCGCTTCGTCGTGCGCGTAAGGAGGGATGACGTAATCGGTTGTATCGCGATGGTCGAGAGTAAGATCTATCTGCATCGCTTTGCCCTGGCGTTGCACTTTGAACGGCACGGTCTCGCCCGAGTAGGCGCGCGCGGTCAGCAGATTGGTGAAATCCAGTTTCTTGTAGAGGGGATCAACATAGTTGCCGTTCTGGTCGAGGTCGAAACCATCGATGCCGGTGATGATGTCGCCCACCTGCAGGCCACCACGGGCCGCGGCCGTGCCCGGTTCAATTCCCGTGACATACACGCCGCCGCCATTTCCCGACTCACCTGCGTACTTGCGCAGCTGCGGATCGCGGGTCGGAAAATACTCGAAGCCCAGAGTAGGAAAGCCAGCATACTTGGGTTTGGCCGCATCCTTGAGGAAATGAGTGATGATCGGTGCGGGGATCACGTCCATCAGTTGCGACCGCGGATCATAGCGAAGAAGCAGCCCGGCAAGCTTATTATTCTTAACTAACGGCACGGTGTAACTGTTATCTCGATACTGTAATGGAATACTAACGCGATAGGTCAGAAACTGGCCGACTTCGCTGGGGTAGCGTGTCACCTGAACTCCAGTAACGAGACCATCAGTGACAACAAGCGAGCCGGTCTGCTCCAGTTGCAAGGCTGCGAGGTGGTCGCCCACAATGGTATCGTTAGTCAGTTCGAGCGGAGGCAGGCCTTGCAGAAACTTTTTATCCTGCGGCAGAACAAGCGCGAGGTTCGCTTCGTAGTCGACTACTTCGACCGACGCGGCCATCTTATCTCCGCTCTCGGCCCGTTCCAGCTCGACATAGTTCTGGTCCGCAACTAAATCGGCTGTGACCAGGACGCGGCCTTGCGAGAGCACGGCTCCGAGCGCGCGTTTGGAAAACGGCGCCCGCTTCTGCCAGGGGCGAAAGTAGTCGAAAGCCTGGCCGGTGACATTTACGCGCACGAGCGAGAGCTGGCGCGGCTGCACCGCTGCGACTTCCTTTTTGGCAAAGACGCTGAAAGCAGCTGCCAGCCAGAGGAGAATGATAATTTTGCGCATAACTATGACCCTGGGCTGCCCGCGTGCAACTCGGTCTGGGCGGCGAGCGGTTGCTCCTCCAGGTTCTGCTCGTTGATTACGTTGTAACGCGTCCGAATCCGCTCCCGCGCGCTCTCTACTTCCTTACGATCAAGGACCAGCGGTGGACCGTCACCGATCATTTTGACAACGAAGCGATCTGTCGCCTCTGCGAATGCCTGGGCCAGATCGCGCAAGGTCAGGATTTTCCTGCCGTTTACTTCGTCGACGATGCTGGCCCGGTAGGACGCGAGATAAGTATTGGTTGGATCCGGAAGAATATTAGTGAGAACGATGACCTCCGGATGCTGCAGATAGATTTGATCCTGCACGAAGTTATCGAAGTAGTAACGGAGGCGCAGATCAGCGACCTGGTAAGCTTCCATCATGTCGCGTGACAATGGCTGAAAGAGCAATCCACCAAATAGAAGATAGCGTGGCCGAACGTCGTAATAGTGACCCTCGGTCAGATATGGCCAGACCGTATCCAATGTGATGGTCACAGTCTGAGGTTTCCTGTCGCGCAGAATGTCGAACTTCACCTTGTCTCCTTTAAATTTGCGCTCGACTACTTCCGGCATTTCCACGCGCTTGCCCTCGAGCTCGACAAAAGCGTCGCTGGCGATGGGATGATCATCGATGGAGAGAAGAACATCACCCTGCTTGAGCACTTTGCCGGCCGAGCCGGCGTCGATCACGGTAGTGACGGCGACTCCGCGCCCGTCATCTGGCAAACCATAGTAACGACGCTGCGCCGGGTTTTGTAGCTTGGCATAGCTCAGGCCGAGGTCGACATACTTGTCGTAGTGCCCATCCTTGATGTCAGTAAGGAAGCGATGGATGACTGGAGTAGGGATCATGTAGGCGACGCCCTGGGCGACATCACCGCTGTAGCCCTGGAAAGCTACTCCGACTACTTTGCCATTCTGCACGACCGGACCACCGCTATTACCAGGATTGATTTGTGCGCTGATCTGAACGGCCAGGTGCTGATCGATGGCCGAGTGGGTGTAGAGCTGGAAGTCAATACGAGAAACTATCCCAGTAGTGACTGACATGCGCTCACCGCCAATAGGATAACCGTAAGCTGAGACAGTTGATTCCAGCTCGGGAATTCCGCCGAAGCTCAGCGGAGGCATATTTTTATAAAACTCCGGCGCGTCTACAGTAATAAGAGCAAGATCGCAATCGTGCGCCACGAAGAGCACGCGTGCCGGATACTTGTTGGGATCGCCATCGCGCTCGACCGTAAGATAACGCGTATTACTAACGACGTGCGCATTTGTCATGATGCGCGGACCTTCGATGACAAAACCGGCGCCGACGCCACGACCGATGGCGCCGGTATTCCACGGCGCGCGATAGTCAGGCTCAATTTCGGTGGAAGTAATTCGGACGAGGCTTTTCTGAATCTGGCCATTCGGTTGTTTGGGCGCAGCTACGACGATGGCGGGCGCGGGTGGGGGAGTTGCACTTGGTTTGACCGGCGGCAATCCGTCGGCCGGCGGAGGCAGGGGCGGGGTGTTTTGCTGAGCAAGCGTCAATGACGCCGCAGCAAAAAAGAGCGCGCAAGCAAGGAGAAGTCTCATCGCGAAAGTCCGAGAAGATGAAACGGCGCGGTTGAAAAGCAAACGAACTAAATGCCGGCGCTCTCGAGCAATGCGCGAAGCACTTTCGCGGCATCGAAGACCTCATGCGCGAGAGCGAGCGCGCCACGCGAGTGTTTGCGGTAGTCGCGGTTGATTTCGCGCACGGCTTCGGCGATTTCAGGGAGAGTGCGGAAGGCAAACAATCCGTCACCGCGATAAATATCGGTGAAGCCGGTCTGCTGCGTGATGACTGGCCGGCCGGCCGCGAGGTAGCAGGCGCTGCGATCGCTAAACCAGCCGGTGTTCAGGCGCACATACTGGTCTTTTGCCACGGTGAACTCCGCTTTGGATGAACGGATGTAATTGCGATAGCTCGAGTGGCTCACGCTCAGTTGATGAGGGGAGCGAAAGCGCCAGTTATTCTTGAGGAATTTGGTGCGTATCTTTTCATCCTTGATGTCGGTGGCCAGCTCGAATGGTTCTTCCGCAAGCTTCGGGGCGCGAAAAAACTTGATTAACGATCGCGTCTTACTCCATAGATACTTGTCTCCACGCCACGCGATGTCCTTGAGGCCACT
>JBBPYF010000051.1:0-19095 GCA_038200165.1 Chthoniobacterales bacterium | reverse complement strand
TTGCCCTCGCCAGCCTGAATCCGCTGCTCACACCAGCGCCGCAGCTCGTAAAGATGATTGGAAACGAATAGGAACGCGGGGTGCATGTGCATGCCGTAGTAATCAGTCCTTTGCAGTGCGCTATCGACGCCTGGCACTTCCAGCGCCGCGCGATGGCATCGATCAAGATGATTCAACAACGCGAGCGCGTGCTTTACGTCCCTTGTCGTCAGCGACTCTGCACGGCTCGCCGGTGAAAGCGCGTTCTCGGGCGCTTCTGATCTTACCGCGGTGAAGCTCTCGCCCGGCATTGCTCGCGGCCTTACGGCAGTTCCGCTGTTGCGCTTACTCGCTCGTTTCTCGCTCATCGCTTTGCCCTTCGTCTTGCTGAACTCTGTTGCTTCGCCGGCGCGTCCGCTGCCCTCATCAGCGCCGCCACAGATGGCAGTGCTTCCACCGCGCGACGTTTCTCCGGCTCGCTTACGTGCGTATAAATCTGGCTCACCGCTTTACTCTCGTGCCCGATCATATCCATCACGACCGACTGCGGGATCCCGGCATTCTTCAGCAGGCTGGTTGCAGTGTGCCGGAAGGAGTGGAACGAAAGCTCGCTTGTTTTGCGGCGCGCATCGCGCCCTTTACCATTTGCGGCTTTAGTGTGTGATTGCCTTCTCACCAGTCCTGCCCGCGCGAGGATGTCGCGAAATTGACCCGATAGCGTCACCGTCTGCTCCGCTCGCGTGGCCTCGATAAACCCGGCCGCTTTGGGAAACACGAACGCAGCCGGATCGTCGCTCGCCGGCAGCGCCGCCAGGTAGTCAGCGAAAGGCGATGCCAGCGGAATCAGCATGCGCCGATCCGTCTTGCGCGTAGTTAACGCAAGCTCACCACGCACCAGGTCTAGATTCTCCCATCGTAACGACGCGATGTCAGAAAGCCTTTGCCCGGTATAAAGCCCGGCCAGAATGATGCCTTCCCATTCGCTGCCACTCGCCTCGCGCAGAATGCGCCCCAGCTCCGCTAACGTGAAGCCGCGCCGACGATCCGTTTCCGCTTTGCGCACCTTCAATCCGCCGACATCGCGCGCCGGGCTGTCGATTTTGAACCGCTGCGCGGCGGCTTTGAACATCTGCCTAACAACCTTCAGGTGTGTGTTGACGCTGTTGGCAGAAACGCGCTTCGCCAGCCCATCACGAAAGCGCAGAATGAGTAAATCGTCCCGCCGACCGAAGCTCATGATGTCCCGCTCCGCCGTCGCACCGGCGAACGCAACGAATTCTCGCGCCACTTGCTGATACCGAAGAAATGACTGCGCTGCGATCTCGCCTCGAATCCCCTCCAACCAGGATTCCACGAACGCGCGTAGCGAACCCGCGCCCATTTCGCGACCTGTCACCGCGCAGAAAACTTCTGCGAAAACCTTAGCTACAGCGGTCCGACTTTTTGAATCGGAAATTTTCTCCACAAAGGAATTGATTTCTTCCTCGCTCATCGCGCCCCGCCCGGCCTCGTCGAGTGCATCAGAGATCTTGCGCGCAAGCTTACGATCCTGCGTTTTCAGGCTTCGCTTCCACTGCTTTCGTTCAGCGGTGCCGTGAACCGTGAAGCACGCAACGTGGAAGCGCGAATCAGGATGCTTCCAAAGGCTCGCCATTTGCCAGAACTAAGAATCAAACTAAGAATAACGTCAACGTTTTTCGGTGATTTAGATGACGTAAGTGCCTGAAAATCAGTATACACTAGGTGCTTCGTGTCGCCGAGGGTTCGAATCCCTCCCTCACCGCCATCGCCTTTTCGAATTCCGATTGCCGATTTTCGATTGTCCTGCTCGTGATCGTTGCTCCTATCGAGGGAAGTGTGATCCACTGCGAATTCTCCCTCAACGCGACCCTCGGTTACCGAAAGAGAAACGGGCCGCAACCGAGCCGCATGATTGCGACATTTGTGGCAGGAGTGCGCTCGTGAATGCGCAGGTGCGATTCGTCTTTACCGGATAATTTTCGCCATCCTGACGCTTCTCGCCATTGGAGTTCAACTCCTGGCACTCCTCCGCGCGCAGGCCTTCAACGCCGTCAACTTCTTTAGTTATTTCACCATCGAAAGTAATCTCATCGGTGCAACGCTGCTCCTCGTCAGTGCGGGAAGTCGGGACCGGCTAGCGAGCCTGGACTTTTTCCGCGGAGGCGCTGTGGTCTACATGTCGGCCACGGGGATAGTGTTCACACTTCTCCTTAGCGGCACTGACGTGGACACCGCAATTCCGTGGGTCAATACCGTCGTCCACGAACTGATGCCCTTAATACTGGTCGCCGATTGGCTGCTCGATCCACCCCACCGACGCCTGACGCTTCGGCAGGGGCTAATCTGGCTGAGTTTCCCGTTGGCTTGGATAATGTACACCCTGATTCGCGGCTCGATAACCGGACGGTACCCTTATCCGTTCCTCAATCCGGCGAACGGCGGTTACACAAGCATCGCGGCCCACTGCATCGCTATTCTCGTCTTGATGGCGATGCTCTGCGCGGCGGTCGTCTGGCTCGCTAACACCCGGAATACAAGACTGCTTCGGAACAGTGTCTGGCCTTAACAAATCATTGTTGGAAAAAGCAATTCCATCTGCCGCGTCACTTCAAAACGGGTTTCCGATCGCCCCGGCGTGATCGCGTGCTATTTCGGCGTTTCGTAAGGAGGCTCGTCCGTCGCGATCGGCGTGGTCTGCGCGATGGGATTGACCATGTTGAAGATGATGGCAGCTGCCGCGCCCCCGATGAAGTTCGCCACCAGATAAACCCAGAGATTGGCCCAGTTCGAAATCCCGAGGATTGAAATCCCGAGCGCGACCGCGGGATTAAACGCGCCGCCGGAAATGTCGCCAACAGCGAACGCGCCGGTCATGACCGTCAGGCCAATGGCCAGACCATAAAACGAATTGCCGGAAGTCCCTTCCGCCGTCGCAGCGTTCAGGACCACAAACGCGAGCGCGAAAGTAAAAAGAAATTCCGCCAGCAGTGCCGGACCAATCTTCGGGGCAATGGCTGTCACGTCGACGCCGGCACGGAGGAACTTCACTGCTGCGGCGGCAGCGAGGGCGGCAAGGAGTTGCGCAATAATATAAGGAACTACATCAACGATCTGAACGCGGCCTCTTATCAAGATGGCCAGCGTTACGGCCGGATTGTAGTGGCCTCCGGAAATATGTCCGCCCGCGTAGACCATTACCATCAATGCCGCGCCGATCGCCAGCGGCGCGATGACTCCTGCCGGAGCGCCGATTCCAGTGCATCCGACCGTGAGGACAAGAAAGAATGTGCCAACAAATTCGGTGATATATTTATTCATAGTGATGTTTGCGCTGCATTGCGTTGGTCAATGCAGCTCATCTTCTCTTTCGGGTATGGATTGATTCGCTAACGCGCTATTTCTTGGCCATCATATTCTTGATCAGGCCAACTATTGCCATCAAGACTGCGCCACCCACACCACCGCCGGCCACATGACTAAGAATCGTGCCGATATCCCATGTTCCCGCCGCCGGAGGCCGCAGCTCCCATCACCAATTTGAAGGATTGTGCCGCCCAACCCACCTCCGACGATGCCAGCAATGGAATTCCCCACTGCGCCAAGGCTGTTTTCTTTCATGGCTGCGCCAGAGACGTTGCCGCCGACAGCCCCACTGACTACTTCTATAATAAGAGGGACGATGTTCATGGTTTATTTGATGTTTGTTTCGCGAACCGACCGATAGGTAACAAGGGCAAACTGCGTCGATCAACTGTCGCTGGTCAACAATAAAAGAATACGCTTTGAATGAGCGCAGCCGAATGGGAATCTCTGGCTGGCCAGGATGAGTCAGAGGTGTCTCGACTGTGCTCGCATGACAGAGACAAAAATCCGAAATTTTATCGACGGCGAATTCGTCGAACCCATCAGCGGCAATTATCTCGACAAGATTGAGCCCGCCACGGGCAAGCCATGCTCGCAGGTGGCCGATAGCGATGCGCAGGACGTCGAGGTCGGTGTTGCCGCCGCCGAAAGAGCTTTTGCCAAATGGTCGCAAACGTCCGCGACAGAACGTTCGCGCATTCTCCTGCGGATCGCCGATCTGATCGAGCGCGATCTCGAAGAGCTGGCGCGCGCCGAATCAATCGACACGGGTAAGCCAATCACGCTGGCACGGACGCTCGATATTCCGCGGGCGGCCGCGAATTTTCGCTTTTTTGCCACGGCGATTCTGCACACCCAGAACGAGGCGCACGTGACCGATAATCTCGCGCTCAATTACACACTGCGGCAGCCGCGTGGGATCGCGGGATTGATTTCGCCGTGGAATCTGTCGCTCTATTTGCTCAGCTGGAAAATCGCGCCCGCCATCGGCTGCGGCAACACGGCCCTGGCTAAGCCGAGCGAGCTCACGCCGATGACGGCGTTCATGCTCTGCGAGCTGGCGCGCGAGGCCGGCCTGCCCGCGGGCGTGCTCAACATCGTGCAGGGCACCGGACCGAAAGTTGGCGCGGCGATCACGGCGCATCCGAAGATCAACACGATCTCGTTCACCGGCGGCACAGTCACCGGCCGGAGAGTCGCAGAGGCAGGCGCGCCCTTGTTCAAGAAAATCTCTCTCGAGCTTGGGGGGAAGAACCCGACTATCGTTTTCGCTGATGCCGATCTCGCTGCTGCGATTCCCGGCAGCGTGCGCGCGTCCTTCACGAATCAGGGGCAGGTGTGTTTGTGCGGCTCGCGGGTGTATGTCGAGCGCGCGATCTACAGCGACTTCGTAAATGGTTTCATCGACAAAACGTCGAAGCTGAAGCTGTGCGATCCGCTCGATGAAACGACTGAGCAAGGCGCGATCGTTAACAAGGCGCAGCTGGAGAAGGTCAGGTTCTACGTTGATCTCGCGCAGAAGGAAGGCGGCAGGATCGCGCTCGGCGGTCGCGCGCCCGAGCCGCCGAACGAACGCTGCCGCGACGGCTATTTCTTCCAGCCGACGGTGATCACTGACCTGCCGGCGTCATGTCGCACGAATCGCGAGGAAATCTTCGGCCCGGTTGTTTCCATCACGCCATTCGACAGCGAAGAAGAAGTCATCAGCTACGCAAACGATTGCGACTACGGCCTCGCCTCCAGCATCTGGACGCAAAATCTCAGCCGCGCGCATCGCGTCGCGGAGCAAATCCACACCGGCACCGTGTGGGTGAACTGCTGGCTATTGCGCGACCTGCGCGTCCCGTTCGGTGGAATGAAACAGAGCGGCGTCGGCCGCGAAGGCGGCGAGGAAGCGCTGCACTTTTTCACCGAAGCAAAAAACGTCTGCATCGCGAAATAACGTTTTTCGAAGCCGCGCACTGCGATGGAGTCAGAAAACGCAGGCAATATCGCTTTCCATTATTTTGTCTGGCCTGAAGCGGATTTGGAGATAATGCTCGATCACATCTGGGGAGGGACAAGATGAGCATTAGTAATTCCGATGCGCTTGCAGCCCTTATTCGGGAGGAGCGTGATATTTTGCTCTTGCGCTGGCGCGAACAGGTCAGACAATTGCCCTCGGCAAAGCCTCTCGATATTCCCGCACTCAATGATCACGTGCCAAATCTGCTCGATGAATTGATTATCGCGCTCGAAGGGCAATCCGATGAGACGATTCCGGAAGCGCTCGCCGCAGGCAGCCCACCAGCGCACGGATTGCAGCGGCTGGAGGAGGCCTTCGATCTCGAAGAAGTGGTAGCCGAGTACAATATCTTACGCGGCTGTATCCATGATCTGGCCGAGGAGAAAGGTTTGGTTCTGCAAGGGGAAGCGTTCCACATTTTGAATCGCGTCCTGGATCAGGCGATCGGCCTGGCCGTGCAAACATACGCCACCCAACAGGCACTGGACGTGCAGCGCCGGCGCGAAGAATACCTTGCCTTTGTCGCGCATGATCTACGCACGCCATTGAACGCCATTTTTCTGGCCACGCGAGTCCTGGAGGCAAACTTCAGAGAGGGAAGCGACCGGGTGGAAGCTGCGCAAATGTTAAGCAGCCTCAGCCGCAACGTGCAGCACCTGCAACGGCTGGTCGAGACGATCATCGATGAAAATACCAACTTAAAAACCGAGACCGGCGTTAAACTGGAGCGGCGCACGTTTGACCTGTGGCCGCTGGTCGAGGCTCTCATCCACGATCTTCGTCCCGTGGCAGGCACCGGCAGCACTCAGCTGATCAACAAAGTGCCTCAGAATCTGGTCGTTTATGCAGACGCCACTCTGCTGCGACGCGTTTTTCAAAACCTGATCGCTAATGCCATCAGGTTCACCCCGCGTGGACAGGTTCAGATGGACGCGCGCACCCTCGACCCCGATGGTGCCGTTGAGTGTTCGGTCTCCGACAATGGTGCCGGAATTGCAGCGGATCGTCTTGGAAAAGTGTTCGATGAATTAGAGACCGATTCTCAGAATCTAGGCGGATTGGGCCTTGGACTCGCTATTGTCAAAACATTTGTGGACGCTCACGGTGGAAACGTAACAGTCCAAAGCACAGAAGGTCTTGGCTCAACCTTCCAGTTTACGCTTCCCGGCAAAGCAAATTGAACGAGTAATCGGGAATCCCAACCCAGTTGCATCACGTCATCTGATGCGTTAGCATCGTGTGCATGCGCACCACCATAGACATCGATGACGACCTCCTTATGCTCGCCAAGGAACTTGCCGCCCGCGAGAAAAGGAGTGCAGGCAAGGTGATTTCGGAACTTGCCAAGAAGGGCCTTCGCGAGCAGAGCGCGACCAGGAAAAAACGCAACGGCTTCGAGATCATACCGGCGGAGCAGCGGGTCGTCACAGGCCAACTCGTGCAAAAAATCCTCGAGCAGGGCGATTAAACGTGGTCGCGCTGCTGGATATCAACGTGTTGATTGCGCTTTTCGACGCTGCGCATGTGCACCACGCGAGAGCACACGCCTGGCTGGCGCGGAATCGCGCACAGGGCTGGGCGACATGTCCGATAACGCAGAATGGATGCGTTCGTGTCATGTCGCAGGCTTTATATCCCGGCCGCCTTTCGGTGGCGGAGATTTCCCGTCGGCTTTCCCATGCCATCTCGGCCGCCGAGCACCGTTTCTGGCCAGACACCATTTCGCTCTGCCACACCGGCCGCTTTAGCCTGGAGGGTATTCTCAGCCCGAAAAATCTCACCGATATTTACTTGCTGGGACTGGCAGTGGAGAGGAGCGGCCGGCTCGTTACCTTCGACCGCTCGATCCCAGTCTCTGCCGCGAGAAAAGCGCAGCGCCGCCACTTGGTGCTACTTTGAATTTCCTGCGGCGAGCGGGAGCAAACGTCCCGCTCGATCAAACTCGGCCTTGCACACCCTCTTTTCGTTTACCAAGCTGAAATAATGAGCGGAGTACGAGTACTGGTCGGCACGCGCAAGGGCGCGTTCATCCTCACCTCAGACGGTAAGCGGAAGGACTGGAAAATTGACGGCCCGCATTTCGCCGGTTGGGAAATTTATCACGTCAAGGGTTCGCCGGCTGATCAGAATCGCATCTACGCTTCGCAAACGAGCGATTGGTTTGGGCAGATCGTGCAGCGCTCGGATGACGGCGGAAAAACGTGGAACACGCCTGGGACGAGTCTTGATCATATCAGAGGCGCAGATGGTTTCCCGACTGGCAAGAGCAATGATTTCCGCTACGATGGCGTGCCCGGCACGCATCAATGGTATGACGGCACGCAGCATCCATGGGAGTTCAAGCGGGTCTGGCACTTCGAGCCGGCGCTCGACAGCCCCGATCACGTCTACGCCGGAGTGGAAGATGCTGCGCTGTTTGAATCAACTGATGGCGGCGCGTCGTGGCGCGAGCGTTCCGGTCTGCGCAAGCACGACACCGGTGCGAAGTGGCAGCCGGGCGCGGGCGGCATGTGTCTGCACAGCATTCTGCTCGATCCAACTAACGAGAAACGGATCTTCGTCGCCATTTCCGCGGCGGGTGCGTTTCGCAGCGACGATGGTGGCGAAACGTGGAAGCCGATCAATCGCGGTTTGCATTCGCAATACATTCCCGATCCGAATGCAGAGGTCGGTCATTGCGTTCACCGCATCGCGATGCATCCCGCGCGGCCGAATACGTTGTTCATGCAAAAACATTGGGATGTAATGCGCAGCGACAATGCCGGTGATTCATGGCGCGAAGTGAGCGGGAATCTGCCGAGCGATTTCGGTTTCCCGATCGATGTGCACACGCACGAGCCGGAGACCATTTATGTCGTGCCGATCACGAGCGACTCCGAACATTTTCCGCCCGATGGCAAACTGCGCGTCTATCGCAGCCGTACCGGCGGCAATGATTGGGAAGAACTCACGCGCGGTCTGCCGCAGCGCGATTGCTACGTGAACGTGCTGCGCGATGCTATGTGCGTCGATTCACTCGATTCATGCGGCATTTACTTCGGCACTACCGGCGGTCAGATTTACGCATCGGCTGATAATGGTGATACCTGGAATGCCATCGTGCGCGATCTTCCTGCCGTCCTGTCAGTGGAAGTGCAAACATTGCCGTGAAGAAATCCCGATTTCCAAGCACCAAATCCTAAAACAGAGAGGTTGCGGGCATATTGGTGATTGGAATTTGAAACTTCTTTGGAACTTGGGGTTTGGGATTTGGAACTTTCCCGCATGATCCGTGTCGTTCTTCCACATCATCTGCGCACGCTCGCGAAAGTGGATGGCGAAGTGCAACTGGAGCTGAATGGGTCGGCGACAGTGCAGTCGCTGCTTGATGCGCTTGAAAGCAAATACCCGTCGCTCCGCGGGACCATTCGTGACCGTGCCAGGCAACAACGCCGGCCATTAGTGCGCTTCTTCGCCTGCGGTGAGGATATTTCGCATGAGCCGCTTCATGCTCCTTTGCCCGACGCGATCGTGAACGGCGCCGAACCATTCTTCGTCATCGGCGCGATCGCCGGCGGTTAATGCCGAGCGTTTCATTTTTCGGGAGACCGAAGTAGGTTTGCGTAAACCATGTGTCGCAACATCAAAACTCTTCATAACTTCAATCCCGCCGCGACGGAGGAGGAAATTCGCGCTTCTTCCCTCCAGTTTGTGCGCAAGCTGAGTGGTTTCACCAAACCTTCCAGAGCTAACGAGGAGCCGTTTAATCGCGCCGTCGATCACGTCACTTTGGCCGCGCGCCAACTCCTCGATTCACTGGTGACAAATGCGCCGCCCCGCGATCGCGCGCTCGAGGCAGGCAAGGCGCGGGCGCGTTCCGCCCGGCGGTTTACCATGAGCAGGTGAGTCAGTCTTTCGAAAGCCGTCGCGCCGCAGAACCAGTCGGCGCATTTCCACACGCCAAACGCGTCGACAACCTGTTGTTCCTCTCGGGCATCGGTCCACGGGTGCGCGGCAGCAGGGAAATCCCCGGCGTCACGCTCGATGGCGCCGGAGGGGTGCAGAGCCACGACATCGAAAAACAATGCCGCGCGGCCTTCGAGAATGTGCGTCTCGTTTTGGAAGACGCCGGTGCAGCCTGGGGCGACATTGTCGATGTCACCGTCTTCCTCACGGACCTGAAGAATTTCGCGATCTTTAACGAACTTTACGCGGAGTATTTTGCCGGACCGGACAAGCCCAACCCCACGCGCACAACCATCGAGGTAACGGCGCTGCCGACGCCGATCGCGATCGAACTGAAAGTGATCGCGGCCTTCGGGCAAAGCGGAGTGTAACGGCGGATGCCTGAATTCCGCATCATCGCGACGGATCACACCGGGATTACCGTCGCCGATCTTCAGAAATCATTAGCTTTTTGGCGGGACGTGTTCGGCTTCGAGCTGTCGCACGAAGCGCATCAAACCGGCGAGATGGCGCGAAAGATCACCGGCGTTGATGGCGCCGAAATTCTGCTCGCCGTGCTTAAAGCGCCCGGTCACAAGATCGAGTTGCTGGAGTATCGTGCGCCAGCTGATCGCAAACGCGTGCGCCTTCGTCCCTGTGACATTGGATCAATGCATGTCGCTTTCACCGTCGATAATCTTGAGGCAATGCTCGTCAGAATCGCGGCCTCGGGCTGGCAAGCTGCGGGCGAGCCGCAGACTCTCGTGACCGGGCCGAACGCCGGCAGGCGCGTGGTGTATGTTCGGGATCCGGACGGGACAACAATCGAATTGATGGAACCGCCGCAATGAAAGAGACAGCTGAGGATTTTGCGCAGCAGCTGGACGCGGAAGATCCGCTGGCGCGGTTCCGCGAGGAGTTTCATCTGCCGTGCGGCGCTGACGGCAAGCCGCTCATCTATTTCGCCGGCAACTCGCTTGGCCTGATGCCGAAGTCGGCCCGCCGCGCGGTTGAAAAGGAGCTCGATGATTGGGCCAAGCTCGGCGTGGACGCGCATGGGAAGGCGCAGACACCCTGGTATTCATATCACGAAACATTGCGCGAGCCGATGGCGCGGCTGGTTGGCGCAGAGCCGGGCGAAGTGGTGTGCATGAACAGCCTCACCGTCAATCTTCACCTGATGCTGGCCACCTTTTATCGGCCGACAAGATCGCGCTTCAAAATCGTGATGGAAGAACCCGCCTTTCCTTCCGACACCTACGCGATCAAAACGCAAATTGCGCATCACGGGTTCGACTGGAACGAAGGGTTGGTCCTGGTGCGACCCAGAGATGGCGAGTTCACCGTGCGTGAGGAAGATTTCGAGAGCGCGCTGGAGAACCACAAAGACGAGATCGCGCTTATCGTTCTCGGCGCCGTCAATTTTTTCACCGGACAACTGTTCAACATCAAACGAATCACGCAGGCCGCGCAGCGACGCGGCGTCACTGTCGGCATCGATCTCGCTCACGCCGTCGGTAACGTGCCGCTCACCTTGCACGATTGGAATGTCGATTTCGCCGTCTGGTGTTCCTACAAGTATCTCAACGCCGGTCCAGGCGCGGTCGGCGGCGCCTTCGTGCACGAACGGCATGCCACAAACATAAAACTGCCGCGGCTCGCCGGCTGGTTCGGGAACGATCCGAAGACACGTTTCCGTCTCCACCTCGAGCCCGAATTCATTCCGGTGGCTTCGGCCGACGGGTGGCAGATCAGTAACCCACCTATCTTCGCCATGGCGCCCTTGCGCGCCTCGCTTGCTCTTTTCGATCAAGCCGGTGGAATGAAGCTCCTCCGAGCCAAGTCAATCAAGCTCACTGGCTACCTCGAGTTTCTCTTATCTCACGACAGCTCGAGCCGGTTTCGAGTGATTACACCTTCGTCGCACAATGAGCGTGGCAGCCAGCTATCGATCCTCGTTCACGAGAATGCCAGGCAGCTATTCGAAAAGCTCGAGAGCTATGGAGTAAAGTGCGATTTTCGCGAGCCCAATGTGATCCGCGCTGCCCCAACGCCGCTCTACAATACCTTCCACGAAGTCTGGCGCTTTGCTCAAATCCTTAGCTAAGGCAGAAGCTAGAGCTACTGCAGTAGTTGTCGCACGCAGGTAATCAACCCCTGCACTGGAAAAGGTTTGACCAGATATTTGACCTCATTCCTTTCCAGAAAATGTCTGATATGAGGATCAGTGGCAAAGCCGGTAATGAAGATGAAAAAATCTGATAACGCGGGCCGGATGTCGCGCACCCTGAGGTAGAAATCATCCCCGCGCATGCGCGGCATCTTGAGATCGCAGATGACGGCATCATACTGGTGCGCCTTCACCTTGACGATGGCCTCCTCACCATCGAAGGCCACGTCGACGAGATAATTTTCCTCCGCCAGGATCCACTGCAGGGCGGAAGCGAGCTGGCGATCATCGTCGACCACCAGGATCGCTTTTAACTCCAGACACTGGTCTTCTTGTTGGCCGGAATGCATTGCATTCTACTCAGCAGTCAGAGTGCCAGCACCGGAACCGATTCTGTCTTCCATTTGCTGAAAAGAGTGCTTTCGCTGCGAGGCGATCTGAACTAATCAATCGCCATGAAGTATGTCATCATCATTTGCCGCATCCTGCTCGGCCTCCTCTTCGCTGTTTTCGGTTCGAACGCCTTCTTCCACTTCGCCCCGATGCCGCAGCTGCAAGGTGATGCTGGCGCTTTCATGGGTGCGCTCATCCATAGCGGCTACATCTACCCTATCGCTGCGCTCCAGGTCCTTGGGGGATTGTGCCTGCTCATCCATCCACGCTTTGTCGCGCTTGGACTAACTCTGCTTGGTCCCGTTATCGTCAACATCATTCTCTACCACATCTTTCTCGATCGTAACGGTCTGCCCATTGCCGCTGTCATAGCATTGCTCTCACTCTTCCTGCTCTGGGTGTATCGCTACAAGTTCCCTGCTCTTTTCCAGCTCTAAGTTATGGCGATGAAAGTCGCCGTTAACTACTCCCAGCCAGTCAGGAGCGCGCGCGTCTCTTCTACTCCTACTCGCCAGATCCGCATCATCTCTTCGTCGCTGCGCTGGTAAAAGCCGCCGTAGTTCCCATCCTTCAAATACTCGCGCAAGGCCGCCGGATGGAGCTGGCGCAGATGAACAAGATCGCTCATCGGCTTTTGTTCTGTGGGTAACTTGACCCCCGGCAACCGCGTCCATGGGAAATTTTCCATCCACGATGCGTGCGAAGCTACTGGGTCGATCGCCTGCACCTCTGCCCAAACCCGCGGCGCTTCCCACCAGTTGTGAAACTTAACCCGCACGCCGGGATGATCCGCCATCCATTCTCCGATCAGTGAATGCGCAGGCGTGTTGCCGCCATGGCCGTTCACCAGAAGAATGCGCCGAAATCCCTGCTCCGCCATGCCATCAAGCATATCGCGAATTACGCCAAGATAACTCTCCACCCGGAGCGTGATTGTTCCCGGAAAAGCACGGAAGTAAGGTGTGATCCCGTAAGGAACAACTGGAAACACAGGGACGTCCAGCGGCCCGGCCGCTTCCATAGCTATTCGTTCCGCGAGGATAGTATCAACCCCAAGACTCAAGTAGGAGTGCTGCTCGGTGCTACCCAGCGGCAGGACGCAGCGGTCGCCTCGCTGGAGGTACTGTTCCATCATCATCCAGTTCATCTCACTCACGCGCATTCGGTAATGTAGTTACTTTAAAGCGCGGTTCTCGTCGAGCAGGGACGGCGGAATCGCCGTCTTTCCGAATCGCTGCGCAACGTCCGGTGCGCACCGCTGCAAATCTCGCCGCAGGCGAAGCAGCGCCAAATCCTTCATCTTCGATTCCAGCATGACATCGAACTCGAGGCCATCCAGCTGCCGCATGAAAATTGCAAACTCGAATGGATTCGTGTAATCGGCATGGCCGGTAAGTAACGGCGGCCTGAGTGCCTTGCGCCGCTGTCTGGTGGTGCGATCGCGCTCGATGAGTATCCGCGTTTCTGTGCGCGGTGAAGAAAAGTGCAGCTTCGGGCGCACCCGCGGCGGCCATGTGCGCAGGAAAGCTTCCACGGTTGGGCGGAGTTCGAGCCGTTCTGGATTGAGACACCAGAAGTGCTGGTGATCAAACACCAGGGGTACGCCGACGCGCTGGTGGATACTGAGCACGTCAGCGGCGCTAAAGGAAGTATCATCGTTCTCCAGGACCAGACGCCGTCGCGCGCTTCGTGATAACCGTTTTTCATATACTCGCATCCATCGCGCGCTCGCGCCGGCTCGATCAGCGTACAGGCCGCCAACATGAATAACGACCCGTGCCTCGGGGCCGAGATCCATCACATCGAGCATCTCGGCCTGGCTTTCCACATCAGCTATGCTAAGGCTCGTTAGCTTTTCATTGGGGCTGTTAAGAACAATGTATTGCGATGGGTGAAAAGAAAGCCGTAGTTTCGCTTCGAGCGCTACCTTGCCTAGTGTGGCGAGCTCGGCCCGGGCTTCGGTAATCTGATTGCGGAAGGCAGGCTTTTCCGGGTGCGTCAGGTAAGGTGCGAGGTCGCTGGACATCCGATACATGTTAATGCCAGCGCCGCTGAGATACTCGAAGATCACGTGCAGATACTCGATGGAGGTGCGCAGATGCGGCTTCTTCTGCCAGCGCCGAGTATCATTACTTTTCAAACCCTGAGCTCCCATGATCTTGACCGGAAAGCCGAGTCGCAATGGAAGCGGCGGCACACTGGAAGTTCGCGCAGGCATCGGATCCAACTTACATCGTCGTCGCGTCTGCCTCATGCAAAAGTAACAAGCAGGTTACTTATGCCCGCTGGCTAACCGTTGCCGGCTCCCTTATCAGTGCGCCCAATGAAAAAACAAATGTTCCTCTGCCTTGTGGCGCTTCTGGGAGCGTCGTCACTTACTCGAGCTGGTGTCTTGGATCGTCTCTACGATTTCAGCGATGCCTATTATCTTCAGAACGGAATCAACCCGGCAGCAATTGTTGGTCGCCGGCAGCCCGGCCCGCTTGCGGCCACTGATACGCCGAACTTTCCTTATCAGCGCAACGTGCGTGCTCTTTTGACCTTGCCGAACTACGATCATAGCGGCAGTGGCTGGTTCTTCACGGTTCTCGGTGGATTCAGCACCAGCGCTTTCACCGCTGACGCCGCCGGCCAGCGCGCCCGGCAGATCGCGGAAAGCAGCATCGAATACGTATTCCCGCGCCAAGGGACTGACCCGGTAGGACTCGGCGCGCTCCGCCAATCGGTGATGCTCGACATGCGTAATGGCTACTTTAGCAACAACAAACTGTCACTCTGGATTCACGTCTGGGTCAGCTATACGAACAAGGCCTTAGCTACCGCTGCCGGGAATAAGACACTGAACGATATCGCACAGCGCAACGGCCGGGACCTGGATGGCACACCAATCATCGCCAGCGTGAGTGAGATCGATAACGTTGCCAGCAAAGGTTATATCACCAAGACGACGCGTGGCCTGAACGACACGCTGCGTTACAGCATTTGCCCCGTCATCAAGGATCCGCGCAACGGCGGCATCGCCCCGGATCAGTTCCTGGCTTACACGCGTAATCCAGATGGCACTCCGCTCGAACCATCGTTTCTGGCTAACTTCCAGAGTCTTCAGAGTACAGGCCGCCCGGCCAATTAAACTTCCCTTCAGGTTGGTGCAGAGCCGCTCCGAAATCAGAACCGGAGCGGTTCTTTTTAACCGCGGATTACGCGGATAACGCGAATATGGCAGGAGTGCCTATGTCTTATCCGCGGCATCCGCGCGATCCGCGGTTCACTTTTTTTGAAATACTTCGACAGCATTCCAGTCGCGGTGCGGTGGAGCTAGCTCGTATTCGAGCGCGCGCTCGAGATACATTTTGGCCAGAAAATCTTCCGGGTAGAACTCGAGGTATCGCGAGAATAGAATTTTAGCCTGAGTAAAATCGCGCTCACGAAATTTGCGGATACCTTCCTCGTAAGTCTCGAGCCAGATCGATAGTTCCTGATCGAGATTGCTGTCCCGCGCTTCTACGATGGTGAAGACATCCACCGGCTCGCTTTTTCCTTTCACCTGCGCGCGCGCGACGGAACGCAGGTAGAATCCGTCACGGATCAACTCGGCCGCGCTCGCCCCCACCAGGATATCGACGCCGTAGATACGCGTCAGTCCCTCTAAACGCGCCGCCAAATTAACTCCATCGCCGATTACCGTCGGATCCATTCGCTGTTCTGAACCTATATTTCCAGCGACAACTACGCTGTGGTTAATGCCGATACCCATCCCGAGGGTCATCCGACCCTCCGTTTTCCAACCGTCGTTCAATCGTTTGAGCTCCTGGCGCATTCCAAGCGCGGTGCGCGCGCACGCTTTTGCATCCTCCGTCACACCCTGACTCATGACATTTCCCCACACCGCCATAATCGCGTCGCCCACAAATTTATCGAGGGTGCCGTTATGGCGAAAAACGACCGCGGTCATGGCACTCAGATATTCATTGAGCTGCCGCACCAATTCCTCCGGATCAGCGTGCTCACTCAAAGTGGTGAAACCAACTAGATCGGAAAACAACATTGTCGCCGGCATGCGCGACCCTTTAAGGGAGTTGTAGTAGCCGTTTGGATTTTCCAGAATTTCTTTGACCAGATTCTTCGACACGTAACGCTCGAGCGTGCGGCGTGTGCGCAGTTTTTCCATGCGCTCGATGGCGTAATCAAAGCCGCTCGTGATCAGGCCGCTGAGCAGAAATGTGGTCAGCACCGGCACGGTGACGACGAACAGCCCGGCGCGATCATAGGCGATCCGCGCGATGATGAGATACGCGATGGAAAGGCCTAAAAGCGTGAGTACGGAGAGCAATGGCCGGCGCACCAGCGCGGAAAGACAGTAAGCGGCGGCAGCGGCGACGACGACGAGGCCGAACATGGTGCGGCGCGGAGTCTGCGAAAGAAATTCGTGGGCCATGGCAGCGGCCATGACGTTGAGGTGCACGGTCGGGCCGGGCGTAGCCGGATCGAGAGGTGTGGCAATAAAATCATGCAGGATTTGCGCGGACGCGCCGACGATCACCACCTTGTCTTTGAAGAATGCGCCGCCGCCATAATTCGCCTGCCACGTCCTGGGATAGAAAATCTCGTAGAGTGGGCGCGCGGGATACGCCGCCGGATCGGAAAAGCGGAAGAGATGATTGAGACGGTCGGGCGGGATGTCACCGGCGCGGCCGAGCTTTCCGAGGCCACGCGCGGCGAATGAAGGGTAAACAACTTCGCCCTCGTGCGACGCCTGGCCGGCGAGCTGACGGTCGCTCAATGAGAAAGAAGCCGAGCGCAGGATGGTATCAAATGGATCAGGGAAATAATTCACGTAGCCGACGCGATCGTCGTTCTCCGGCGCCGGAATCAGCTGTGCATTGGGCGTGACGAGCTGGCCATTGTTCTGCATGTCGAAGTTCTCACCGATAACGATGCGGTCGCGATACTTATCGAGGGCTGCGCGAAAGGCGGCATCGCCGTCGTTGGGAGGATTGAAAATGAGGTCGAACATGATCAGCCGTGCGCCCGCTCCAAACAGCCGGTCTAATAAGAGCGCCCAAACTTCGCGCGACCACGGATAGGCGCGCGCCGTCATCAATTCGAGCGCGCGGTTGCCGGCGATTTCGTCCGGCCCGATGGCATCGAGTTGAAGCGACTGCTGATCGATGCCGAGAAAAACAAAATTATTTCGCGCCAGCGTTTTCCGTCCTTCGAAGCGCAGTAGATCCTCGAAGCGCTGTTCGCCGCGCCATGGCGCCGAAATAAACGGCACGTTCCAATAGAAGTGGCCGGCGAGAACGGCTGCCGCGCACGCAGCGCAAATGAGCGCGAAGGCGAAACGGCGATGCCGCGCAAGCCAGTTCACGCGCAAATTTTAGGAAAGTTGCGAGGCCGCGGCCAATCTTAATATGACCGCCATCTTCTTCGCGCGCAGAATATGGCGTGGACGCAGAGATGCTTTGCCCGAGCTGCCGCAGCGAGTTAGCCGAAACGCGACTGGCTTTTGGCCGGTTCTGGCCATGCAATCGGTGCGGCGGACGTGCCATTACGGTCGAGCTGCTGCGCCACGCATTCACGGCCGAGTCGATCAACCCACTTTGGCTGCACGCAATTTCCAACGAAGGTCAGCCTGGCCGCTCCTGCCCGCTCTGCGCGCGCCCAATGCTGACGGTTTGCTTTGCCCAACCTGATTGCGCCCGATCGATATTTGCAAAATCTGCCATCTCGTCTGGTTCGATTCTGGCGAAATCGAGACCCTCACGCCGGTGCCGCCCAAGCCAGAACCGGCACCCGTTTCTCCGGAGCAACGCCAGGCGGTTGCGATCGCGAAGGTAAGCGCAATGGCTGAAGAAGCGCGCGCGCAAGATTACGGCAAAGTCTGGTACCTCATCGGGAGAATTCTTGATGTAGGTGTACGGAGCTTGCACTAGTTCTCTGCGAAATCACTGCGCCGCGTCGGGAAAGCCATCTTCCAGCGCGATGACGGCGACGGCGTGATGGTGGGTGTGGCTGAGGCTGATCCAGACCGCGCGAACATTTCGCTCGCGCGCGAGTGATTCCGCGCCTCCGCTCAACACCACGAACGGTTCGCCGCTTTCTTTTTTGCGCACATCGATATCGCGCCAGCCCATCGCTTTGCCGATGCCCGTGCCGAATGCTTTCGAGACAGCTTCCTTGGCTGCGAACCGCGCCGCGAAATGACGCGCGGGATATTTCATCGACTGGCAGTACGTGATCTCACCCTCGGTAAAAACGCGCTGCACGAATCTCGCGCCGAAGCGTTCGAGCGAATGCTCGATTCGCTCCGTCTCGATGATATCGACGCCGAGCCCGCGGATGCTCATCCTTTATAATTCTGCATGAGCGCGAGCATTTCGCGGACAGCGTTCTCGAAACCGACAAAGAGAGCGCGCGCGACAATAGCGTGACCAATGTTCAGCTCGGTCAGGTGCGAGACTTCGTGGATGAGCGCTATGTTGCGATAGTTGATGCCGTGGCCGGCGTTGACCTGAAGCTTTAGCTCAGCTGCCATCTGCGCGCAGGTGCGCAGACGCGAGAGTTCCTGCCGCTCGATCTTTTCGGTGAACGCGTTTGAGAGCTTACCCGTGTGCAGCTCGATGATGTCGGCGCCGAGCTCAGCGGCGCCATCCACCTGCTCCGTCTCCGGATCGATAAATAGGCTGACGCGGATGCCAACAGCATGGAGACGCTGGACCGTCGCGGCGAGTTCGCGGCGGTTCGCCACCACATCGAGGCCGCCTTCGGTGGTGATCTCCTGCCGCTTCTCCGGCACGAGACAGACTTCGTCCGGCTGAGTTTTTATTGCGACATCCAGAATCTCGGGCGTGTTGCCCATTTCGAAATTGAGCTTGGTCATGATGCTGGCGCGCAGCCGCTCGATGTCGCGATCTTGAATGTGACGGCGGTCGCTGCGCAGATGCGCGGTGATGCCGTGCGCGCCGGCCCGCTCCGCGATGGAGGCGACGAGCACCGGGTCCGGCTCGGCATTTTTCGATGCCGGCGTGCTGGCATAACGCGCCTGCCGTAGGGTGGCGATGTGATCGATGTTTACTCCCAGGCGCAGCGATGGCATCGGCGCAAATCAGAGCAGAACTTCGCGCGTTGTCACACCGGTAGCAGCACTCGCCGCGTCATCCCGAGCGCAGCGAAGCGTAAGCGGGGGCACCCGGTGGGGCACGGCCACATTAATTACCCGCGGTCCCTCCGCATCGCGCGC
>JBBPYF010000050.1:0-46907 GCA_038200165.1 Chthoniobacterales bacterium | reverse complement strand
GCAGAATTACCCAAATTGGGAACACATTGTTCTCGACGGCGGGTCAACCGACGGGACCGTGAAGCTCTTGCAAAGCTATCGGCATCTGCGTTGGAGCTCAGAACCGGACAAAGGGCACTATCATGCCATGAACAAAGGCATCGAGCGTGCGCGGGGAGAGATTATTGGAATTCTGAATGCGGACGACTGCTATTGTGAAGGAGCTTTGAGCAGCGTCGCCAGAGCGTTCGAGCAACACCCAACCTGGGACGCGCTGTTTGGCGATGTAATCTACATCGACGCTGAAGGCGAAGAAATTTTCCGGCGCGAGGAAGCAGTGTACGACTATGACGTGTTGCGTTTCGGGAACGTCTGTTACGTAATTCATCCGACCCTGTTTGTCCGCAAGCGAATCTACGAGCAGCTCGGCGGTTACAAGTACGATGAATTCCTCAACTGCTGTGATGTAGAATTTATTCTCCGGCTCGGCCAGCGTGGCTTGAAGGTGGGGCATATCCCGCGATTTCTGGCTAAGTACCGCCTGCACAAGCACGGCCAATCCGCCGATCGCCGCGTCTTTTTGAACATGGCGCGCGAGTATCTTGCCATTCGCAGGGCGCACGGTTTTCCAGGCGGTCTGAGTGGAAGAATGTTCGAGGTATTTGCTCGAGCTAAACGTCAGGCTCAGAAACTCTACTACCGCGGCAGCATCGATTTAGTTCCCGGGAAACGATTCCTGCGCAGCCATATGCAGGAGAAGGGCGAATTTTCTTCCAACATCGGCGTCGATAAGCTGTGATACGCATGAATGTTGGTATGACTCGAGCACTAGATCGCCAACTTGACCGCGCGGACGCAATGGAAAAAACCGAAGCGATTTCCGCTGAACTTAATCTTGGCTGGTGAACGTGATGCCGTGTCCCGGCGAGCGGCAGCCTGACCCGAGCTCGGGCGTTCCACGTACGAGCTCCAATCCCAGTTTCGCGAATAGCCACCCAGTCGAAGGACGAGGCGATAAATGAAGTTAAGCGCGGGAAAGGCGGAGCTCGAGAGGTAATCAGCGGAGGTAATCTCAGTGTGGACTGAGGTGTCGGTAATGGGAAGATTTCGCAATATTTTCGTTAGCTCCTTACGCGTGTAGGCCTTTGTGCCAATGCTTTCGACGTGATCCCAAACTACCTGCCGCAAGGACTTGCCGGGGCGGCCTCGCAGAAGGGCAAACTTCACCCACTGATTGAAGACGAATATGCTGTGGCGGTTATAAAGCATGATCTTGATTTCGCCGCCGGGACGAACCACTCGAACGAGCTCCCCTATTGCCTTCTCCGTGTCTGGGGAGTGATGCAGCACACCAAAGGAGTAGCCAAGGTCAAATGAGTCCGATTTAAAGGGGAGATTTTCGGCATCGGCGACCATTATTTGGTCGGGCGTCGGCAGGTCATACGCTCGAATGCGCTCCGTCAGGTTAGCTAGAGCTTCGGCTGTGAGATCAATGCCAGAGACCCGCGCGCCGGCGCGCAACCACTGAATAAAATCCGTGCCCGCGCCAAAGCCAATCTCGAGCACTTGTTTGCCTCGATAACGAGTGAACTGCGCGAAAGAATGGATGAACGGTTGATCGGCATAGCGGAAGGTTTCGATCTCCTCGAAGTACTTCAGAGAAAACTTTGTCGAACTTGCTACTTGTGTATCGCAGCTGAGCTCGTTCCAGTATTTCCGCACCTGCTCCTTTGAGGCTTTAGCGGTAGAGTCTGGCATGGCTTTATGTTTGCCAGGTGGGCAGCATCTGCGTCGCGGGCGAAAGCTGTAGCTGCGAATATTGCGGCCAGGGGCAACAGACTAGTGCAAGCTGAATATCGGTGCGGGCTGGTAGTTCACCGAGATCGGCAAGTATCTGAAATTCATAAAGAGCGGGACTGTTTGCCGGAGTAGCGGCGAAGTCATGAACGAGGACGCGATAACCGCTGCGCTTCAGGTTCTGAGCCAGGTACAGGCCGGCGGATTCCTCTACGATGTAGGTATCGGGTTTGTAGGACATGCCCAGAATAAGCACGGTGCTCCCAGCTGGAGCGGACGCTCGCACCTTGTCTAGCAGGTTAGCTTTTGTGAGCTCGTTGATTTTATCTGAAGCTTCCGCGAGCGGGGCCTCGAGTCCAACCTGTCGAGCGGCATAGGCAACAAGCCGGTTATCGCGAGGGAAACACGGGCCGCCGTAGCTCAGGCCAGGTCGCAAATATTTGTGGCCAATGCGGCTGTCGCTACCGATCGCCTGCAAAATAACGTTGATGTCAGCGCGAGGAAATTGTTGCGCGATCAGCCGTAGCTGGTTCGTGAAACTGATCTTCATCGTGATATAGCTGTTGAGCGAAATCTTTGTTAGCTCGGCGCTGATAATCGACATGCGGAAAACTGGGGCGTTGTTTCGCGTGTAGTTGCGATAGACCTGTTCCAGCACAGCGCCGCTGGCTTGGTCGCTCTCACCAATCAGGACCAGGTCGGGCTCGAGCAGTCCAGTAATCACATTACCGAGGGCGATGAACTCCGGGTTATAACAAACGTGAAACTCCTCTCCGCAACACCAGCCCGTTTCTTTCTCCAGCATCGGGATGAGGACGGTATCGATTGCCGAGGGAGTGGTCGTCGAGCTACAGACGAAGATGTGGCCTTTCTTGTCGGCGGCGCGAACAGCAGCGGCGATTGGCTGCATCGCTTTGAGCAGGTATTCATTCGAGAAACTGCCATCGGGCAGGCTGGGTGAGGGCGGAATAAAGAACGAAGCGTCGGTCTGCACGGCTTCGGCGGGATCACGTGTAGCGCGCAAGCGTTGCCGGCCTTGTGCGATCGTCTCGGCGAGCAGCGGTTCTTCCACCGGCGGGAGGCCGGCATCAATCTTATCGATTTTCTCCTGGTCAATATCGATACCGACTACATCAAAGCCGCGCGCCGCGAAGGTTGCGGCCATGCAGGCGCCAAGCTTTCCCAGGCCGCAGACGGAAACTGATTCGATTTTCTTCATTGCATAAGAGCTGCTGGCGAAAACACGCTCATTCGATTGATCTTAAGTGGTTGCCAGTGGTAGCAAGGCTTGTACGAGCCAGTTGTCATCAGCCCTCTCTGCGTATCGTTGTTCAAAGATGGCGCGATTAGCTTCGCCCCACTCCTTCCATTTAACGCGCCGTTGAAGAGCCTGATCGAGAGCGAGCCTGATATTTGCGCTTAAATCATCCACCGGGAAAACAATTCCTCCGCAATGGTCCGTCAGCACCTCGGCATTCCCACGCCACTTGGTCGCTACAATCGGAAGCTTCCAAGACATCGCTTCAATTAGGACGAGTCCAAACGACTCGTAAGAGGCAACCGAGGGAAACAAAAATAATTGAGCGCGCCCGAAAGCTTCCGCTTTAGCTCGTCCCGTCAATACCCCGGGAACCTGAACGTCATCGCGTAGCTCGAGGGAATGAATCAGTTGCTCGAGACGCGACAAGGTAAAAGGTGGCAGGCACTCGCCTACCAGTTCGAGCCGAAGATCGGGATAATTCCGGCGCAAAGTAGCAAATGCCTGGAGAAGCTGAGGTGTTCCTTTTTCCTCACAGAGATGGCCGACGTAGAGGACTCGCGTTGTAGCAGACGTATCTCGCCTCAGGACTGCAGGATCAAACTCATCGGGAATCCGGTGCGGCACGATCAAGACGCGTGTGATGCCAATAGTCGCCGGATCTTGCCGGTTAAAGTGGGTCATCACAACTGCGGCGAAAGCGCGGCGATAAACGGCCGAAACAATCCGCGCCAGAACGTTACCGCGCCGCAGTTGCTCTGCTATGCCGGCGGCATGAAAGTGCAAAATGACACGGCGCGAAAATAGAAGCAGCCATGGAAGGAGAAGAATGTCGCGAATCATCGGGACGCTTTGCGGACCGCCCACCGGGAAGAGGAGCAAGTCGATTTCTCCGGTGAGACGGATGCGTGCGAACCGCGCCAGGACATTAATCAATTCGGTTAGTTTGTTGATGCCACCTTTGCGAGCAGACTCCACCTCAGGAGTGAAGTAGAAAGGCAAATGCACCGCTGTGCACTCGGCTGATTTCGCGAACTGGCTGACGGCATGCCGAATCATGACATTCTGGCCACCCCATGGCGGCGGTGTCTGTCCTGCGATGACAACACGCGGCTTCAACTTGAGCGAAAGGCTGAAGGTTAGATGAAGGTTCTAATCACGGGCGGCTCCGGATTCATCGGCACAAATACGATCGAGGCATTCTCTGCCCAGGGATACGATATTCTTAACTACTCTCTGCATCCGCCCATTAAACCCGATCAGGCCAGATACTGGCGAGCGGGCGACATTCTCGATACAGCGGCCACAGCCTCGGTGTTCGGCGAGTATCAACCGGAATGGGTTTTGCACCTGGCGGCGCGAGCGGAATGCGATGAGAACACCACGGTGGAGGAAGGTTACCGGGTCAATACTGATGGGACACGACATGTGCTTCAGGCTATTCGGGCAACGCCTTCAGTCCAGCGCGTCATCATCACCTCGTCGCAGTTTGTCTGTGCGCCGGGACGATTGCCGCGCGACGACACGGACTACTTTCCCGAGACGGTTTATGGCCAAAGTAAGGTCATTACCGAGCAGCTGACGCGCAAAGCGGAGCTGCCGTGCTGCTGGACGATCATTCGCCCGACTAATATCTGGGGCCCGTGGCATATGAGATATCGGCGTGAGTTCTGGCGCGTGGTGGAGCGAGGCCTCTATTTCCATCCCGGGAGGGCGCCAGTTATTCGTTGCTATGGCTACGTCACAAATGTCGTCGATCAGATCCACAAAATCTTCCGAGCGCGCGTGGCGATCGTTCACGGCAAGACAATCTACCTGGGTGATCCACCCGCCAATCTTTATGAATGGGTGAACGGTTTTTCGCTCGCGCTGGCGGGCCGGAGCGCTCGCGCCGTGCCGAAGGGGTTGATGCGGCTACTCGCCAGGGTGGGAGATGGGGTGACCAGTCTCACTGGCAAGCCATTTCTCATTAACAGCTCGCGTTTGCGCAGCATGACGACTGATTACAACACGCCAATGCCAGCGACGTTTGAGCTGCTGGGCAATAATCCCTACACGTTGCAAGAAGGTATTCGAGAAACAGTCGAGTGGCTGCGCACCTACCGCGGCCCGCATGAGAGCAGCGGCGGAAACTAGAAGTGCTACTCTCGCGTAAAGAACTCCACACTGTACGGCGGTACTGCGCTGATCAGTTGCACTCTAGCAAAGCCATACTCCTGTAGACGCTCCCTTGCGTTGTTTACGTCGCCGCCATACCGGTGAAATTCGATGACGACAGCACGCGTTCGCCTTAGCAGCGCGGGATAATTTTCAATCAGCTCGAGCTCCGCACCTTCGATATCGCACTTGAGCAGGTCGAGAGAATCATCGGAAAAGATCCTGTTTAAGTCTACATACGAAACACGTTTAGCCCCCCAGCTGCGATGCGGTGAAGCGCCGTAGCCATAGTGGATGTATCCTTGTGCGATATAGGCGGCCCCATCACGCCGGCCAGCCAATCCGTGGATAAGCTTGACGTGATCTCGCACGAGGGGTTCGTCGCCCACGCGGCGCTCAAGTTCGGCGAAAACAGCTGGTGACCCTTCTACCAGCGTCATCTCGAGTTTCTCGCTGTTACCAAACCTCTGCAAAAACAAATCGATGAATCGAAAAGAGAAAAAGCCAATGTTCGCTCCGAGATCGACAATACGCAGCGGCCGCCCTAGCTGATAATGATCGAATGTTGTGCGGATTACTCCGTCGTACTCGCCACGGACAATCACCTCGTTATATATCACCCAATCGGAGTGATTGCGCACATGCAATCGGATGCCGCTGGGTAGAATGGTTTGAAGCCCGAGTGCTTTCCAGACGCTCCTGCGAAAGGGATTCCACAGGTAGCGGTAGATGGGATACTGTAGCCACAACGGTAAGGCGCGCTTCAAAAGGGCGTTGAATTGTCCAGAGGACATGAGTTAACCTTGACCGTTTTCGAACTCGCCAAGACAGCGTTTCATTGCCTCAATGCGATTAACCCATTGATGATGTTCGTGCACGTAACGGTAGTTGCGTTCGATCAACGACAGATAGCTGCCGTAATTCTCGAGTAGGTTGGCCAGCTGACCAAATGGGTCATTCATATCAATCTCGATGATTGGCATGTAATCGAACAACTCATGCATCTCATCAGGTAGCCGGCCGAGGACGAGGCATTTGGCGGCCATCGATTGCAAGTAGCGCCATGTCATGGTCGAGATCTTTCCGGAGCGGGCGGGATGAGTAATGGCAGATGGAACGCAGATCGAGATTTTGGAGCTTGCCAGGCCCTCGAGATACTCCTGGTAACTGGCAAATATATTCGCGCCGGGTTGTCCCTCATACAGGTATACCAGATTTGTGCGGCGGCAAAACTCCTCAATGGCGTCATGATACTGGTCCCAGCGGCGGCCCATTTGCAGAACCTCAATGTGGCGTTCGTTTATAGGTTTCGAGAAGTAGTTGGTAATCGTCACCGCCTCCGGTAACCAGTAGGCACGGAAGTTCGGAATACCACAGCGGTCGAGATGGTGAGCTGCCTGCTTGCTGGAGATAAACGCAACGTTGATGCGGTGAGTGCGCATTGCTGTCTCGATGGGCCCAAGCTGATCTTCCCACGCGTCGTACATCCAGATGATGCGCGACCGCGCAGGCAGGCAGAAATACGGAAAGGTCTTGTAGATGAGATAATGAGGGGCGACGTAGCCGATGGAAAGATAGCTGGTCCTCGGCCGAATCGGGAGGAAGCGGAGAAGATGTTCCAAAGCTAGGGCGCAAACACGCAGTAGCCGGGAGACAACCTTTATGATGGGCGAAGGCAGACCCGGTGGACCGCTGACCACCGGCCAGCCTGCATGCTCCCGGATCGCTGCTTCGAATTCCTGAATCGCCAGCAGGCCTTTCCCGAGGCGGGCGATTCGAGTCTGGATGAGCGTCGGAGTAACGGGAGTCATTTCAGCGAGCGCTTCAGCAACGCCAAGAGATCAACCAGCCTGGCGGGCGATGGCGTATGCGCTCACCGGATTTCTGCTAGCGAGAAGAAGGCGTGCGTATCAGACCTGGTTGAATGATTCTCGGGAAAGCTTCGGACACAAATGACTGGAGCATCTCGTCGGTGGCCATTTCCGAACGACCAAATCTTGTTAGTCCTTCGGTGACCACCGAAGCTACAGTGACGTAGGCCCAGCGCTGGTTGACGCCCCTGGTCGCGCGGTCGCGAATGTCGATCAAAGCGCGTTCGATATGCGACGGCGTGATCTCTCGATAACCCACAAACCAGTAGTAATTCACGTTATAAATGGTGTGGATAGTTCCTTTCTCATCCTGAAACTTGCGCTGACTGTGCAGCCTCGTGACTTTGAGCTCTCTTCGGGGCAACTGCGGCGCTTTGATAGTTCTCGTGCTGGAGTCGAGCACAGTCCAGCCTTGCGCCGGGAGGCAACGTTCGGGGCGGTGAATGCTATTGTCTGGATCTTCGCCCGCGAGGACGATCGAGACGAGAATGTGGTCGTTGAAAGCATTAGAATAAAGCTGCCGGGCAAAGACGGTGTCAGCGGCGAGCTCCTGCCTTTCGCGTTCAGTAATCTCCTGCGGGACACCTGTCCATTGCCCAATCGACTCGGGCAAGGTCATGTTCACCCCGGCTGGCTGCGTCTTTGTGTGGCTGGGGACGAGATAGGCGGAACCCAGCCCGGCGAATAATACGATTTGCAGCAGAAGAAGCCGCGCGACACTCATGCTGGTGAGCCCTCGATTTGTGGCGGGGAAATGACAGTCTTCCGTGGGCGCCAGTTAAGTAGTTTGTGGCAAAGCAGCATACCTGCGACTGCGATCGGGAAGGAGATGAAGCCACTATACTCGTGGTAGATGCCCCCGGCCAGTTGTGGGTAGCCGAGCTTGGCGATGATAATAATGGTGAAGATGCGGCCTGCATTCGCCACGATGGCGAAGATGATGGAAAGAAGTAGGAGGACAACCTTTTTCCAAATCTGTTTCTCAAAGATGTGCGCGTAGATCGCCGTCAGCATGATAATGGCAACGAGCGAGTGAATGCCGCTGCAACCTTCAGCAATATCGAAGCCCCAACTGCCATCTACAGCGCGAAGTGTCGTGCCGACGGCGTAGATTTTAATTCCAATCAGAGCGCTCAGCGCGGCGACTGTTTGGGTAATGAGGAATTGGAGCCGAAAGCTGGTTTGTTGCAAAGCGCCCACCGGGATCATGAAAACGAGAAAGCCAATCGGGAACGCCAGAATGCGCGCGATTTCTTTTCCCCAGATGAAGAGCACAATTCCGAAGAGCAGGCCAGGGATGGCGAGCATTGTGATGCGCGGCTGCAAGGCGCGCGTGCCGAGAAGGACGAGAAGAAAACCCGTGGCAATGAACAGCAGTCCCCAGTTTGAGCCTTCTTTAGGCGCTGCTCTGAGCCGGCCACGATGATACCAGCAAAGCAAAAGCGCGATCGGAATAACGAGCTTTCCGTGCTCCTGGTTTAAATTCGGCAGCCAGTGCTTCCATGCCCAAACCATGATGGATTGGCCGGCGTAGAGCCTAAGGATTCCGAAGAAGACGACGAGTGTGACGAGGATGCTGATAAGGAGCACTCGCGCGAGTTGGTTTCGCGCGGGCAAAGTATGCGCCATAGTCAGGGCCGCGAGCGGTTCAGGCGGTGGAGCAGGAGAATGGGGCAGCATACTTAAACTAGCTTAGCTTACTCGCAGAGGCAACGCCATTGCCCAATGGTTTGTTTGCGAAGCGAAATCTCGCGCCTGGCGGTCAAGAATGCTTGCGGGACTGTAGCACGCCTTTCGCGAGTTGCGCAGCGACACGCAGAGCGAAGCGCGGATTGTTGATGAGGTAGCGGCGGCTGAGGCGACGGGGTTCCTGGATAAGGCGGTAGAGCCATTCCAGACCTGAGCGTTGCATCCAGGGCGGAGCTTGGCGAATACGGCCGGTGAGCAAATCGAAGGCGGCGCCGGCGCCGATCATGATCTTTGTCTCAGGCAGTAACTGGAGGTGCACGGCCATGAAGCGCTCCTGTTTGGGCGTACTCAGACCGATCCAGAAAAAATCGGGACGAGCGGCGCGAACTTGTTGCTGCAAGTCCGCGAGTTCCGTTTCATTCAGCGGGCGAAAAGGTGGCGTGAATGTTCCGGCAATGTTGAGACCGGGGAAGCGCTCACTCAGTTTTTGCGCGAGATCGTCGGCGACTCCCGGCGCACCGCCGTAGAAAAAATGCGAGAAGTTCTCCGCGCGGGAGTGGTCGCACAGGTTCAGCATCAGATCCGGACCGTAGACGCGCGCGATGCTGCGTTCACCCTGCAGTTTTCCCATCCAGACCATCGGCATTCCATCCGGCGTGGTGAGGAGCGCGCTGTTGAGGATGGCGCGAAATTCTTCGTCGTCCTGCGCTTCCATGACGCCGTGCACGCCGGTGACGGCGACGTAGCCGCGGCGGCCCCCGCGCACAGCATCGAAGAGAATTTCTCGCGCGCGTTGCTGGTCGATGACGCTGATGCGCACGCCGAGCACGTCGACTGTCCGCACCGATTCCATTCAGACTTTGCGGCCAAATTTCTTTTCCAATTCAGCTAACGAGATTTGGATCATGGTGGGCCGGCCGTGCGGGCAGCAGTAGGGCAGTTCGCAGGCGAGCAGGTCGTTGATCAGTTTCTCAATTTCGGGATAATCCAGGTAATCGTTGGCTTTGACGGCATGGCGGCAGACGGTTTTGGCGATCATGTCTTCGCCGAGACGCAGGGGTGAACTGCTGCGCGCGGTGGCTTTCAATTCGTCGATCACTTCGCGCAAAAAGGCGCCGGCATCGGAGACTTGCAAAAATGCGGGCAGGCTGTCGATCCGAAAGCTGTTCGTGCCGAAGCTTTCCACCCCGATGCCCATCTTCTGCAAGGTCGCGACATTGCGCTCGACCCACTCGGCGTCACGCGGCGGCAACGAGAAAATCTGCGGCAAAAGCATGCGCTGCGCAGGGACGCCCTGCTCCTCCATGCGCCGGCGCATTTCCTCGAAAAGAACGCGCTCGTGCGCGGCGTGTTGATCGACAAGGACGAGGCCGTCGGAGTTTTCCATCAAAACATAGAGGCGATTAAGAACGCCGATGATTTGGAAATGCTGATCGGATTTGTTTGTTGCGCGCTTCGAATAGTCCGGTGCTTCTATCCCAGGCGCAGCCGAGAGAAGCTGCTGCGGAGCGGCCAGGTGACTTCCACGGGATCCCTCGATTTCCGCCTTCGCCAAGCCTGCGGCAGACAAGTCGCTCGGGATGACGGGCGCGTCAGGAAAAGATTGCGGTTGCGTGAAGGGGGGCGCGGGTGATGGCGGAGTTGTCGGCGCGTTGGCCGGCTGGAATTTCTGCTGCCAATCTTCGCGCGCGCCGCTGAGGGTTTGCTGGATGGCGGCGACGACAGCTTCGCGCACTCGGATCGCATCGCGGAAACGCACTTCGCGCTTGGCCGGATGAACGTTGACGTCGACGTCGCGCGGGTCGAGTTCGAGGAAGAGAAACGTGACCGGATATTGCCCCCGCATGAGCGCGGTGTGATAACCTTCGCGCAGCGCGCTGGTGACGATGCCGCTGTCGATGGCGCGGCCATTGACGAAAATGAATTGCTGCGTGCGCGTCTGCCGGCTGACTCCGGCGCGACCAATGTGACCGCTGGTGTGGACACCGGCACGCTCGGTTGGCCTGAGCTCAATCAAATCGGCCAATAGCTGCGCTCCGTAGAGATCGCGGATGCGGTCAGGCAGCGAGGTCATGCCCGATAATTGCAGAGCCGGTTTTTCATCGCGCGCGAGCGTGAACGCGATGCGCGGATGCGCCAGCGCCTGGAGAAAAAACTGGTGCTCGATATTGCGCGCTTCCGTTGTTTCTGAACGGAGAAATTTCCGGCGGGCCGGCATGTTGAAAAAGAGCGAACGCACTTCAATCTGTGTCCCGGGCGCTTCGCCGCCGTCGCGCACGGTATCGATGCGCCCGCCGCTGACGATGATCTCACTGCCGGCAATGGCGTCGTGTTGACGAGTCGTTAGCCGGAAACGGGAGACGCTGGCGATGCTGGGCAGCGCTTCGCCACGGAAGCCGAGTGTGTTGATCGCGGCGAGATCATCGAGCGAGGCAATTTTGCTGGTGGCGTGCCGCTCGAGCGAGAGAAGGGCGTCGTCGCGATCCATGCCGCATCCGTCATCGATCACGCGAATGAGCGAGATGCCACCGCGCTGGATCCGCACCTCGATGCGGCGCGCGCCCGCATCGATGCTGTTTTCGACCAGCTCTTTGACTACCGACGCGGGTCGCTCAACGACTTCGCCGGCCGCGACCTGGCTGGCGAGCGTCTCCGGCAGAAGTTTGATCCGGCTCATCAACGCTATTGTAAGGCGCGCGCTTCGCCTGCCAATTCTTTGGCCGTGAATTTAGATGAAAGATGAATTCGGAGGTTCTGATGCCGCGCGTTGTTGTAGCTGCCGTCCGTCTCGGCGGCAGTTTCCCCGGTTTCTCGCACATGTTCTGCCGCCGGGGACGGACGGCAGCTACAACGCACATGGCCTGCGTTCGTTGCGAGGACGCGGCGGGCGCTTGCTTCCACTTACGTGTACCGTACGTTTGCACAGGCATGATCGATGTGACCGATAACGCGGTGCGGCAGCTGCGCGCTCTTGTCGGCGCGGCGGCGGAGAAAGGCTTGCGGATCGGCATCGCCAAGGGCGGTTGTTCCGGCCTGCAATACGAAATGACACTGGGCGAGCCGCAACCCGGCGACACCATCGTGCAACGCGACGGCGCGCGCTTTTTCGTCGATAGCGAGAGCGCGTCCCTCCTGCGCGGCTCGACCCTCGATTACCATGACGCGCTCACCGGCTCGGGTTTCCAGATTCTCAACCCGAACGCCGCGCGCACCTGCGGCTGTGGTTCCTCTTTCGAACCGGCGCGTCCGGCCTGACGTGCGCGGCTTCCGCAGCTGATGCCGGCCGAGCCTTACCGCTACGATTCGCGCTACGGGCCGCCAAACCGCACCAACTGGTTTGCCTGGACGGTGGCTATGCTTTTGCTGGCGGCCTTCGCTCTCGGCGCATGGCTCGGCAGCTTCTACATTTTCTGGCAACCGGAGCGCCCGGACAGTTATCGGCTGCTGAAAAAAATGCATCGCATCGATCCGTCGCGGCGATTTGAGCTAACGTCCGCGCCTCCGGGCGAGTTCCTCACGCCGCACCAACTTCACGATCGCTACGCCACAGTGGGCGCGGCGGAGCTGGCCAAGATCAACACTGATCTGGTGCGCAATTACATTCGCAATTTCCAGCAGGTGCACGGCCTCGTCCCATATGTGGTCGGACGTTTCCGCATCATCGACGTGCATGAGCTCGGCGGGGCCGACATTTTCACTTCCGGCATGGTCGTGCTCGCAGCCGCGCTCGATGAAGGCGAGCTGCTGATGGAACATGTCTATCCGGCGGATGCGCGCGATCTGCCGTTGATGCGGCAAACGCTGATGCCCGGGCTCGAGATCAAGCTCGAGCGCACACACGACATTTCGGCCGTGATCCACGCTAATCGCGCCGCCGATGGGCGCGTGTTGATCACAGCCATGCCGTTACTTTACGGCACCTACACGGTAACGCGCGGGAACGGCACGTTCTCGCTCGAGCCGCCGCTGGATTTGAATCTGGCTGCGGGCTGGCCGCTTTTTAAACCGGAACAGTTGCGCGCAGCGGAAAAGCGGTTTGCTGATCTGCGCCTGCGCGAAGGACCGCCTGGCGCGTCCGTCGCTCTGCCGGGAGTGACGTCAGGCGGCACGCCAGCGCCGGCGGAAAATCAACTGGTGCGGGTGGAGCAAGCGATTCCTCTCGTGCCGCTGCCGAAAGTGACACCTCCTCCACCGTCACCGCCAAAGGTGGAGAAAGGCAAAACGGTGGCGAGTAGCAAGAAGGGCAGGAAAGGCTCTTCTCCCGCGGCCAGCGCCACGCCGGTTCAGATCGCGAAAGCATTGCCCGTTTTCTCTCCGCCGGCTCCAACTCCCGCCGCCCAGCCGTCGGCCGCCGATGGCACACTTGCTTCCACCGCTGGCGGCGGAACCTGGAACACCTATCCCCCCGGTCGCATGCCACTGGGCCGCCTCATTGCACCGACCGATCTTCCCGACATCGCCGATCGCGGTCTTGCCGGTGAACGCATTTATCTGAAAGGGCAATTCGTGGTGAACTTCGCTGACGCCAACAAAGCAGTGTTGCGCCCGCGCTCGCGTATGCCGGACTCGGTCGTGCGCCTGGCTGGAGGGAACTCGACCCGCATCATCGTTGAATATCCTGCGGGATACGTTCCGCCGGCACCGGGGTCCACCGTCACGCGCGACGAGACTCGCCCGCTGGAGATCACCGACGTGCGCAAACAGGAGGATGGTCAGCTTAACGTCTTCGCTCGTGAAATCATGCAGCCGTGATTGCCTGTAGCGGCGGTCGGTGACCCCGTGCAAACCCGCTCCGCAACTTACTGCTTGTTTTTATCCAAAATGACTTTGCCGTCGCGGATTTCGAAGGTGTTGGCGTTCACGTTCCCGCGAAACTCGGCCAGGTAATCGCTCAGCGGACGCGAGCGAAATTTCCAGCCGGGCAGATCGTGCGGCAGGGGCTGACCATTGATCGTGATGCTGTCCAATGGCGGATAGTTGAGTGAGCGCGGCCCGTTTGTCTGAACAGCGATGTCGCCATTCAGGTAGTAGCCGTTGCGGCCAATCAGCTCGCCCACCGGCACGCTCGTTTGCACGTGCAGACGGTTGTTTTCGATGGAGACGAACGCTTTGCCGCGCGCGTGCCGGTTTTTCGCAATGAGATTGTTCAGATCATCGGCGGTAAGCTCGACGTGCGCCGGTTCCTCATTACTCGAAGCGCGTTCGAAATCCCCCCATTTGCGCGATGAGACTTCGATGTGTTCTTCCGTTGTCTCGAACTGCGGCACGGGTGAGGGCTCGGTCGCGAGAAGATGATTTTGTTGCGCCCAGACCAGCCCGCGGGCGACGGCGGAATGGGTTTTGAGGGCGTAATAAATGCCAACGCCGCCCATGATGAGGAGGAAGAGAATGAAAAGCGAGAGGATGAGACAGCCTTTGCCGAGGCATCCCATGCGGCGCGGCTGCGGCGGCGGCGGCTCGATATAGGTGGTCACGGCTCGTTAGCACTCTGACTCTGGACTGAGCGCAGCTTTCCGTAAAGGTCGGCCAGCCCCTGCGACAAAACGCGCGTGCCGGAAAGCATGGGCATGAAATTGGTGTCTCCGCTCCAGCGCGGCACGATGTGAATGTGCAGGTGGTCGGGCACACCCGCGCCGGCGCATTGGCCAACGTTGATGCCGATATTGAAACCTTCCGGTTTCATCACTTTGCGCAACAAACTCTGCCCCAGCACGACCAAACCAAAAAGCTCGGCGATTTCGTTTTCGCCCAAATCGCCGAGCTCACCGACCTTGCGATACGGCACGGACATGAGGTGTCCCACCGAGTACGGATAGCGGTTCATAATCAGGAAGGAATTCTTCCGCCGGGCCAGGATGAGATGCGCGGTATCGTCACTTGCGCGCGCGGCTTCGCTCAAAAAATCGCGCGATTTCGGCTGCTCGAAGTACTCGAAACGCCAGGGCGCCCAGAGCGTTTCCATTTCACGATTTGGGAAACTCACGCGCGCAGATTAAAACCGATGCGCCGAAAACGCTATGATCCTTTAGACCGAGCCAGCTACTGCCACTGCTCTTTCGTCAAAGTTGATGGGTTCGCGTATTCGCCAATGAGTTGTCCGCCCTGGTAAACGCGGAGCCAAAGTCCGACCAGCGCGTCTTCAGCTTTGATCCGTCCGCCGTTGACGTAGTGACGCCGGCCAATCAGATGCTTTTTTTTCAGTTCCACCGGGCTCGTCGTAAACACCTTTCTCTCGTGCGGCTGGAGCGCCTCGATGATGAGATTGCCATTCTCATGCTGGAGTTGCGGCGCATCTTTCGAGCCGAGCTCCGCCTCGGTGTAGAAAGTCATGTATCGCACTTCCAGCCCAAGCAACGGCTGGAACCTCTTGTTCTCGATGGAGACGATATATTGCCAATGTTCTTCCGAGGCGGCGCGGTGACCGGCATTCTGCGGCTGACCCGCGTCCACCATTTTCGGCGTGACTTGGATGTCGACGTCAGCCATGCCCGCGGCGTTCGCGGTGACGGCAAATGCGATCACGATCGCTGCCGCAAACAAGCTCCGTTTCATCCTAATGAAAATCGGGACGTGCCTCGCGCGCGGTTCCCTTAGGGTCGCGTGGCCGGCTTACGATGGTGTAGCGCTCCTCGCGCGGCGCCTCCGGACACAGCTCGTTTTGCACGAGCGCGCCGCTTCGCTCAAGCTCAGGAAGAAGCAGCCGCATTCGTCGTTCCGACCCGATCAGCGCATCGAGCTTCCCTGCCTTCCAGCGCTCGAGCGCGTCGTTTTCACGAACGAAACCAGGCAAACCGAGATATACAACCAGCGCCTCGTTGTCCTCCTTGAGAAGAGCGACACGCCAGCCGTTTAGGTGCGCACGTGATTGCAGCTCGCGTGCGCATTTTGCCACCGCACCTCGATGATGACGAAAGCCGTTGACCATTTTAAGAACGGTGTAGCTGGAGGCAAAAATCATCCCGCAGAACAGAGTCGCCGCGCACCAGCGCGCCATGCGGTTTGTTCGAATGGAAGCCGTCATGGCGGCGAGCAGGAGGCAAAGTGGCGGCACCACCGGGAAAATTCGATCGACTCGCTTCGACGGAATGCAGGACATGACCAGCAACCCACCGACACTCCACGCCAGCAGCCAGAATAATTCCGGTGACAACTGGCCGAACCAATGTCGCAACACGGACGTCCTCGCTCCGGCTGACGTTTCAGCTCCGAATGCTTTCGGGGTTGTAGCTGCCAAAAGATCCGCCACTACGATTCCGACCAAAAGCAAGCTCCACGGCGCCCATTTGTGGAGCAGATGTGGAAGATAAAAGTAAAACGGCTGCGGGCGATGAAACGTTTCGCCGAAGCGGCCGGCAAACTCTCGTAAGACGACTTCATCATAAAAACCAGGGACGGTCTCGATTCCTCCGGCGACCCACGCGAGGAAGAGGGCAAGCGATACCAGCCATGGCCACCAGCCAGTCGCTACGCTCCGCACTTCGACTCCACCGCGATAGCGCAAAAGAAACAGAACCATGGCCGGCAGGACGAATGCGTAAACGATCGGCCCCTTGATGAGCATTCCCGCGCTCAGCAATAAAAAGAGCAACACCCGATCGCGACCCTGCCACGCCACGGGCGCCCGGATTTTTTCGAAGAAAAGCAGCGCGATGAGGAAGGTGACGAGCGCGAGCGGCATGTCGGTGCGTACCAGCGTAGCCAGACGCGGGGCGAGCAGGTTGAGCGAGAACGCAGCAAGCGCGATGACTCCGGAGAAGCCGCCGAAAATCGCCGCCGCACGTCGCCACAAAAGCACCGCGACGGTCAGGCCGGCGGCGAAAGACGGCAACCGCCAGGCCAGCTCCCACGAACGCGTGACCCCGTATAGCAGCGCGGAGATCCCCGCCACCAGCGGCGGCTTTGTCGCAATCTTTCCGCTCGGCGTCTGCTGGTAAAGAAAATGCGCCGAAGTGACAATCTGCCAGGAGGTGAAGGCCTGCTTGGCCTGGTCATAATCCTCCAGCTGCCACGGCAGGTTGCCCAACACGAACAGCAGAATAGTTAGCAAGCTAACGAACAAAACCGCGGCGCGATTCTCCAACAGCCGGGCCGCTGCCGAGTCCTTCATTTCACGCGCTCATCCGCTGTTGCCGTTTCGCTGCGCGAAGCGCGGGGACGAGCGCGCAACTCGCCGATAATCGCCTCCGCTGCATTCGCTCCGGCCTCACCGGCGCTCAGCTCCTGGCTTACTGAAGCGAACGCCGCCAGCATCGCGGCGCGCGCGCTCGCGTCATCAAACAGGCGAGCGACTGCTCGCGCAATCGCACTCGGCCGCGCCTTGTGCTGAATGAACTCCGGCACGATTTCGCGATTCGCCAGCACGTTGGGCATACCGAGCCAGCGAACCTTCACCACCAGCCGCGCCGCAAAATACGTCAGCCACGCCACGCGATACACCAGCACAAATGGCAAACGCGCGAGCGCGGCTTCCAAAGTTGCCGTGCCCGACGCGATCATCGCCGCATTCGCCCGCGCCATCAGTTCGCGTCCGCCTCCTACGTTCACCGCGAATTTGCCGTTGCCCGGCAGCTTTGATTCAATGTCTCGCCGGAGGGAGTCGGAAGCGGCCGCAATCTCAAAACGCAACTCAGGAAGGATGCGCAAAAGCTCGCGCGCAGCATCGAGCATCACCGGCAGAATCTTCTTCACCTCGCGTTCGCGGCTGCCGGGAAAAAGCGCGACGAGCCGCGGATCACGATCATTGTCATCCTCAGCTAAGCGTGATGGGTCGCTCGGGACAAGCGCCATGGGATGCCCGACAAACAGAGCGCGCAATCCTGCGCTCTCGTAAAACCGCGGCTCGAATGGAAAAATGCAGAGCATCAAATCAATCGATCGCGCCATGGAATTGACGCGCCGCTGATTCCAGGCCCAGACCTGCGGGCTGATGTAGTAAATGATTTTCAGCGGCGCGTGTCGTTTTCGAAGGGCGCGCGCCAGGCGCAGATTGAACCCAGGATAATCGACCAGGACCACTGCGTCCGGTTGCACGGCAGCGATCTCGCGAATGGTGTTGCGAAATTCCCGCCGAAAAAAACGGTAATGCTTCAAAACTTCCCACAGCCCGACAACCGCCGCTTCATTCACCCAGTCGCGAAAGTTTGCCCCGGCCAGCGCCCGCATCTTCGGCCCACCGCGTCCGAAGAATTGCAAGTCGGGATCGCGTTCGCGCAAGGCGCGCAAAAACTCGGCGCCGTGATTGTCACCGCTGGTTTCGCCGGCGACGAAATAGATGCGACTCACTGTGCGCCGATCCGCTTGGTGATTTCCACCGCCAGCTCGAGCGCAGCAGCGGCATGCGAACCCGACACTCTCGGCTCGCCGCCGGTGATCGCACATTCGACAAAGGCCGCGAGCTGTTGCCGCAACGGCTCTTCCTTTTCGATGGCGACCGCCTCACGCGCGATTTGTCCATCCACCCGCCGGTAGATTTCGCCGCTCTGCGCCTGGTAATCGAGCGAGAGATAGGCGTCCTCCTGAAAGACGCGAATCTTGCGCATGCGCTCGGGACTGATGCGGCTGGAGGTGATATTGGCGATACAGCCGCCGGCGAAACGCAGCCGCGCATTGGCAATATCTTCACCGCGGCTCAACACCGGCACGCCGACCGCATCGATGCTCTCCACCGGCGCGCGCACGAGGTGCAAAATGATTTCGAGATCGTGAATCATGAGATCGAGCACCACGCCAATGTCGGTGCTGCGATTCGGATAAGGCGAGAGGCGATGCGCTTCGATAAAACGCGGATGCGTCAGGTGTTCTTCGAGCGCGCTCAAAACCGGATTGAAACGCTCGACATGACCGACCTGTAGAACGAGCCGCTTCTCCGCCGCCAGCCGCGCCAGCTCGTGGGCGTCACCGGTCTTTTCTGTGATCGGCTTCTCAATAAGCAAGTGTTTGCCGCGGCTGAGCAGCTCGCGCGCGACGGCAAAATGGGAATGCGTCGGCGTCGCCACGGAAGCGGCATCGGCGTGCGCGGCGAATGCATCGAGCGACGGCGCCGCCTGCACCTTGAACTTGGTCGCGATCTCCTGCGCCCGCGCCGTGTCGATGTCGTAGATCGCGGTGAAATCGGCCTGCGGCGTCTCCGCGTAAATACGCGCGTGATTTCCCCCGATGTGCCCCACTCCGACGACGCCAACGCGTAAAGATTTCATAGCATCATCTGCGGCCTCTAATTCTCCAGGAACCACTCATAGGTGCGCGTGATGCCGTCGCGCAGCGGGATGCGCGGTTTCCATCCAAGCGCAGAGAGCTTCGAAACGTCGAGCAGTTTGCGCGGCGTGCCGTCCGGTTTAGTGCGATCCCACACCAGTTCGCCATTGAACTCAACCACTTCGCAAACGAGCTGCGCCAGCGCACGCACGGTGATGTCTTCGCCGCAGCCGACGTTCATGATTGCAGGTGAGTCGTAGTGTTCGAGCAAAAATAGGATTGCGTCCGCGACATCGTCGACGTGCAGAAATTCGCGCCGCGGCTCGCCCGTTCCCCACACCGTCATCGCGCGCGCGCCGCTCGTTTTCGCCTCATGCGCTTTGCGCAAAAGGGCAGCCAGAACATGCGACGTTTCAAGATCGAAATCATCACCGGGCCCGTAAAGATTCGTTGGCATGAGGCTGATGAAGTTATCGCCGTACTCGCGCGCGAATGCCTGGCAGAGTTTGATTCCGGCGATCTTCGCAATGGCGTAGGCCTCATTCGTCGGCTCAAGTGGACCGGTCAGCAATGCGCTTTCCGGGATCGGCTGCGGCGCGAATTTCGGGTAAATGCAGGAGCTGCCGAGAAAAACCAGCTTGCGCACGCCGGACTCGTGGGCGGCGCGGATGACGTTGTTCTGGATCTGCACGTTCTCGATGAGAAACTCCACCGGCGCTTCCGCGTTGGCTTTAATGCCGCCGACTCTGGCCGCGGCGAGAATCACAATTTGCGGTCGTTCCTTCGCGAAGAAATCGGAGACCGCCTCTTCGTTGCGCAAGTCGAGCTCGGCCCGGGAACGGCCGATCACATGATGGAATCCGCGCCCGCGCAGAAGCCGCACGAGCGCGCTGCCGACGAGTCCGCCATGACCCGCCACGTAGATTTTTTCGGAATGATGCACGGCGTTGTTTAGCATTTTCTTTTTCGCGCCCGCACGCAATGATGACTTCATGCGCAAACGACCGCCGCGGCTCGCCGTGCAAAAGACTTACAAGCTGTTCATCGGCGGCAAATTTGTGCGCGGCGAAAGTGGACGGGTGATTCTGGCGCGGGATGCGCCTGGTCAACCGCGGGCGAATTATTGCCGTGCTTCGCGCAAGGACTTGCGCGACGCAGTGACGGCGGCGCGCGCCGCGCTCGGAGCATGGTCGAAGAACAGCGCCTATCTGCGCGGGCAGATTTTGTATCGCGCCGCGGAAATGCTGGAGCAGCGGCGGGGCGATCTCGAACAGGAACTCGCGCGATCCAGTCCGTCAGCGGCGGCGGGGCGGCGCGAAGTCACGGCTGCTATCGATCGGCTGGTTTATTACGCGGGTTGGACGGATAAGTTTGCTCAAATTTTCGGCTCAGTGAATCCGGTCGCCTCTTCGCATTTCAATTTCACCATTCCGGAACCGACCGGAGTTGTGGTGGCGGTTTGCCCCGATCAGCCTGCTTTGCTCGGCCTAGTTTCGATCGTTGCGCCTGTTATCGCCAGCGGCAACTCCGCCATTGCTCTCGCCTCCACCGCGAACGCGCTGCCGGCGCTGACGTTTTCCGAAATCATCGCGACAAGCGATATGCCCGGCGGCGTGGTGAACATTCTTGCGGGCGATCGTGCGGAGCTCGCGCCGCATTTCGCCAGCCACATGGATGTAAACGCGATCGTGGACGGGAGCGGCGATGAGGCCATCGGCGCGCAGTTGCAATCAGGCAGCGCGATCAATTTGAAGCGTTACTACCGTCGCAACGTGCGCGATTACTTTGGAGCCGAGGCGGAGAATCCCTACTGGATCATGGACACGACCGAGATGAAGACAGCGTGGCATCCCATCGGCGTGTAGTGCGCGCGCTCCTGCTGGTCCTCGACAGTGTTGGCGTGGGCGGCGCGCCCGACGCGGCGAAATACGGGGACGAAGGCGCCAACACGCTCGGCCACATTCTCGAACGTCGGCCTGATCTTCGTCTGCCGAATCTGGAAGGATTGGGTCTGGCCGCGATTCTTCATCGGCAAAGCGGTGGGGTTTTCGGCGCGAGCTTCGGCCGTATGCGCGAACGATCTGCCGGCAAAGACACCACGACCGGCCATTGGGAAATCGCGGGCGTGATTCTGGAGCAATCGTTCTCCACGTTTGAAAGCTTTCCGCAGGAAGTTGTCGGCGCGATCGAGGCAGAAGCCGGCGTGACGTTCCTCGGAAATTACGCGCGCAGCGGCACCACCATTCTCGAAGAACTCGGCGCGGAACATCTGCGCACGGGAAACCCGATTCTTTACACCTCGGCCGATTCCGTGATGCAGATCGCCGCGCACGAAGATGTCGTGCGGATCGAGCGACTGTATGAGATCTGTAAAATTGCGCGGAGACATTGCGATCGATGGCGCATCGGGCGCGTCATCGCGCGGCCATTCGAGGGGCAGCCGGGAGCATTCCGCCGCACCGCGCGCCGGCACGACTTCTCCATGACACCGCGGCGCACCGTCCTCAATGCCTTGCTCGATTCCGGCACGAGCGTGACCGGCGTGGGCAAAATCAGCGACATCTTTGCCGGGAGCGGAATCAGCGAGAGTCGCCCCACCGTGTCAAACGCCGAAGGCATGCGCGTGATCGATGAACTTTGGAATCAAGATCACGATGGCCTCATCTTCGCCAACCTGGTCGACTTCGACATGCTCTTCGGCCACCGGCGCGATGTGGCTGGATACGCCGTCGCTTTGGAAGAGTTCGATCACTGGCTCGGGACTTTTCTGCCGCGCGTCCAACCAGACGACCTCGTCATCATCACGGCCGACCACGGCAACGATCCTGCCTTCCGCGGTACCGATCACACTCGCGAAGAAGTGCCGCTTTTTGCGCTGCATCGGAGCGAGTCACGCGATCTGGGCACGCGTGCAACCTACGCCGATGTGGCCGCGACGATTGCGGAGTTCTTTACGATCGATTGGCCGAGTGGCGTCAGCTTCTTGACCCCTAGAAGTGACCATGTGACCATTCGAGATGACCATTACGGCATCTGAGTTCAAAGCAAAATGCCTCCGCCTCATGGATCAGGTGAGTAAAACCGGCGAATCCATTTCCATCACGAAGCGCGGAGTGGAAGTGGCGCGACTGACTCCACCCGAATCCCGCGAAGACCTTTTGCGCTCTCTGCGAGGTTCCGTCCGAATCCATGGCGACATCGTCTCCTCATCAGTCCGCGATGAGGATTTCGACGCATTCACTGGGCAAGAATTAGAACACGGCCAACCGCGGAAGCGCAAAGGGCGACGTCGGCTTCGCCCAACCCCACAACGTGGTTCTCATTGATACTCACGTTTGGATTTGGTGGATCGCAGGCTCGCCCCGATTAAGCGACAAATACCGGCGCGCGTTGACAGGTTTACAGCAACCGCCCCTCCTCAGTGTCATCAGTTTGTGGGAAGTCTCGCTTCTAATAGAAGCTGCGAGGATCGATCCACTGCCAACTCCTCGCGAGTGGCTCGCGCGCGCGACACGAGCGGAGCTTGTTCGGTTGGTGCAGATCGATAGCGCAATCGCAGTGCGATTGCTCGAGCTACCCCGAACTTTGCCGCGTGATCCTGCTGATCGCATTATTGTCGCGACCGCCCGGACTCTGCAGGTGCCTGTTCTCACGCTGGATCGGCAGCTTCTCGCCTCCGGCGCGGTTCGGCCCTGGAAGGTGTGATGCACGTTCCTTCGCTGATCGAGAAAAAGCGCGACGGCGGCGAGCTTGCGGCTAACGAGATACAGGAGTTGATCGGCGGATTTACGCGGGGCGAGGTCGCCGATTACCAGATAACCGCGCTGGCCATGGCGATCTTTTTCCGGGAAATGACGGAAGCCGAGACGTGGCACTTGACCGAGGCGATGATGCGCAGCGGGCGCGTGTTGAGTTATCCCGTGGGTTCGCCGCCGAAGGTAGACAAGCATTCCACTGGCGGAATCGGCGATAAAGCTTCGCTCGTGCTCGCGCCACTGCTGGCGTGCGATGAGGTGTGGGTGCCGATGATTTCCGGACGCGGTCTCGGAATTACCGGTGAATCTCGACGAAGCGCGTGCGTTGAAACAGCTTGAGCGAATCGGCGTTTTCATGATCGGGCAGACGGCCGACATTTGTCCGGCGGACAAGAAGCTTTACGCGCTGCGCGATGTCACGGGAACGGTGCCGTCGCGTCCACTCATTGTCGCCAGCATCATGAGCAAAAAGCTGGCGGAGAATCTCGATCGGCTCGTGCTCGACGTGAAATTCGGCAGCGGGGCGTTCATGAAGACGCGGGCGGAGGCAGAGGCGCTGGCGGAAGCGATGTTGAAAGTGGGAGCGGCGATGGGAGTGCAAATGGCGCATCTGCTTTCGCCAATGGATGAGCCGCTTGGGCGCTGTGTCGGCAATGCGCTGGAGGTGGCGGAATGCGTCGAGATTTTGCAAGGCGGCGGACCAGAAGATGTCGTCGCTCTGGTGCTCGATCTCGGGAGCAAAGTGGCGAACTCTTCGGGGGAAGAGCTGGGCCGGCCGCTGAAGGATGGAAGGGCGTGGGAGAAATTTGTGGCACTGGTCGAGGCGCAGGACGGCGAGGCGCGAGCGCTAGAGAACATCTCGCAAATACATCGAGCGCCGATTGTGTGCGAGATCACCGCTGAGCGTGCCGGCAAAGTCGTGCAGATGAATGCGGAAAAAATCGGGCGTGGTTCGCTGCTGCTGGGCGGCGGACGAAGCAAGTCCGATGATGGGATTGATTTCGCAGTCGGCATTTCTGATTTGAAAAAAAATGGAGAAACCGTGGAACGTGGTGAGCCACTGATGCGCGTGCACGCGCGCAGTGAAGAGATGCTGGAGTTGGTCTTGCCGATTTTGCGGGGCGCGGCGGTGATAGGATGAAGGCGTTATTGCTCATTTGTTCATTCGCGAGCGTGGCAGTCATTCGCGCTGCCGAGACGCCCGCGCTCCAGGCCGTCGATCAACTAATCCCGTGGCTGCTGCACGAGGATGGTGAATTGCGCGACATTCCGTTCAGCGAAGTGATCCGCGACACGACGGGGAAGCGCGTGCTTGCCTTTAATCCTGCGGATGAAACGGATGCGCGCGTGGTGAAAGAAATCAGCGCCGTGCTGGGCGAGGTGATGACGCGACTGAACGCACCGGAGAGCCCGATCCAGGCAATTCCGCGCATCAATGAAGTGAGCAGTCACTTCGAAGACCTGATGCGCGAGCTGCTGAATGCAGCGCCGGGGCTGGAGTGCGATTTGCCGAAAACAGCCGATGAGCACACGCAACGCTCCGGTTATCCCGATCTGCGGCTGGTCGATCAACAATCGCGCCGCGTCTATTATCTGGACCCGAAACTTTACGCCGAGGGCAGCCGCGACAGTTCGTTTCGCACGTTTTATTTCGAGCCGAAAATCGCGACCAACAAAGTGCGCGATGACGCGGTGCATTTCATTGTTGGATTCGAGCACGCGAAACGGGCGGTGAATGGCGGCTGGAAATTCACCCGCTGGGATCTCGTCGATCTGTCGAAGTTTCGGGTGAAGCTAAAGGCGGAGTTTCAAGGAAGTAATCGCGACCTGTATCGGGCCGAGGCGATCGTGGCGACGAGCGCGAAGTAGTTGCCGGAGCGAGCGCCTGACGGCATTGTTATTGTTCCATGGTTAGCGCCCCGCCGGCAGCCGAAGCTTTTGCATTCGACACGATCGATGACGTCGTGGCCGATATTGCCGCGGGCAAAATCGTGATTGTGACCGATGACGCTGATCGCGAGAACGAAGGCGACCTGGTGATGGCGGCGGAGAAGGCGACGCCGGCGGCGATCAATTTCATGGCGACACATGGGCGCGGATTGATTTGCGTGCCCATTTCGAACGACCGCGCGGAACAACTCGGGCTCAAACGCATGGTGGTGGAGAACCGCGAGATGTATCGCACTGATTTCACCGTTTCGGTTGATGCGGCCGCGGGTGTGACAACAGGCATCAGCGCGCACGACCGGGCGAAGACGATCCAGACGATCGCGAATCCGAACACCGAGCCGAACGATCTCGTGCAACCGGGACACGTGTTTCCATTGCGGGCGAAAGATGGCGGTGTGTTGCGTCGCGCCGGGCACACAGAAGCGGCGGTCGATCTCGCCACCATGGCAGGGCTCCAACCGGCGGGCGTGCTGTGCGAGATTCTGCATCACGATGGAACGATGGCGCGGCTGCCGGAGCTGATGGAATTCCGCGAAAAACACGGCCTGCGCATTTGTACAATCCAGAGCCTGATCGCGCATCGCCGGGTGCGGGAAAAGCTGATCGAGCGCGAGCAGGTCGTGGCGATGCCGACTGATTACGGCGATTTCGAGCTGCACCTTTACCGTTCGAAACTCGACGGCTCACATCATCTCGCTCTGGTGAAAGGAACGATTTCGCCAAACAAACCGACGCTCGTGCGGGTGCACAGTGAATGTCTCACCGGCGACGTCTTCGGATCACGCCGCTGCGATTGTGGCAACCAACTGCACGCCGCGCTGCGGCAGATTTCGCAGGAGGGCGATGGCGTGCTCGTTTACATGCGACAGGAAGGTCGCGGCATCGGGCTCGCGGCCAAGATTCACGCCTACAAGTTGCAGGAGGAAGGTCTCGATACGGTGGAGGCAAACGCGAAGCTCGGTTTCCCTACCGACCTGCGCGATTACGGACTGGGCGCACAAATTTTATTCGACCTCGGCGTGCGCCAATTCCGTTTCCTGACAAATAATCCGAAGAAGGTGATCGGGCTGGAAGGCTATGGCATTCAGATGGTGGAACAGGTGCCGATCCGCGGCGCGACCAATCCGCACAACGAAAAATATCTCGCTACGAAAAAGGTGAAGATGGGGCATTTGCTTTAAGGTGCTTTGGATCCGATTACCCTCACCTCAACCCTCTTCCAAAGGGAGAGGAAGTTCTTCTCCTCTGGGGAGAAGGTTAGGATGAGGGAGCGGTTTGATCTGCGACATTCCTCTTTGAACTCTTTCTTGCCTCGCTAACCAATGTCCACGCTCGTTCCTCCAAAGCCGCGCGCGCTTACGGCCAAGCGCAACTTCGCCATCGTCGCGAGCAAGTTTAACCCTGAGTACGTGCAGGGGCTGGTCAATCACGCCTCGACTGAATTGCGCGCTCAGGCCATCGGCGCAAACCTCGCGCTGTATCAGGTGCCGGGCGCGTTCGAGATTCCAGTGGTGGTGCGCGAGCTGGCCATGCAGAAACGTGCTGACGCCATTCTCGCCATCGGTGTGATTCTCAAAGGGCAGACCGATCATGCCGAGCATCTGGCCCGCTCGGTAACGGACTCGCTCCAGCGCATCATGCTCGATCACGGCGTGCCGGTGATTCATTGCGTGCTCAGCCTGGAGAGCGAAGCCCACGCGCGCGAGCGTTGTCTCGGAGACAAGATCAATCGCGGCACCGAAGCAGCGCGCGCGGCGATCAGCGTCGCGAATGTGATGCTGGAATTGCGCGGCCGCCTGCCCGCTCCCTGATGGGCCGGCGACGGGAGGCGCGGCAGGCGGCGCTGCAATATCATTTCTGGCGCGATCTCCAGCGTGGCGCCGGGCCGGAGCGAATGGAGGATTTTTGGGAATTTTTGCCGGCGAAGCCGCGCGTGCGGGAGTTCGCCCAGCCGCTCATCGACGGCATGAACGCGCACCTGCCGGAAATCGATGAGCGCATTCGGCGTTACGCGCAGAACTACCAGGTGCGCCGCATCTCCGCGGTCGATCGCAACGTGCTGCGTCTGGCTATTTATGAAATGCTATTTCGCGATGACATTCCGCCGGTGGTCTCGATCAATGAAGCGATCGAGCTGGCGAAGAAATTTGGCGGCGCGGAATCGGGCCGCTTCGTCAACGGCATTCTCGATCGGGTGAAAGATGATTTGAAACGGCCGCTGCGTGAAGCGGTGAAACAAACAACGGGAAACGCGCGGGAATCGCCTTCTTCCGGCGGTCATCCCGAGCGAAGCGAAGCGTAGTCGAGGGATCCCGTAGCGTTACCTTCCCCGGTTGCGCCACGGGATTCCTCGACTCCGCTCGGGATGACGAGCTTATGAAATTTTTCCGAAACATCATCGAACGTTTCGCCGGCAGGCCGGTGGATTGGGACGAGCTGGAGGAATCGCTCATTCGTTCAGACATCGGCGTGCCGATGACGCTGCGCATTGTGCAAGCGCTGCAGGAACGCGACGCGCGCTCACGCATTTCCTCAGCTGATATTGCTGAAGTCGCGCGCGACGAGATCGGCCGCGTTTTGCCGATCAACCCCGCACCGATCCGGCCGCTGCCGGCGAAACCGAAGGCAGTTTTGATCGTGGGCGTGAACGGCACCGGCAAAACAACGTCAACGGCGAAGCTGGCGCACTTCTTCAAACGCAAACGGCACACGGTCCTGCTCGCAGCAGCGGATACATTTCGCGCGGCCGCGATCGAGCAACTCGGCGTCTGGGCCGAGCGCGTGGGCGTGGAAATGATCCGCGGAGAATACAATGCCGATCCGGCAGCGCTCTGTTACGAGGCGTATCAAGCGGCGGACAAGCGCAACGTTGAATTTCTCCTTTGCGACACCGCCGGGCGCCTGCACACGAAGTCGAATCTCATGGCCGAGCTGAGTAAAGTGAAACGCAGCCTGGCGAAACACGATGAGAAAGCTCCGCACGAGACGCTGCTCGTGGTCGATGCGACAACAGGCAGCAACGCGCTCGCACAAGCGCGCCAGTTTCAGGAAGCGGTCGGGTTAACCGGCCTGATCGTGACCAAACTCGACGGCAGCGGCAAAGGCGGCGTGGTGGTCGCGATTCAGGATGAACTTGGCATCCCGACACGCTTCGTCGGCACCGGCGAAAAGCTGGATGATTTCGCGGAATTCGACGGCCGCGATTTCATCGCGAACATGATCTAGGTGTAAAGGCGTTTGTGCCAAACGCCCGACACGCCACGTCCCACGCACCGGCGCTTGGCACAAGCGCCTCTACAACAACCCATACTGTAATGCGCAAAATTACCTGCGCCGGAGTGCGGCGTGGTTATATTTGGCCGTGCTCATTTTGCCAAAAAAGCCGGCCCCAAAGTCACGCCCGATGCTCGTGTTTTGCTTCATCGTGCTGGTGGGACTGGCCGGCGCGGAGGTTTTCCTGAGTCGCGCTGGAGCACAAAAACAGGAGGAGAAAACCATGACCACACAAGCTACGCAATCGAGCGCATCGCCAGCGACAACGAAGCCATCGAACGAAGAGCTGAAGAAAAAGCTGACGCCGCAGCAATATTACGTGACGCAGAAATGCGGCACCGAACCCGCCTTCAACAACGCCTACTGGAATAATCACAAGCCTGGCATCTACGTCGACCTCGTCACTGGCGAACCACTCTTCACTTCGCTGGATAAATTCGACAGCGGCACGGGCTGGCCGAGTTTCACCAAACCGATCGCGAAAGATAAAGTGGCAGAGAAGACTGACAGCACCTTCGGCGTGCAGCGAACCGAAGTCCGCGGAGCGAAGAGCGATGCGCATCTTGGTCATGTCTTTGACGACGGTCCGGGCCCGGATGGATTGCGCTACTGTATCAACTCGGCGTCGCTTCGCTTCATTCCCGTGGAGAAGTTGAAGGAAGAGGGCTACGAAAAATTCCTGCCGCTCTTCGAAAAAGAGCAAAAGCTAAGTAACAGTCGTTAGCTTCTGGAAGCGAGGATCGCCGCGCAGACTGTCCCACTGCGGCTCGACCTTTAGTGTTCCAGCGGTAGGACCGTTTGGAATTCCGACGAGCGATTCCAGTTGTCCCAGCGCCAATTTCTCTTCGCCAGTTTGCGCCGCCACGACGGCTAAAATCGTCGCGACTATTGGGCCATCGAACGCATCTCGCCCGATCGGTAGCAGCTCGGCCGCCCGCCGCGCGCTCTGGAGCGCGTCCTCTTTTTCGCAACGCGCCGCCTGGATCAAGGCCAGCATCGCATGGACCTTCGCGTCTTCGGGCGCCCGCGAAAGCTCGCGTTCTACTGCACGTTTGGCTGATTCAAAAGCACTCCGCGCCACAACGTCATCCCCCCGCCCGCGCGCAATCAGGCCGATGTACCAGGCGCGCGGAACGTTGTAATCATCGAGAGCGCCTGCCGTTCCGCTCAAACCGTTGTCATTCAGTTTCACATGGGAACAGGCCGCGAGCGCGCGTTCAGCAGCATCGTAATCGCGTTCCATCAAATGCACGCGAACGGCGATGGTTGTGACGGCACCGCCGGGATCGAAATCAGCAGGACTTTTACGAAGCGCCGCGCGCAGTGGTGCGGTCTCGCCGCGTTGAAAAAGAGGCAGCGCGCTGCGAGCCAGGGTAAAGAAGTGCGCTCCGGGGGAAAGCTTCAGCGCATCGGCAATGACGCGCTCGGCTTCCTCGTAGCGATGCAGGGCCAGATAAGTCTCGAGCAAATTCCAAATCACAGAAAGATTCCGCGGATCAAGCTCCCGCGCCTTTTTCATGTTTGCGATTCCCTCCTCCCACCGCCCCTGCCGGCGATCGACCGCGCCCGCGGTGTTAAGGACCTCGGCATCATTGGGACTGACCCGCAAAGCCGCCACAATATGGCGTCGCGCTTCGTCGTAGCGGCGGAAACCGAAATACTGATAAACCGCGTAAGCAAGATGCGCGTCGCCGAGATTAGGATGAATCTTCAGCGCTGTCTCCGCGGCCGCCTTCGCTTTCTCCAGACGCTCCGGGGTTTTATCGTAGCCGAACCAGAATAATTCCGAATGCAGCCGTGAAGCGAGAGCATGAGCGGCGGCAAACTGCGGATCGCGCGCGATGGCCTGATCGAGTAACCGCAGCGCCTGGCGGCCGCTCTCGTGCGAATCACCGCTGCCGGCCCAGTGAAAGAGTGTGCGCGCGCGCAAAAAAAGCTCCCAGGCGCCGACGTCACGCGTGGGATGTTCATGCAGAATTGTCTTTTCCCGCGGCGAAAGGTTCGCGCGCAAAGCGTGCGTGATCCGTTCCGCCAACTCACTTTGCAAAGCAAACAGATCGGTGATTTCCCGGTCGAAGGTTTCGCCCCACAGGTGTGAGTCGCTCCGGGCATCAATCAGCTGCGCATTCACTCGGACCCGATTCCCGACACGACGCGCGGTCCCTTCCAGGATATGGGCGACACCGAGAGCTCCGGCGATTTCTCGCAGGTTGCGCGTTTCGCCTTTGAATTGCTGCACCGAAGTGCGGCTGATCACTTTCAGATCGGCGATCCGAGCCAGGTTGGAAAGAATATCATCGTGCACCCCGGCGGCGAAATAATCGTCCTCCTTGTCGCCTCCGAGATTCTCGAATGGCAAAACAGCGATGCTTTTTTCCGGAATGGCCGTCGCCGCTGAAACCGAAGTCGGCAGCCGCGTTGCCGTTTTACCTTCATCATCCGTCCGCCTGATTCCATGTGGCGTCAGATCGAATATCCAGGCGAGAACCAGGGCGATGGGAAAACCGATGACCAACACAACAATGACCAGCCGCACGGCCCAGCTGGGAATCTCGAAAAAAGGGAATACCTGCGTCGCGATCTGGATGAGAAGCCAGCTCGCCACGGCATAAGCGATGGCGACGCGAAAGACTTTGCGCCTTTTCAGCTCCGCAAAAAATGATTTCACAAGATTGCTCCGGCCAAACCTGCCATCGCTCACAAACAACCTCGCCGCGGTTGCGAATCAATCCGATTCATGAAAATAGCCATCGGCCATGGCGACAGCGGACGAAACGGAGCAGACGCGCGGTGCACTGCTCGCGGGCGTGGCGGCGTTCGTCACGTGGGGTCTGGTGCCGGTCTACTGGAAACTACTCCGGGACATTCCCGCGCCTGAGATTCTGGCCCACCGGTTCGTTTGGACGGTGCTGTTCCTCGGCGCACTGCTGACCCTGCAGGCGCGCTGGGGCGAAGTCTTCGCCAACGTGAGTGATGCGCGCTCCGCGATTTTCTGCCTGAGCAGCGGCACAATGGTGGGCTTGAACTGGGGGCTCTTTATTTGGGCGGTGAACATTGGTCGCGTCCTGGAGACAAGTCTCGGTTATTTCATGACGCCGATCGTCAACGTCGCGCTCGCCGCGCTGGTTTTACGTGAGAAGTTGAGCCGCACGCAACTCGCCTCAATCGCGATCGCATCTGCCGGCGTGCTCATTCTCACTTTCGGCTACGGTCGTTTCCCTTGGATCGCGGTATGCCTGTGCATCACCTTTGGCCTTTACGGATTGTTGCGAAAACAATCCGGCACGGCTGCGATGACCGGCCTATTCCTGGAGACGATGTTCCTGGTCCCGGTCGCGCTTGTTTATCTGGCGTTTCTCGCCAGGCGTCACGCGCTCGTGTTCGGCCCATCGCACGTCACCCTGTCGATGCTCCTGTTATCCACCGGGGTTGTCACGGCGCTGCCGCTGGTCTGGTTCGGCTACGCTGCGCGACATCTGCGCCTGGTCACAATCGGTTTCCTGCAATACCTCTCGCCGACCCTGAGTTTTTTCCTTGGCGTTTTTCTTTATCGCGAACTCTTCACCGCCGCGCATCTCATTACCTTCTCGCTCATCTGGCTCGCGCTCGCGCTGGTCTCGGCTGAAGCGCTCCTGCGCTGGCGTGTGAACAAACAGATGGTCGCGGATGAGATCATCCAGCCCGGTGTGTGATCTCGGCGCGGGGTGTGGAGGCGTTTGTGTCAAACGCCGGACGCGCTATATGCTGCGCACGCAACCTTGAAACCTGACGACATCGAATACGCGCTTGAGAACACGGAAGTGATCCTGGCGCCGGAGCGGCAGATCGCCACCTTCGGCAATACCAGCTTCGAGTTTCACCTCATTTCCGAACTGATGGACACGGTAGGCAAAGTGCGCGTCCGCACCGGCCGCATCGATGCCGAACGGCCCCAGATTCTCAGCCCCGAATATTTCTCGCGCCTGTTGCTGGAAGGCTTCGGTGAGCAAGCGCAGCGTTATGCCGAGCGATTGCGCGAGCGCGCCGCGCAGATGGCGGTTCTGCGTTATGGGTTTCAGTTTCGCAGATCGAATGTGTCGGAGACAACCGTGAGCGCCTCACTCGATGATGTCATCGAGCGGACGCGGCGCGCGGTCGAGCAATCCGACGACCCGCGTGGCGCCGTGATCCACGGTGTGGACGAAGCATGGGAGGTTTGCCTGCTCAAATTCACCGTCGAGCTGATCGAGCGTTCCGCCGGAGATAATCTCGGCGATCTGAAAAGGCGCGGATTGATTTGAAGCGCAAGAAACGTGCTGCTCTGGTCAGCTGCGATAACGGCGCATTAGTCGAAAAAAACGCAGCGTGTCACGCACCGGATTGATGCTGCTGATTTCATCCGAATAGACGGTCGTGATCGGCACGGCGATGACGCGATAACCTTTGCGGCTGGCGATTAAAAGCATCTCTGTTTCATAATCGAAGCGATTGGCGCCGCCGAGAATCTCCTGGACCACATCGCGGTGCAGCATGCGAAAACCGCATTGCGTATCTGGGATCGTCTGGCCGCAGACGCGGCTGATGGTGCGACTCATGTATCGATTTACCGCCCGGCGCAGCAACGGCATGGCGGCGACATCATTCATGCGCGAGCCAACAAACATTTTCACTTCCGGATTCTGCGCCGCTGCAGCGAGGAAACGTGAAATTTCCTCAGGCAAATGCTGCCCATCGGCGTCAAGCAGCACGACGTAATCCATCTCGCGCTCCAGCCAGTGACGCAGTCCGGCTTTGATCGATTCGCCTTTGCCGCGATTCTGCTTATGCACGAGGACCTCGACACCGGCCGAGTGTGCCTGTTCCGCGGTGGCATCATGCGAGCCGTCGTCGACTACGAGGACGTGCTCGAGCTGGAGACGGGTGCGTCGCGCCACGTCGGCCACGTGTGGCGCTTCGTTGAAGGCGGGAATGACAGCCGCGACGCGGGAGCGACTGTCCGGCGTCATCGCCGCAGGACGGGGGTGAAATCAGCCGCGTGATAGGAGCTGCGTACGAGCGGACCGGAAGCGACGTGGAGAAAACCTTTCGCGCGCGCAATGTCACCGTAATTGGTGAAGCGCGTCGGATCGACATACTCGACGACTGGCAGATGGTTGGGCGTGGGCCTCAGGTACTGGCCGAGCGTTAATACTTCGCAGCTGGCTTCGCGGAGATCATCCATCGTTTGGAAAAGCTCCGGTTCCCTTTCGCCCAGTCCAAGCATGACGCCGCTTTTCGTCACCACCTTCGGCGACAATTTCTTCGCGCGCTGCAACACGCGCAATGACGTGCGGTACTTCGCGCGCGAGCGCACCAGCGGCGTCAGGCGTTCCACCGTTTCCATATTGTGATTAAAAATGTCGGGCGCGGCCTCGAGCACGATGCTGATGCACCAGTCCTGCGCGTGAAAATCCGGCACCAGCACTTCGATGATAATGCTCGGGTCCATCTCGCGAATCGCCTGGATGGTGCGGGCAAAGTGAGTCGCGCCGCCGTCTTTCAAATCGTCGCGCGCCACCGCGGTGATGACGACGTGTTTGAGTTTCATCCGCCGCACCGCTTCGGCCACGCGCTGCGGTTCGTCTTCTTCCAGCGCGAACGGCTTCGCTGTTGTTACTGCGCAAAATCCGCACGCGCGCGTGCAGCGATCACCCGCGATCATCATCGTGGCCGTGCCCTGGCTCCAGCATTCCCAGCGGTTGGGGCACTGCGCGCTTTCGCAGACAGTGTGGAGGCGCAGATCGGAGATGAGCGCCTTGGTGGAAAAGAAAACAGGATTGGAGGGAAGGCGCACTTTGATCCAGGGCGGCTTCTGCGCCTGGTGCAAAGCCGGATCGATCTTCGCGCACGACATCGCGGGAGATTACTCCAGAGGCGAAATATTGGAAAGGCGGGCTTCATCGCCACATCGGCGGCTGGCGCATTTGTGTTCTATTTTGCGCGGCGATGACTGACGAGGAAACGATTGGGACAGCGCGCGCAGAGCTCTCGCGCCGCTTTGTCCGTGGCCGCGGCTTGGAACTTGGAGCGGGCACGCGCCCCTTTCCGGTGTTTGCCAGCGCAGAGGTTTCCTATGGCGACATTCGAGATCGCGCATCGCTCGAGAGCTACTTCAAATCGAGCACCGTAAGCAGCGGGCAGCAGATCGACGCGCAAACGCTCGCCGGCGTTGCCGATCGCTCGCAGGATTTTGTCATTTCCGCGCACGTCATGGAGCATCTGCGCGATCCCATTGGCGCGATTGTCAATGCCGTTCGCGTTCTGAAAATTCGTGGCCTTCACATCCTTATCGTGCCGGACATGCGACGAACGTTTGATCGGCATCGGCCTGAGACTACAGTCGCGCACGCGCTTGCGGATTTCCGTGATGGCGGCATCAGCACCTGCCGCGACGCCTACGAGGAGCACCTTCGCTACGTTCACCCGGTGCTCACTGGGCAACATTATTCCGAGGCTGAGATCCAGCGGCAGGCGACCGAGGCGGCGGAGCGCTGGCCGCAGTTTGGCGCGCACTTCCATGCCTGGACCCGCGTGGGATTCGAGGCACTCTTGCGCACGGCGAGCGACATCGCCCCATTCCGTGTCATCCACGCGAGCTCTGTGGCGAACGAAAATCAGTTCGTCCTGTTTAGAATTTCGGCGCTGGCGTTTGAATGGCGTTCGCTTCGGAGAAGAGTTCTCCGCGCCGGACGCTACAACTGCCTTCGCCCGGTTAGCGCTTGATATAAGGTCAGCTCATCAGCCGATTCCAAACCGCCGCCGGCGGGCAGACCGTGCGCGATTCGCGTTAACTTCAGCGGCTTTTGTTTTAACAGATCGACAAGGTAATTCGTGGTCGCTTCACCCTCCACATCGGCGGCGAGCGCGAAAATGATCTCAGAAAAGCTTTCGCGCTCCGTTCGCTCCAGCAGTTGTTTAATTTGCAGGTCTTCCGGCGCGACGTGATCGAGTGGTGAGATGCGGCCGCCGAGGGCGTGATAACGGCCGCGAAATGCGCTGGTTTTTTCCAGCGGCAGAATGTCGGTCGCCTCTTCCACCACGCAAAGTAGATCAGTAGCCCGCGAGTCGTCCCGGCAAATCTCGCAAAGCTCTTCCATGGCGAAAAAACCGCAGAGTTTACAGGGCCGGATTTGCTGCTGCGTCACGGTAATGGCGGCGGCGATCTCTTCCGGTTGGCTGTTGCGCGATCGCACCATCCAAAGCGCGATTCGCTCAGCCGAGCGCGGACCTACGCCAGGCATTTGCCGCAGTTGCGCAATAAGCGTGCGCAAGGCGGGCGGGTAATCGATTTTTTTCAAGGGCGCGCGCGGCTATTCGCGCCCGGAATCCATGAACTGCAAGGCGAGCGGCTCGAGACGGCGCAGATAGAGATTGAGCGGCGGATCGTCGGCGTCGGAACCGACGCGCGCTTTTTGGAATTCACCCAGTGCTTCGATCCAGCGTTTCTCGCGGTAAAGAACAACGCCTTTCCAGAACGAATCGCGCCGCGCCAGCAACTCCGCCGGCGCGTCTGCCGCCAGCGCCATTGGTTCGTAAATCTCATGACGCTCCTGCGCCGTTACCCCACTGAGGAAATCGATCGGCCGCGCGACCACGGCAGAGCTGGCCATTTCAAAAGTGCGCGGCCCGATGAGAATGCGCGAACCGTAGAAGCGATTGGCCAGGCAGAAGCGGCGAGCCAGTTCCACCGCTTCACCGACGACCAGCAACTCGCGTTTGCCGTCGGCGCGTCCGGCGATGATGGCGCCGGAGCTGAGACCGACGTGCACTCCGCCCTCCGATGCGCTGTGGCCGTTGCTGCCGTGCGCTTCATCGGAAAAAGCGTGCACGATCTCAAAGGCGGCGCGAGCGGCTTTCTCCGCGTGTTCCGGTACTGGCCGCGGGTATCCAAATAAAGCGACCACACCTTCACCATCGGTTTTGTGCAAGTGCGCTCCGGCGTTGAGCAAAAGCTCGCTCGCGCGCTGAACGAATCTGCCGATCGCACGCGCAGCTGCTGCCGCTTCGGAGTTATCGATCAGATCGTATTTCTCGGCCAGATCGCAGACGAGCACGGTCGTTTCGAAAAGCTCGGGCGCACCGGCAACGGTTTCCTCGACGCGAGGTTTCTCCGGTGCGCGAGCGACCGGGGCTTGCGGAAGCGGCGCTTTAGGGAAAAGCGGTTTTAAAATCGCGTGCTTTAACACTGGTTTAGGTTCGGGTGCGATCGCAGGTTCAGGCAGCGGCATAGGCTTCGGCCTGCGCGGTCGTGCACTCCACGCGAGATAGCCGATGGAGGCGGCATACGCAAACGCAGCCGCGAGAAGGCATGGCACCGGCTGGAAGAAAATGTGGTAAAGCGATCCGACCCAGACGAGCGCGAGGAGCTCCGCCATGAAACCGAGAAGCAGCCAGACGACCCGGTGCCGCGTGGCACTGATCAACGTCACCCATGCCACAGCCAGAGAAACCAGGGTGATGAAAATATCCTGCCACAGATCACCGACGACACGCGGCGAAATCTCGCCCCGTTGCACCCAATCGCGCAGCGGCGCCTCCGCCCACGCCAGCCAGCCCCGCGCATGAGCCACACTCACGGCGACGGCGACCACGATCCCAATGGCGAAGGTGAAAATGCGTTTCATCCAGCCTGGCTCTCTGCATGCGCAGGATAATAGGAATGCACAACCAAGTCGCTCAAAAATTTGTCCGGCTCCTCGATGGCCTGCACCGGCAGCATGAACTTGTTTTGCCCGGAGTTTTTGCGCACGAGGTTCAGCCCGAAATGAAAATCGCGGAAGAGATGCGCCGTTAAATCAGCCATCGACATCTTCTCGAGTTGTGCGCGCTCGACCAGACGCCGACGCGCCCCCGCATCGAACATCAACTCAACCTCATGCCGGCGCCGGAACGAATCGGTGAAGACATCGATCTGCTGATCCAGCACGACCGCTTCGTGTTTATGACCTTCGGCCAGCAGACGATCGAGCACCAGCTTGGGCTCGCGCACCAGCTCCGCCGTCACCCGCAACTGGCTGATGCCGGAGTCCGCGAGGTAAAATTTAAAATCGCGAAACAATTTTTCCCACACCGTGAGGAGACCGCGCGCACCGGTTTTCTCTTTCGCCGCCGCTTCCGCTATCATGCGCAGCGCTTCATCATCGAAACTAATGGCGATCCCGTAAGCGCGAAACGCCCGCTCGTATTGCCGGAGCAAGCTACCTTCGGAAAATTTCATGATGTCGAAGAGATCGTTCGCGCTCAATTCCTCGCACACCACACGCACCGGCAACCGCCCGATGAACTCCGGCTCAAATCCAAACTCGATGAAATCCTGCGTGGTCACATACTGGAACAGTTCATTATCCATCACTCGCACCGGCTCGGCGCTGAAACCGATTTGTCCACGCGTAATCCGCTGCGAAACCTGCGACTTCAGCCGCTCGAAGGCGCCGCTGACAACGAACAAAATGTCGCGCGTGGAGATCGTTTGCCGGCTGGCTTTACCTTTGCGCTGAAACTCCAGGGCGGCCTGAAGCTGCCCTTGCAAATCCATCGCGCTGCGCAACGGCACCTCCGTTTCCTCCATCAGCTTCAGCAGCGTCGTCTGCACCCCGCGCCCGCTCACATCGCGCCCCGCCATGTTCGAGGCGGACGCGATCTTATCGATCTCATCGATGTAAATGATGCCGAACTGCGCCCGTTTCACATCACCATCAGCTTTGTGCACCAGCTCGCGCACGAGGTCTTCCACATCGCCGCCGACGTAACCGGTCTCACTGAATTTCGTCGCGTCCGCTTTGACAAACGGCACCTTGATCAGCTCTGCGATGTGTTTGATCAGATAAGTCTTCCCGACTCCGGTCGGGCCTACGAGAATCACATTTTGCTTGGCGTATTCGGTCTTCTCCGCGCGCGCCGGATCCTCTTTCTCCAGCCGCCGTACATACTTCACGTGATTGTAATGATCGCAGACCGCGATCGAGAGCACCTTCTTCGCCTCATCCTGCCGAATGTTGAACCGGTCGAGATGCGCCTTGTTTTCGCGCGGCAGGAAATTGAACTCGAACTCCTCCTCCTCGGCCGCCGGCTTTTCCTCCGCTGCGCCGCTCTCCACGGCATCGGGCTGCGTCATGGTCGTAAACGCCACCCGATCGCCGAAGTTCGATTTCATGAACTCGGAGAGCTTGGATTTCAATTCTTCCGGTGTGGGAAACGGCGGATTTTGTTCCATGTGAATAAGCCTGAAAACTCGCTCGAAAACCTGTGGCCGCAAACGGCAGTGAAGGTTTGACTCCGGCGTCACGCTTCCGTTCACCCGCGGTTCGACACGCGCATAGAGCATTGCCAGCCCCCACCCTCTTCTACTATCACTCAGCTTTGACTCTGATCGCTAAATTGATGATCCGACACTGCGCTGTCGAACTTGCATTTCTTGCCTGTGCTTTATCGAGTCTGGCACAGCCGGCGACAGACGAAGCAATCTGGAAAGACGCGGACGGGAATGCAGTGCCGAATACGGAATTTCGCGCGTCAAAGGAGGGCTTTGGCGGCTGGCTTTTCATCACGCCGGATGCGGGGAAGGAAAAGTGGGAAACGTCACCTGAAACCGTCCCGAGGTTCAACACCGCTGATAAAGTGGGCCGAGGAGAGCGGCTCTTTATTCTGATCTTTTTCTCTAACCCGAAGTTGGACGGCCAGAACAACGCTGACATCACCTGTGCGGGTGACGTTAAAAGATAATGTCCGCAAAATTGCGCTACCGCTGAAAACGTCGTTTACCCTGCAATAGCGCGCCAATCCCATGCGCTCAAGCCCGCACTGGCTCGATCTCCGCTTCCGCTTCGGCCTCCCGCACCACCGGCACTTCCTCGATTGATTCAATCACTTCTTCGCGCAGCCGTTCGCCCCAAACATAGCGAGCGAGCAGCACTTTGATCGTCGCCGTCAGCGGCACGGCCAGGAGCGGTCCGAGCAATCCGCCGATGAGCAAGCCCCAGACGAAGATCGACACAATCACTGTCATGGGATGCAAGCCGACGGAATTGCCGACGATGCGTGGCGCGTAGAACAAGCCTTCGAGATTCTGCACGATGATGAAGATGAGCGTGACGAGTAGCGGATGCATGAAGTCGCCCCATTGCGCCGCCGCGATGATAACGGCGGGAATCCAGCAAATAACGATGCCGATGTAAGGAATCATCGTGAGCACTGCGACAAGAACTCCGATGAGCGGTGCGAAGTTCAGCCCGGGCAGCGGCAAAAACGAAAGGGTGGTGCCGATGAGAATGCCATCGACCAGACAGACCAGAAGCTGGCCGCGAAAGTAGGCGATGACATAAGAGTTGATCTGAAGAAGAACGGCCGCGACTTCATCCTTCAGGGGCGAATTGCGCAGCGGCAGATATTCTTTCCAGCGCTGCTGAATGGCGGGCCGCTGTTGCAGCAGAAAGAAAAGGTAAATCGGCACCATGATGAGGCTGAGCAGAAAACCGGTCACACCGAGAAATCCGCCGATGCTTCTCTTGAGGATTTGCCAAATTTTGTCCGTCAGGGTCGGCAGCTGCTTCTCCAGGTTGGGCAATTGTTTCTCCACCAGCTCCTGAATGCGCTGCCGTTCCGCGCTCGTGATCTTCGCCGGCGCGGGCCCAATTTCCTCCCGAGGCGGCGTCGCATTCGGCGCGACGGCGTCGGGGTTGATGCTGGGTGTTGGCGACGCGCGCGCGACCGGTGTCGGTGATGCCAGTAACCAGCGCACCAGTCCATTAGTACGCGTTCTTTCATTTCCGCCGAAGGTGCGCTCGTAGCGGTAGATCAAATCGACCACCTGGTCCCGCGCTTTGATGGTGTATGCGGGAAGCTCACGCGCGAGGTTTGTGCTTTGCACTCCGATGAGCGGCACCAGCCACGTGCCAAGCGCCACGAGACCGACCGCGGCCATGCCAAAGAGAAGCAGAATCGCCTTTAACCGGCCAAGCCCGCGCTCGCTCATGCGCGTGACCACCGGATCAAGCAGATAGGCGAGAATGATCGCGATCGCGACCGGGATGAGAATCGGCTGGAGAAAGCTGATGACGTTGGCCGCAATCCAGATGCTGGCGACGAGCACGAAAATGAGAAAACAGATCGCCAGCGCGCTCAGCGCCGACCAAATGGCTTTGCGCTGCCATTCGGTCGGATAACCCGCAGCGCGGCCGTCGTTGTTCATGGTTTCATCGACTCCGATTTGCTCACCTGCGTTTTGTGCGCCTCGATCTTCGCCGCGATTTCTTTGTTGGTCGGATCGATCGACTTTGCCTTTTGCCACGCTTCGAGTGCCTGCGGGACGCGGCTCAGTTTCAGGTAAACATCGCCCAGGTGCTCGAAGACGACGGCATCTTCGCGCGGCAGATTCTGCACGGCGCGTTGCAACGTCTCCAGCGCCTGATCGTATCTGCCCTTGCGATATTGCACCCAGCCCATGCTGTCGAGATACGCGCCGTTCTCGGGATCGAGCTGAAGTGCGCGCTTCACCGCGTCCTCGGCTTCCTCGAGATGGCTGTTCCGCTCGGCCCACATGTAGCCGAGGTAATTATAGGGCTCGGCTGCATTGGCCGGGTCCATCGCGATGGCTTTGCGGAAGAGCTCAGCCGCTTTGTCATAAAGGCCGGCCTGTTCCGCAGCCGCGCCATAATCAAGAAAGAATCGCGGCTTCAACATCTCCGGACCGGAGTTTTGCGCCTCGTTCAGCGCCTCCTCGAAAGTGACAACCGCGTCCTTCGGTTTCTTCGCTTCGCGCAAGGCGATCCCGAGATAATAGGCAAACTCCGGCGCATCGGGATAACGCAGGCGCCCCTCCTTTAGAATCGTCACGGCGCGCTCCGGCTGCTTCAGCGGAGCGAGCAACAGCTCGGCCAATCGCAAACAGGTGGCAGGATGATTCGGGTTAATGAGAAGGCTCTGCTCGTAATTGGCGGCCGCCTTCTTGAATTCGGCCGTGGCCGCATCGTTTTGGTTGGCGCGCAGGAGCGAACGGGCTTCGTCATCGCGCAGCTGGGCCAGCAGCTCGTAGGGTTGATATTTCTCCGGATGCTCCTTGATAATCGTCTCCAGCGTCTCGATCGCGCGCGCGCGCTGGTTCGTCAGAACGAAACCGGTGGCGAGCTTTTCTCGCACGCCGGCATCATCCGGTTGCAGCTCGAGCACGCGCAGATAGAGCGGAATGGCTTCGCGGATTTGCTGAGTGGAGGCGAAATAATCGCCCACTTCTTTGAGAACGGCGGCGTTGTCGTTTCCATGGCTCGCCGCTCGTTGGAAAACATTGTTTAACAAACTGAGCTGCTCCGGTGACGGCGTCGCGTCCGGCTTTAAGATGACCGAAGAATAGAGCCGGGCCAGTTTTGTCCAGAAGACGGGATCGTCCGTCTGTATCTTGTTAGCTCGATCGAGTGTGGCCAGCGCGCTTTTCTCGTTCCCGGCGGCGACGTAGATCTCGAACAGTCGCTGATAGCCCTCGATTCTTCGCGGGTCGAGGCCGATGCCTTTATTAGCGAACTCGACCGCTTGATCGAGCTTCTTTAAATATTTCGCATAAATGAATGCGAGCTCGAAATACGGTTCGGGCGCATTCGGGCGTGCCTTCACTGCGTCCTTCAGGACATCGATCGCCTCCGGATAATCGTCGTCGCGGCTGAGCAGCGCCGCCACGCGCACGGCCAGCTCGGTTTGCCCCGGATCAACGTTGAGCACCTGGCGGTAAGCCTCCAGCGCGTTCTGCATCTCGCCGTTTTCTTCGAAATCAATGCCCGCAAAGAAATGGGCAAGCGCCTCCGCCTTGTGTTCGCCATCGGGCCGGAGCGCGAGATCCTTCGCCGGAGTGAGTGCGAGCGAGTCATCGAGCGGTCCGCTTTTCTCCGCTGCCTGGCGCGCAGGCGCCGGCCGCGACGAGCGCCTCGGAGCCGCGCACAGGTTTTCGCCGCCGCTCCATATCGTAAGCAGCAACGCGCCATAGGCTGCATACCTGCGCGGCATCATTCCTCGATTTTACCCGCGAGCGCGAGCCGAGGCAAACCGACCAGCCGCTCTACGACTTGTAACGCAGACGCTTCTTGTGGCGGTTCTCCTTCATGCGCTTGCGGCGCTTGTGCTTGGAGATTTTCGCCTTGCGTCTTTTCTTCAGTGAACCCATGCGCGTTTAGTGTGCCGTGGCGGTGAGGCGCAACGCAAGCACCACTTGCGCGGCGCGGCAAACAGTTTCGTGCCCGGCCTCCGAAAAGCTGAAATCATCCCGAGCTAAGTCGAGGGATCCCGCGGAGGCACCTTAAGATTGCGCAGCGGGATTCCTCCGCTTCGCTCGGAATAACGCGTCGCAGCTGCCCGAAAATTTTCGGGGCAGACGCGAAGTTACTTCTCGACAAACATCACCAGCATTCCCACCGCCAGCAGCAGCGATCCCATCACTCCACTCTCATGCTCTTCAAGCCAGCCGAGTCGCAAATTGCGAATGCCTGCCAGCGTCAGCCAGGTGAAGAACACCATCCCGGCTACTGTCGCCACCGAGAGAATCAACGTCAGCAAAACAAAACCGCTCCAGCCGAAACGTATTCCCGTTACATAAATCGGCAGGAACCCTTCGCAGGGTGAGAGCGTGAGCAGCGCAAACAAGCTCGCGATCGCCATCCGGTCCGAGGTGCGCGTCTGCGAAACATCCGGTGCGCGCAAATGCGTCACCGCCTCTTTAAACTCCTGCTTCTCGCCATGGCCGTGATGATGCTCCTCATGACTGCGAAAGAGATGCGTGTGGCTATGCGCTCGGCCTGACAATTGTCGCCAGACGAAAAACAGACCGAGCGCGACGAGTAGTCCGCCCGCGATACGCGGAAACCAAGCGCCTACGCGTGCGTTCACCGCCACGCCGAAAAGGGTCACGAGAAGACCGAGTGTTGCCGTCGTTAGGACATGACCCGTTCCCGCCAGCGCGGTGACCGCCAGCGTTTTGCCATGCTTCCAGCCTTGCGCCCGCCCCGCCGCCACGAAAGGCAGCCAATGCGTGGGAATGGCCGCGTGCAAAAACGCCACGCTGAACCCCGTCAGCGCGATGCTGGTGAGGACCGTTTCATTCATGCGCATCGCGGCTGCTCGCTTTTTCAGCGAAGTCGGGCTGGTGGGATTTGAACCCACGACCTCCTGCACCCGAGGCAGGCGCGCTACCAAGCTACGCTACAGCCCGTTTTTGACCGTGCTCATCTTCGCTCATTCCGCGGGTGTGACAAGATGCAATCGCCGCGCGGCCCGCGGTTCCGGCATTCCTCGCCAGCGCTTTCGCACTGCGCAAAAAGCGATTTGACAAGCGCGTTGCCGCTCACCAAATTCTCGATTCCTTTGGCCTCATCACGATGTTCGGCTCGCGTCTGTCTTCCCTTCCCCTTGCGCCCATTTCGCCAGCGATTGTCCCTTTCCCGGCCGGGCCTGCGCGCGCCGCGCACTCATTGCGAATTATGACGACCCAACTCCTGCAGGAAGCCGCCCAAGTCATTCCCAATCCGCAATTACTCATCAACGTCGTCTCCAGGCGTGTGCGCCAGCTTAGTCTCGGTCATCGGCCGATGGTGGATGCCGGTCCGCGCGCCTCGCTCAGCGATATTGCCCTGAAGGAAATCATCGCCGGCAAACTCACTTACGAAGAGCAGAGCGCGGCCAGCGACGGCGCGTCCTAGACGGGTAGCGCAGAGCTTGTCCGCCCCGTGTGCGGGGTGTCTCGCGTGCCGGTTTTGGCGTCTCGCCAAAACATACGCCGTTGTAGCTGCCGCCCGTCCTCGGCGGCAGATCGCACCGCACTCGACGCCTTGTCGGAAAAACGTCACCGGCACTTCACAAGCAGCCACCCAGCCATCCGCGACATCCGCCTAATCCGCGGTTAATCTTGCCGCTGCATGGCTACCGACACGATTTTGAATCGCAAAGCGCTGCGCGATTTTCACATTCTCGAGCGCTACGAAGCCGGCATCGAGCTCAAAGGCAGCGAGGTGAAATCGATCCGCGCCGGCAAAGCCAACATCAACGATGCCTTCGCCCGCATCGAGAAGGGCGAAGCTTTTCTCTACAACGCCGATATCCAGCCCTACGAGCGTGCCAGCCACGAGATTCCGACGGCCAAACGCGTGCGCAAACTTCTGATGCACCGCGCCGAAATCGACAAACTTTACGGTGAGACGCAGGTCAGCGGCCGTGCCCTGGTCGTGCTGAATTTGCACTGGAAAAACGGGCGACTGAAAGCGGAGCTCGGCGTCGCGACGGGAAAAGTCGCGCGCGACAAGCGCGCCGATCTGAAGAAGCGCGCGACCGATCGCGAGACCGCGCGCGAAGTGGCCCGCTTCAACCGCAAGCACAGCTAGCAACTGCGGTCATCCCGAGCGGAGTCGAGGGATCCCGTTGCGCTACCATTAAGATAACTTCCGCGGGATCCCTCGACTCCGCTCGGAATGACGGCGTATTTTACCGTCCCGTGCGAATCATGTGAGATGAAACGCTCTTCATTCGCTCTCCTCGGTGGCGTGGCGCTCGGCGGATGGGCCGTGGCTCGCGCATTGCGAACCAGTTATTCCTTCGCCGGCAAAGTCGTTCTCATCAGCGGCGGCTCCCGCGGGCTCGGTCTTGTTATTGCCCGCCAACTTGCAGCCGAAGGCGCGCGCATCGCTTTGCTGGCACGGGATGAAAACGAACTGGCTCGGGCCAAAGCGGACCTTGCCAGCCGCGGCGCCCACGTCCTCCCCATCATCTGCGATCTAACGAGCCGTGACCTGATTGCCTCGGCCATCGATCAGACGCTTGCCCATTTCGGAGCAATTGACGTGCTTATCAATAACGCCGGCGTCATCGAAGTTGGTCCGCTCGAGCACATGGCGCGCGAAGATTTCGAGCGCTCACTCGCGGTCCACTTCTGGGCGCCCTACGAACTGACCATGCGCGCCCGCCCGCACATGCGAGAGCGCGGTGGCGGGCGCATCGTCAACATCTCATCCATCGGGGGCAAGATCGCGGTGCCGCATCTCGCGCCCTACTGCGTGGGCAAATTTGCCCTCACCGGCTTCTCCGATTCGGTGCGCGCCGAGCTGGCGCGCGATGGCATTTTCGTCACCACCGTCGCGCCCGGTTTGATGCGCACCGGCTCGCATTTGAACGCGCATTTTAAGGGCGAACACGATGCCGAGTTCGCGTGGTTCTCGTTCTCGAATGCCATGCCGCTTATTTCAATGAGCGCCGAACGCGCCGCCAGTAAAGTCATTGCGGCATGCCGGCGCGGTCAGCCCTCGCTGACGCTGACATTCGCCGCGCGCTTCGCCATCGCCGCGAACGCCGTCGCTCCCAACCTCACCGGTTACGCCATGAAAGTCGCAAACAAATTGCTTCCGCTGTCGACGAATGAGAGCGGCGACCGGTTGCAAACCGGCTGGAAAAGCCGCGCCCGCGAGCCGCGTGCATTCACCCGCCATCTCGAAGCGGCGACACAGCGCAACAACGAACAACGCGCTTGAACGCTCAGCGGCTCTTCATCGCCATTGATATGCCCGATGAAATGGCGGAGCGCCTCGTCGCGCTCGACCCGCATTACCGCGGCCTCATTTTTTCTCCAGTGCCGCAGATTCATCTCACGCTCGCATTCTTCGCCAGCGTCCGCGACGAGACAGCCGAGGCGCTGAAAGAAAAACTCGCCGCCATCTCGTTCCGCTCATTCTTTCTTCCCGTCGCCGACCTCGGCATATTCTCGAGACGCGGCGAGCCGCACATCCTTTGGGTCGGCGTCGGCCAGGCCCATCCGCATTTATTCCAATTACACAAACGCGTAAACGAAGCCGCGCTTGCCTGCGGTTTGCCCATCGAAGAACGCGCCTGGACCCCGCACTTCACCATCGCGCGGGCGCGGGGCATATCCGCGGCGCTGATGAAGTCATTCCTGAAACAGCATCGCGACTTCTACATCGGCATTTTTCGCGTGGAAGAATTTCATCTTTACCAAAGCACGCTCACTCCCGCCGGCTCCATTCACCGGCGCGATCTCACCATCCGTGCGACGTAACTCAGGCTGCCAGCCTGACCGTCGCGCGGGCTTTCAGCCTGCGCGGCCTGGGACGGCAGGCAGGTCCGCCCGACGAACAGGCAAGGATGCCTAACTTACTTTCGTCGGCACAAGAATCCCGTCGCGCATTCCATGAATCAGCTTCTTGTCCGCCGGCACAATCGTCGTTAACGCGCCGCGCATTCGCACCCGATCGGCTTCGACAAAATAATACGGACACAGGCGCACCCGGCCGCGCATTGTCTGCAGCGCGCCGCTCTGGTTGTCGAAATATGGATGTTCGAAGAGCGCGCCCTTGTGGAATTGCTGGATGATCGCGGGCTGCGTCTCGAAATTCGCCAGCGCGTGGCCGATGCGCCGCTCCCATTCGGCCTGCGGCAAATCTGCGCCGAGGACCACGCCGCGACTGCCCCACCCCAGCGGCGAAAATCCGCTCACCTTCACCAATAGATCGCGATGTTTCTGGCTGAATTTCGCCGCTTCCTGCCAATCGTGAATCTCCAGTCGCGGAATGACGGCGTGCTGCGGCAACGGCGTCGGATCGAGCAGCCACGTGTACGGAATCACTTCCTGCAATTTCACGAAATATTTCTCGCCGAGTTCCCGCCGCCAGAATTCCTGCAACGGCCGCAGCCAGAAAAGCGCGAACCACATTTTCTCCTCGAGAAATGGCTTGAGCGGCGGCGTCACGCGCACCGCGCCTTCACTTGCCGCTTTGAGCAATGCCGCGCTGTTCCAAATATTCGGCAGATCAAAGAGCTCGAAGAAACGATAAACGTCGTGCCCATTTTCCGGTTGATAATTTTCCGCCGGCAAAACGCGCCATCGTTCCGTCGTCCCGCCTTTTCCGGTCATCCCGAGCGCAGCCGAGGGATCCCGTGGCGAAACCATTAAGATAACTTCCCCGGGATCCCTCGGCTGCGCTCGGGATG
>JBBPYF010000049.1:0-11710 GCA_038200165.1 Chthoniobacterales bacterium | reverse complement strand
GACATCGAGTAATCGAGGAACGACCTCGAGACTTCTTCCGCGACGTTGATCGGCTCTATTTTTTCGTTGGCGTTGTACATTTCTCGTTAGGCGACGGCGAGTGGCTCTTTCATTTCGCGATAGCGTCTCTCCCATTCGGCTGAAGTTGCATCGGATTGCTTGACCGTTTCAGGCGCGAGCATCGTCCGGCGCGGCACGCGGATTTTCAGAAACGCGAGCACATTGCCGATGCTTTCTTCATAATTGTTCGCCAGCTCTTCGTACTCGATCGTCAATGCTTCAGCCCCGGTCCGTTTAAAAAATCGCGACCACGCATCTTCCTCACGTTTGATCTCGAGCAGGCAGCGCTCGATCAAAGCGGCATCGAAGTGCGGATCCCCCGCCGGCTCCTCGTTCTCCCGCACCTTCCATTGTCCGCTCTGGTAAGCGCGCGCTTTGGAAATCGCCTGCCGAAGTTTGTCGCGCCGTCGAATCTGAATCAGCTGCAAACGAGGAAACGCATTCTCCAGCAGCTCCAGCTCTGGGCCGCTGCCGAACGCGGCCGTTCTCCGCAGTTTTTCGATGAACCAATCCAGATACCAGCCCATCAATTTGAACCCAAAAACTTCATTCGAAGTCACCGTTGCGTCGATGATCCCGCGCACGTAGCCCGCGTAATCGAGCCGCGGATCGAGGCGGTATTTCTCGGCATACGTCGCCTCAAACAGCTCGCAAAAAAACTGGTTCGGGCGCCCCGCCCGTCGCGTCGCATGCAACCCATCGCTTAGCAGGTTGCTGCCCGACCGCGCCACCGCACAAACAGCATAACAGCGCCGCGAGTAGCGAAGTTTTCGAAAAAGAGAAGTCACTAGACAGGATTAACCGGATTTACAGGATTATGAAGATCCACCGACGCCGCATCGGCGGTTACTCGGCGATACTTGCGCTTGAACTGCAAACTCGCGGAGCCAAAGTTAATTAACAGCCCGACATCACGGTTCGTCGCCGTGAGGTAATTTACCAGTTGCACTTCATCCGCTTTGGACAGCCAGCTGACTGCTTTTAGCTCACAAAGTAATCCGTCATTGATTATGAGATCGGCAACGAACTCGCCAACAATCACATTCTCATACCTGACGGTAATTCGTCGCCCAACGTCAGCAGAAAAGCCGGCGCGACGGAGCTCATGCACGAGCGCATTGAGGTAAACGGATTCGAGAAAGCCAGGACCAAGGGTGCGATGAACTTTCATCGCTAGTCCGATTACTTTTTCCGTAAGCGCGTGATCCTGGTCTGCTTCCAAATCCTGTAAATCCCGTTAATCCTGTCTAGTTAAACATCAAGATTCCGGACATTCAGCGCGTTGTCTTCGATGAATTGGCGGCGCGGCTCGACCACGTCGCCCATGAGAATGGTGAACATCTTGTCCGCGTCGACAGCGTTGTCGTCGTTCAGATCGACTTTGAGCAGCTTGCGTTTCTCCGGGTTCATCGTCGTCTCGAAGAGCTCTTTCGCGTTCATTTCGCCCAGACCCTTGAAACGTTTGATCTGCACGCCACGCCGGCCGATCTCGAGAATCTTCTGCAGAATCTCGGGAATGGAGAAGAGCGGATGTGAGACCGCGCGATCACCTTCGCCTTCAATCAGCTCGAAGATGGGCCGGTCGCTCGCCGCGTAGTGATCAACCTTGAGACCTTTGCGTGCCAGTTCCGCGATGATCTTCTGAATCGTCGTCGATTCGTGCAGCTCGATCAGTTTGCCGCGGCGACGGTTCGCGCCGTTCGTCTTGGCCGGCGCGCCGAGCGGCAACAATTCCTGGCCCATCTCTTCGTCGAACAAGTTCAGGCCCGGATTTTCCAGATGAAAATGCCGCACCGCTTTCTCATCGTGAAAATAGTGAACGGTCTCGTCGTTCCCATCCCGCACCTTGACCAGATAGGCCGGCAGTTTGCCTGATTTCGGCTCGCGCTCGGCGAGGAAGCTCTCGAAGTCACCGCCGTGACGCCGGATTGCTTCGCTTAACTTCGCCAGCTTCTCCAGTGACTCGAGAATGTCCTTCAACTGCACTGCCGTGATCTCCTTGTTGTCGGCCAGATTCTTCAGCCGCACGTCTTCGGCGCCTAACGAGATCAGGATTTTGTTCAGCTGCACGTCGTCCTCCACGTACTCCTCGCGCTTCTTGCGCTTGATCTGATAGAGCGGCGGTTGCGCGATATAGATTTTTCCGGCGCGCACCAACTCCGTCATTTGCCGGAAGAAAAACGTGAGCAGCAGCGTGCGAATGTGCGAGCCGTCCACGTCGGCATCCGTCATGATAATGATGCGCCCGTAACGCAGCTTGCTGATATCGAAGTTCCCTTCGTCCTTGCTGCCGTTGCCTTCTTCCTTCGCTTTGCCGATGCCGGTGCCGATGGCGGTAATCATCGACTGGATTTCGTTGTTCTTGAGGAACTGGTCGATGCGCGCTTTCTCGACATTGATGAGCTTGCCGCGAATCGGCAGGATGGCCTGGTAACGCCGGTCGCGTCCCTGTTTGGCCGAGCCGCCGGCCGAGTCGCCTTCAACAATGTAAAGCTCCGTCAGCTCCGGATCGCGCTCGGAACAATCGGCGAGTTTTCCAGGCAAACCGCCGCCGGTGAGCGCGCCTTTGCGAATCGTCTCGCGCGCCTTTCGCGCAGCTTCACGCGCGCGCGCTGCCGTCAGCACCTTGTCGAAAATACGCCGCGCAATGGGCGGGTTCTGATCGAAGTACGTCATCAGTCCGTCGTAGATCGCTGAATTGACGATGCCGTCGATCTCGGTGTTGACGAGCTTGACCTTGGTCTGGGACTCGAAGCGCGGATTCGGCAGTTTGATGCTGAGGACACAGACAAGTCCCTCGCGCACATCGTCGCCGGAGATGGACGGGTCCTTCTCCTTCGTCAGATTGTTCGCACGCGCGTATTGGTTGACTGCGCGAGTCAAGGCGGTGCGAAAACCAGTCAAATGGGTGCCGCCGTCAGGATTCGGAATCGAATTCGCGAAGCAAAGAATCTGGTCGTTGTAGCTGTCGTTGTACTGCAGCACGCAATCGACGAAAATCTCCTCGCGCTGGCGCGAGATGTTGACCGGTTTGGGATGAATGACCTGCTTGTTTTCGCCAAGCTGCCGCACGAACTCTTCGATGCCGTGCTTGTAGAAAAATGTTTCCTTCTTTGCTGACGCGCCGCGCTCATCGGTCAGCGTGATTTCCAACCCTGGATTCAAAAAGGCCAGCTCGCGCAATCGCGTCGCCAGCCGCTCGAACTTGAATTCAATCGTGATAGTAAAAATCGTCGGGTCAGGCAGGAAAGTGATGAGCGTGCCGGTGTGCTTTTTGTTTTTGACTTCGCCGATGACATTGAGCTTTTGCGTGGTTTTCCCGCGCTCGAACGCCATGTGATAAACCCTGCCCTCACGCGTGACCTCCACCTTGAACCAGTCACTCAATGCGTTGACGCATTTGGCGCCGACACCGTGCAATCCGCCGGAGTATTTGTAAGCCCCCTGCCCGAATTTGCCGCCGGCGTGCAGATTCGTCAGCACCAGCTCGACCGCAGGCATTTTCCATTTCGGGTGCATGTCCACGGGAATGCCGCGGCCGTTGTCGCGCACGGAAACGGAACCATCTACATTGATGATGACCTCGATCTTGCTGCAGAACCCGGCGAGATGTTCGTCGATGGAATTGTCGAGAACCTCGAACACCATGTGGTGAAGTCCGCGCTCATCGGGGTCGCCGATGTACATGCCGGGGCGCTTCCGCACCGCTTCCAGGCCTTCAAGTTTGTCGATCTGCGCCGCGCCGTACTTTTGCGCCGCGTCAATGCCGGTGGCACGCTCCGCCGCGACAGATTTCACCGGCACATCGTCGTCGGTTTTCGGCATGGAAGATGGTCGCGCGACCACGGCAGGAAATGTAGGTGGGAATAGTGTTCGCCACAACTAATATCTCGGATGCATTTCGCGCCGCTTTGCGCAATGGGCTGCGGTCAGCCCGACGGCGGCCTCAGCATGTTGTGGAACTTGCCTCTCCGCGCCAGGGCCAGTTTCGCCGCTCTTGACCAAGCCGCTGCCGAACCGGAAAATGCCTCACTGACATGCGCCGCCAAACATTGTACGAAGGCCGCTGGATCTTCGCCGCTCTGCTCTTGCTCATCCTGGCCGGCGCGTTCGTTTCGCCCTGGCTGTCGCTGCTTTTCATCGCGCTTTTCCTTTATGCGATTGCTTTCTTTCGCGATCCCGACCGGCTCGACCCGCCCGATCCGGCTGCCGTGGTTGCAGCTGCTGATGGCGTTGTCGCCGACGTCAAAGAGATAGAAGAGCCTGAAGTTCTGAAATCGCGCACGCGGTGCGTCGGCATTTTTCTTTCAGTGTTTGACGTGCACACAAATCGCGCGCCCGTCGCCGGCCGGGTCACCTTTCGCCAGCACAAACGCGGGCTCTGCCTCGATGCGCGCCACGCTGATTGCTCGGAGAAGAACGAGTCGATGACATGGGCATTTCAGAATCCGCGCGCCACCATCGTCGTGCGCCAGCTGACTGGCGCGATCGCGCGGCGCATTGTCGGCTGGTCACAAGTCGGTGATGAACTTCAACGGGGCGAACGCTTCGGCATGATCCGTTTTGGTTCGCGCACGGAAATTTATTTGCCACTCGATGCTGAAGTTTTGGTCAAAGTGGGCAACCGCGTCAAAGGCGGGGCCACGATTATTGCGCTGCTGCCAATTTCGTCATCCCGAGCGGAGCCGAGGGATCCCGTGGCGCAAGCTGTACGCTAACTTCCCGGGATCCCTCGACTTCGCGCGGGATGACCGATGACTCTGGCAGAACTTTGAAAAGTGCGATTAATTCGCCGCAGCGCATCCGATGACCGAACACCCGAAAATTTACCTCCTGCCCAACCTCATGACGGCGGGCAATCTATTCTGCGGCTTCGCGGCCACGCTCAAGATCGTGCAGGGCGCTCTCATCCAGTGGTCCGATCCAGACGCCGCCGCTGCGCTCTTCCACGCCGCGGTCTGGTTCATCCTCGGCGCCTGTATTTTTGACGTGCTCGATGGCCGTCTTGCCCGGCTCGGTGGTCAGGACAGCGCGTTCGGCCGCGAATTCGATTCACTCGCTGACATCGTTTCCTTCGGGGTGGCGCCGGCGCTCATGGTGTATCGCATCGTGCTCATCGATTTCCCGCGCGCCGGCTGGCTCGTCGCTTTCGTTTATCTCGTCTGCGGCGCGCTGCGGCTCGCGCGCTTCAACACCGTGGCCGCTTCCGGTAATTCATCGAGCGGCAAAGAGTTCACGGGCTTCCCCATTCCGGCCGCGGCCGGCCTCATCGCGTCAATCACCCTTTTCATGCTCTGGTGGCTGGGCGAACGCGATCACCTCATCGGTCGCTGGAAATGGGTGCTGCCGCCGCTCATGCTCTTCCTTTCAATCATGATGTTCAGCCGGCTCAGTTACCCGAGCTTTAAGGCGATCACCTGGCGCACCACGCGCTCGCTGCCACGCTTCGCCATCATCGCGGTCGTTCTCCTTTTCACGGCCTTGAACTACGAATGGATGCCGGCGGTTTTATTTCTCGCCTATCTGCTCTACGGTTTCCTGCGTCCGTGGGTTTCGAAACGCTGGCGGCGCGAGATCGAAGAAGAGATCGGCGAAGAGGTCGAAAACGGCGAAGCCGTCGAACTGTAGCGGCGCTCTATGAGCGTCGGAACATCATCGAGTGAGCGGTGGTAACGTTCTACAACGAATTTAACCGCGCGAGAATTTCCGGATCGCGCACATCGGCCCAGCTGCCTGTAAGTTCGATGGCTTGAACTTTCCTGCCTGACTGCGCCAGATCGCGAATGGCGTCGGTTAATTCAAACTCACCGCGAAGAGAGGGCTGCAGCTTTGCTGTCCAATCAAAGATACTTGGCCGAAAGCTGTAGATCCCGGCATTGTACCACCGGCTGGTCGATTCACCGGCACCCGCTTTTTCGCAGACGTCAGTGACTTCCATTTCCTCATTCACAAAGACCGCGCCGCCTTTACTGCAATCTTCATCCGCTTTCACCGTCACTACCGCTTCGATCTCATCGGGCAGGCTAACGAGACGTGAGTAGTCATCCGGATCAATGAGGATATCGCCATAATGCAAGACGAAGGGCTCGTTCGCGACGAACTCGCGCGCCAGCTCCACCACGCGACCGGTCCCATCCTGCACAACCTGGGTCGCGTACTTGATCCGCAGACCAAAGCAGGTCCCATCACCGAAGTAATCTCGGATCGCCTCAGCCTGGTAGCCGACGATGATCAGGAAATCCTTGATCCCCGCCCTCTGCAAGCCTTCGATAATGTGCAGTAGAATCGGTTTGCCGCGCACTTTGATCATCGGTTTGGGAACTTTGGCCGTCAGTTCCCGCATCCGCGTGCCGCGGCCAGCCGCAAGAAGAACAGCTCTCGTAATTTGTGTCATTCCGAGCGGAGCGAAGCGAGGTCGAGGAATCCCGCTGAAGTCACCTCGAAGGCAACGCCACGGGATCCCTCGACTGCGCTCGGGATGACAGTGCCTTTCATCGCGAGTTGATTTGCCACGCGGTCTCGGCCAGCATCCCAGTCGTGCTGAAATTTCTCGGAAAATATCGCGAGACCGGTTTGTTGTTATTGCGCGCGAGCATCGGCATCATTTTGATCCTGATCTGTGGCCCGGTTCTACTCGGAGGTGAACATCGCTGGGCGCAATTCGGCAGCGCCATGCGCGTCTTCAATTTCCACGCGCACCTGGACTGGTGGGGATTTCTCGGGGCGCTCGCAGGCTGCATCGGCGGAATTCTCATGCTCTTCGGCCTGGCCTTTCGTCTCGGTATCCTGCTCGCATTTCTCATCGCGCTGGTGAATGCCATTGCCATCATTCGACACGATCACGCCCTGAGAGACGCGGTTGTTCCAGTCGAATTCTGTATCGTTCTTCTTTGCCTCGCATTCCTCGGGCCAGGAAAATATAGCGTGGACAAAGGTTAGCTTTACAAAGGCGGATGCGATACGCCTGGTGCGGGTTGGATCGCTTTCTCCTCCGTCTCGCTCTTGATCACCAGCGCCGGCGGGTCCGCTTGTTTGATCATGGCGATGACTTTCGGCACATCATCGGATTTAATCGCCGCCCATCTTTTCAATTGCTCATCAAGCGCGGTGCTCAGCTTTTGAAAAGCGTCGAGCTGCGGCTGCGTCGGCTCGGTGTCTGCTGATTCGATCACGTGACTGAACGCATCGAAGCGCTCGTTCAACATGCTCGGAAACGCCAGATTCCCTTCCGAGCCTTTCATGTTCACCTGCATCAACTGCTCCTCGACCTCACTCATCTTTTTCCCCATGCCGTCAGCCGCATCCAGCGCCGGCTTCACTTTGGCTTCATCGCCAAATTTGCCGTGCAGGGATTTAATCTGTGACTTCAGGTCGCGAATTTCGTTCACCGCCTCGTGCAATTGCGAAATGCGATCGTTCACCTGTGTAGCGAGCGCGAACTGCTTCTGCAAGGCCGCTTCAGCGCCTTTCGTGCGCGGATCGATGGTCAGGTGCAAAGACGCAGTCTGCGATTTGCCAGCTACAGTCAATTTCACTTGGTAATCACCCGGCAACGCCAGCGGCCCCTTTGGTCCGTCGCCAGAATAGAACGCGCCCGGAATTTGAATCGGATCGTCGTAGCGCAAATCCCAGGCGAAACGATTCATCCCTTCGTTCGCCGGAATTGTTTTCGGTCGCTCCACCCGATCTGGCCATTCTGGCGGCTGCTCGTTTTCGTTCTTCTTCTCTTTGCTCGAGAGATGGCGCACGATCTTTCCCTGCGCATCGACAATATCGAGCGTCACTTCCTCCGCCGGCGCGGTCTTGAAATAGTAGTTAATGATCGCGCCCGGCGGCGGGTTATCACCGACTGGCTGACGCTTGTCGAACTCCAGTCGGATAATGCAAACGCAAAGCGGTTTGCGGCTGGTAAAGCATCATCTCAGGTTTCTGCGCGTCCAGTTGGCGCACGGGCGTGACATCGTCCAGCACCCAGAAGGAACGTCCGTGCGTGGCCACGACGAGATCGTCATCCTTCACCACCAGATCGTGAATGGGCGATTGCGGCAGGTTCAACTGCAACGGCTGCCAGTGCCCGCCATCGTCTAACGAGAAATAGACCCCAAGCTCCGTCCCGGCGTAGAGCAAACCTTTGCGTTTCGGGTCCTCGCGTACGGCACGGACATATGCCCCCTCCGGAATTCCGTTCACAATAACACTCCAGCTCTTGCCCAGATCGGCCGTCTTGTAGATGTACGGTTTGAAATCATCGAGCCGGTGCCGATCCACCGCGACATAAGCAGTGCTCGCATCGTGCGGTGAAGGATCAATGATGCTGACTGTGCTCCACTCCGGAATTTTTCCCGTCACATTGGTCCAATGCTGGCCGGCATCGGTGGAGACCTGGACCAGTCCATCATCGGTGCCGGCCCAGAGGGTGCCTTCCTTTACCGGCGATTCCGCCAGCGCGAAAACGGTATCGTAATATTCGACCGAAGTGATGTCGTTCGTCAGCGGTCCGCCGCTCGGCTGCTGCTTGGACTTGTCATTTCTCGTTAGATCATTGCTGATCTGCGACCAACTCATGCCGTGATCGGTCGATTTGAAAACGCATTCGGCGGCGGTGTACATCACATCCGGTTTGTGCGGTGAAAGCGTCAGCGGAGAGACCCATTGGAAACGATGTGGAAGTTCGGCCGCGCCGTGCCCGGAGTTGTCGATCAACATCGGACTCACATCCTGATCCTGCTCTTTGCTCTTGTCGTAGCGGTTAATATAGCCCTCGCTGTTCGAATAAATGATGTGCCAGTCGCGCGGATCGGGCAGGACGAAGCCACACTCACCGCCGCCAGCCGGGAACCAGTCCTGCGGCCCGATCACACCTGAGTCGGTGCGGCTGGCAATGCAGACGTTGGAGTTGTCCTGCTGCGCGCCGTAGATGTGGTACGGAAACGCGTTGTCTGTCGCGACGTGATAAAACTGCGCCGTCGGCTGATTATTCTGCGTCGTCCATGTCTAGCCGCCGTCGGTCGAGATGCTGGCGCCGCCGTCGTTGGCGTTGCCCATCCGGTTCGGATCATCCGGATCAATCCACAATCCGTGATGATCCCCATGTCGCGCCGGCAGCAGCGTGAAATTCTTGCCGCCATCGACTGATTTGAACGCGCCGGTGTTGAGCACGTAAACGGTGTCGGGCGATTTCGGGTCCGCGTAGACTTTGCTAAAATACCAAGCGCGCTGCCGGAAGCGGCCATCCTCATTCACCTTTGTCCACTTCTCGCCGCCGTCATCGGAGCGGAAAATGCCGCCTTCTTTCGCTTCGATGATGGCGTAAACGCGATTCGAATCCGCCCCTGAAACCGAAATGCCGATACGACCGAGTATTCCGTCGGGCAAACCATTTCTCGTTAGCTGCGTCCAGGTGACGCCGTTGTCCTCCGATTTGTAAAAGCCGCTGCCGGGACCGCCGCTGGAAAAAAACCACGGCTGCCGCCGCGCCTGCCACAACGAAGCGAAAACGATATTCGGATTCCTCGGATCCAAGACAATGTCGATGCCGCCGGTGTTCTCGTCTTTGTAGAGAACTTTGCTCCACGTCTTGCCGCCGTCCGCGGTTCGGAAAATCCCGCGCTCCTGGTTTGGCCCGAAGGCGTGACCGAGCGCCGCCACCAGCACGATGTCAGGATTCTTTGGATGCACGATCAGCGCGCCGATCTGACGCGTGTCGCGCAGTCCGATGTTCTTCCAGTTCCTGCCGGCATCGGTGGATTTGTAAACGCCGGTACCGTAGGTCGTGTTCCCGCGAATGGCCGCTTCACCCGTCCCGACATAAATCGTGTTGTGATCGGATGGCGCCACTGCGATCGCGCCGATGGAGGAAATGTCCTGCTTATCAAAGAGCGGCGCCCAATTCGCACCGGCGTCCGAGGTTTTCCAAACACCGCCTGCGACCGCGCCGAAGTACCAGGTGTTAGGTTCGCCTGGCACACCTTCGATGGCGAGCGCGCGTCCGCCGCGAAACGGCCCGATCTGCCGCCATTGCATGCCGCTGAAAAGTTTCGGATCGATCTGCGGCGCGGGTGTTGGTGAAGGCGCCGCCGAAATCGTCGCCGCGACGGCGAGAAGAGTGATGGTGCAAAGCGAGAAGCGCGAGCTCATAGGAGAGGTAAGCTCCGAGTGCTGCTCCCCGCATTCAACTGAAAAACCTTCGGTGCAGTCTGTTTCATGCGCCAAGGCGCACGAGCTCCGGGTGGCCCACGCGTCTCGCGTGCTGGTTTTGGCGTCCCGCCAGAACAGTCTTTCCCTTGATTGCCGCTCACAGCCTGGATTGTCGCTCAGAGACAAAGTCCGCGAATGTGGGACGCGTTCGCCAGCGCGCGAGACGCGCGCGCTACCCGAGCTTCTGCCCACGTCGCCCCCAAAGCGCCTCCGCGCCAAAACGCTTGCAACTTCCCCACGCCGACCTTCAACTTTCACCCGCTCCCGCCGCGCCATGACCACCGCCAACAAGATCACACTCATTCGCATTCTCATGATCCCGGCGTTCGTGACCATGGCGATCTACTACGGCCAGAGCATCCAGCGCGGCGCTCCGCTGGAGTGGCAACGCTTCACCGCCATCGCTATTTTCCTGCTCGCTTCCGTCAGCGATGGCCTCGATGGCTACGTCGCGCGCCGCTACAATCAGCGCAGCTCGCTCGGCGTCGTGCTTGATCCCATCGCCGACAAAGGCCTGCTCCTCAGCGGCATCATTACCCTCAGCATTAGCAACTGGAGCACGGTCGCTCCCGAGTACGGACGTTTCCCCGCCTGGTTTCCGGTGCTCGTCATTTCGCGCGATGCCGTCATCCTCATGGGAACAGCCGTGCTCTATTTTCTCATCGGCCCGAACATTAAACTGAAGCCGAGCTGGACCGGCAAAGTGGCCACGGTATTGCAAATGGTCGCCATCGCCTGGGTCATGTTGCAGTTGCAATGGCTTCCGCTCATTTGGGTCGTAGGCGCGGCTGGTTTGTTCACGCTCGTCTCGGGCATCATCTACGTGCTCGAAGGCGTCCGGCAATTGCAGGCGGCGGGTCACGCCAACGCGCCACGCTGATTCATCGGGTTATGAACAACGTCGCCATCATCGGGCGGCCGAATGTCGGAAAATCGGCGCTTTTTAACCGGCTGACGAAACGCCGCATCGCCATCGTGCACGACCAGCCCGGTATCACGCGCGATCGCATTTCGGCAATGGTCGAGGCAGACGGGAAAACTTTCACGCTTTGGGACACCGGCGGCATCATCGGCGGCGGCGAAACGGAGCTGAGCGCCAACGTGCGCGCAGAAGCCGAACGCGCCATCGCTGAGAGCGCGTTGGTCCTTTTCCTCGTCGACGCGCACGATGGCTTGAATCCGCTCGATCGCGAAGTCGCGCGTCTCCTGCGCAAGATGCGCAAGCCAGTAGTCCTCGTCGTCAACAAGATCGACGACCCGAAACACGAGAATCTGGCAAACGACTTCGCCGCGCTCGGCTTCGACAGCATCTTTTTAATCAGTGCAGCGCATGGCCGCGGCATTGCAGAGCTGACCAACGCGATCACCAGCGCGCTACCGGATTCCTCTCAACCTCTCAACCCATCAACCTCTCAATTGTTAAAGCTCGCCATCGTCGGCCGGCCCAACGCCG
>JBBPYF010000048.1:0-24375 GCA_038200165.1 Chthoniobacterales bacterium | reverse complement strand
GGAAGCGTTGATGGAAGTAATCGAGGAGAAGGTGGAAGCGGGCGGCAAGGAGATCGAAGAGAAGCCGAAGAAGAAAGCGCCGCCATCAACGAAGGTGATCGATCTTGTCGCCGTCCTGCAGAAGAGCCTGAACCAGGCGCACGGAGAAAAGAAGACGGCGCGCAAAACCAAATCGCGGCAGAAGAAGGCAGCTTAACAACACCGCCATTACACTGGCGCCGTTGTAGCTGCCCCGAAAGCTTTCGGGGCAGAAGCGTGCCAGGGAATGCTAATTAGCGCCCGATCCACAAACTTGTAACTACGCAGACGAGAACAGCAGTCGTTAGCCAATCAAGCACCTGCCCGAGGACAACCATCGAGTGCAGGCGAATGTAGATCGCGGCTTCGATCGCCACGGGCGCAGCAAGCGCGAGCCAGATGACAGCGGCGAAGCGCAGTGCTCCGGCAATTCCATCGGAGAAAAACGCAACATGGAAGCGCGCGACCAGGACGTAAAGAACGGCGATGGCAATGGCCGAGAACAGGCGCACGATGCTGGAGAGGAAGTAATGGCGCGGACCTTCGGCCCGCCAGGTTTGTGGTGTGGCGCGTTGATAAGAATGGAAAAGGAAGCCCATCCAAAACCAGCTGGCGAGAATGGAAAGAACACCGGAGACAAGTCCCGGCACAAAAGCGGCGCGCAGAGTGTTCATGATGCGGCAAGACTAGAGACTCGCCCGAGCGATGGCGAGCCAGTTTACTGTGCCCGGGCGGCGGAGTAGATTGGCGGCAAATGCCGGAGTTCGCGTACAAGGCGCGCAATGCGCAGGGCGGTTTGGTCGAGGGCGTTTTGAATTGCCCGGATCGCAGCGTAGCCATTCGTCAGATCGAGCAGCAGAATTGCGTCCCCATTCGCATCGAAGCGGTGGTGGCGCGTCCGAAGGCGAATGGCGCGGCCGCCACAACACCGGCCCCGCGCACCGTCGTGCCAAAGATTTTCACCCGCCCCGCGGCGGAAAGCACGGAAGCTCCCGCGAAGACGCTGAAGATTCCGCACAGTCAGTTGCTCGTGTTGACGGAGCAGCTCGGGCATTTGCTCAAGGCGGGAATGACGCTCGATGAAGGGCTCGGCGTCCTCGAGAAACGGCTCAAGCATCCGCGCGTGCAACAGCTCACGCGCGCGTTGCATCAATCCCTTGTCGATGGCCGCAGTTTCTCGCAGGCGCTACGCGAGTTCCCGCGCGTTTTCTCTCCGCTGTATGTCAATCTGGTCGCGGCGGGCGAGGCCAGCGGCGCGCTCGCGGAAATTCTGACGCGGCTGGTGAGCCATCTCATGCAGGCGAAGAGCTTGCGTGATCGCGTGCAACAGGCGCTGATTTATCCGGCCTTCCTGGCTTTCGCCGGCGCGACGCTCATCACCGTGTTCATCACTTTCATGGTGCCGCAACTCACGCAATTCATGTCACAAAACGGTGGGACGATGCCGTTGCCCACGCGCATTCTCATGCAGGTGCATCATCTCATCACGGGTTACTGGTGGCTTGGCCTGCTGGTCGTGTTCGCGCTCATCGCGGGCTGGCGCGCATTTGTCCGCAACGATGAGGGCCGGACCACATGGGACCGCTTTCGCCTTACCATCCCCGGCTACGGACGCGTCATCCGGCACCAGTATTACGCGCAATTCTCGCGCACGCTCGGCACGCTGGCGGAGAACGGCATTCCGCTTTTGCGCTCACTCGATCTCGTTACGGAAATCGCCGACAACCGTTTCATCGAGAAGAAGCTTGGCGACGTGCGGCGCGCGGTGGTCGATGGCGCACACCTCTCCGCCGCGCTGGCCGCGGAGAAAATGTTTCCCGATTTGCTCACCGACATGATGGCTGTGGGCGAACAAACCGGCCACTTCGCCCAAACGATGATGACCATTGCGGATGTCTACGAGCGCGAACTCGATCGCACCGTCACCATCACTTCCTCGCTCATCGCGCCGGTGATCATCGTCGTCATCGCCATCGTGGTCGGTTTTGTCGTTTATTCGATTTTGTCGGCTGTTTTTGAGATGACACATAGCTTGCAGTTTCGCGCGCGTTGACATAGCATCGGCGCGATGCGTCGAAGATTCCTCTTTCTGGGATTGATCGGCGCGGCGCCCCTGCTGGGCGCGCCCAGTGCAACCGGGCCATCACCCGCGCCTGGCGCGAGCGCATTGCTCGATCTGCGGCAAAATGCCAAAGCCGGCGCAGTGCAAAGCGCACCGGCGTGGGTCGAAGCGATTACGCTCATGGCCGTTGAAAAACGGCCCCAGACCGATTCCGTCCACCTCATCACCGCGGCAAAAACGAAGCCGACCGTTTTTCGCATTCGCGTGAAACGCCCCGACGACGCTTACAACATTTTATTCGTGCGCCTTTTCTTCAATGATCAGCCCGATGCCCGTCCGGAAGTGGCGGTGTGGGACCCGGCGCGCGAGCAATTGCTCCGCTTCGGCCCGTTCGGCGTCGGCATCGAGATGGAAAGCTCCGACTCGTGCATGATCCCGATCGAAGGCACGCGCAATATCGACGTGGAAGTGCCCGGCGACGGCGCCAATTTGCGCAGCGTCTATCTGCAATGGATGACGACCGGCCAGCTCGTGCATGAGATCGGCGCCACCTCCGAAAAAGCGGTGCCGCCACCATTCTCCCCTGCCCTGCCCTTGAGCACGCAGGCGGACGACACGGAACAATTCGGTGCCGTCACCGCCACCTTGTCGCCGGACATCATTCGCATCGGCCCGACGCTGGACGAAGCGGCGGTCTACCAATTCGATGTCGAATCGCAGCCTTTGCTGGCGTTAATCTCCTTCGAAATCGCGCAACCGCGAATCAGTTCACCGCCGCAAATATACGTCAACGGCAACGACATTGGTCCAGCCACGCTGATCTTGCCGGCCCTGGCCGATCCGGGTTACCGCGGCGAGATGCGCGCGCTCATGCATGAGATGGATTTCGAATACACCGGCTGGGTGCGCGCGCAAAAGATAGTGCCGGTGAGCGTGCTGGAGGCTGGCCACAATTCGGTCAGCGTGATGAACGGCAGGGAGGCGGGTAACGCAGCCGTTCGCGCGACGCAAATCCAGCTGAAGTATCTTTGGGATAAATCGGATTATATTTTGAAACCGGCGCGCTGACGCGTTGTCTAACTCCCGATGCGCAAAAGGAACCAGGCTTTCACATTACTCGAGATCATGCTGGTGGTGACGATCATCGCACTGCTGATGAGCGCCGCCATTTACAAGCTGGCTGGGAACGTGGAGGTGAGCCGGAGAGTCAAGGTGCAAGCCGACCTGCAAGCCTATAACACGCAGCTGCGGCTCTATCAGAGCTTGAATGGATTTTATCCCACGACTGAGCAGGGTCTGCAGGCGCTGGTTTCGCCGCCGGGCAGCGATCCCAAGCCGACCCGCTGGACGCAATTGATGACTGATGTGACGAAAGACCCGTGGGGCCAGCCCTATCAGTACATCTGTCCCGGCCGCAAGAATCCCAACACGTTTGATCTTTACTCCGCCGGGCCCGACCGCACGCCTGACACCGGCGACGACGACTGGGGACAATAACAGCGGCTGTAACTCAGGCTTCCAGCCTGAAGCGTGAGGCGGCCTTCCAGGCTGGGTGGCTCGCACACACGCGAGCAAGGATGCTCGCACTACGGTTCAGGCTGGAAGCCTGAGTTACTAATCCTGATCGTCCGGCTGCGTCGGCACGTTCGGCGTCGGTACGGCGGGAACTGGATTGCGCTGGATCACGCCGCGGGAACGAAAACGATTTGTGGGCGGGGTTTGTTGCGGGAAGCCTTGAGCCGCGGGCGGCAATGACGGAATGGGCGCGGGTTTGAACGCGGCCGGCGGCTGCGGAAGAAACGGCTGCTGCGATCCGGGAGTATTCACCATCGGCTGTCCCGGATTTTGCGCCGGCTGCGACATGAGCGCCTGGTTAAAACTGAGCGTCGCGTATTTGCCGTCCTTTGTGATGGTGACCTTCGTCTCGCCTGGCCGGTCGGACCATTTGATGTCGGTGATGGCGAATCCACGCTCGTTCGGGCCTTTGGTGTCGAGGTATTCCTTGAAATTCCTGTCCGTCGTCGAGGCGATCGTGACGAAATCGCCGTCTTCCAAACGTCCGGCGTTGGCCACATATAAGTCGCGCGCAAAATCCGGAGCCGCGATGGGCGCCGCGATGGCCGTCGCCACCGCGAAAGGCGAATGGTTCAACATCGCGTTATAAAGCGCGAACTCCGGCCGCTTCGGCAAAACGTCATCAGCGCGGGCGGAAATCACCAGCGCGAGAAAACAAAGCACTGTCATCCCGAGCAACTTGTCCGCCGTAGGCTTGGCGAAGGCGGAAGGCGAGGGATCCCGTGGCGTTACGTGCAAGGCGTGCCACGGGATTCTTCGGTCCGAGCCGGACTGGCACTTCCGCTTCGCTTCGCTCAGAATGACAGAGTTATTGCTCATCTCGATTTACTGGCGCTCGCCGGAGCGTACCAGCGCGCCACTTTGAATTTGCCACGCATTTGCGTCGCGTCACCTGCGTCGACCGCGAGGTTCACGCTCTCGAAAACGATAAATGACTCCGGCGCCTGCACATCATAAAGAAAATGCACGAGCGGCGGCCACGGGCTCTTCGTCTCAATCGAGGCGAAAACCGATTGGTAAGCTGGAGTCGTGTTACCGGAACCGATCGCGGGATTCTCAATGAGGACGTTGTTTTTCCCGGCGATCTGTTTCAGCTGATCGAGCAGCGCCGACGCATCGGCCGCGCCGGTGAAGGGCGGCTGGCGCTCGCGGAGCCATTGCTCGCGTTTGGTCCAAACATCGCCGTCACGCAGGAAGACAAGCTGCTCGTTGCGGATGAGTTTGCGTTTGGCCACGTCCGCGCGCGCCGTGCGAATGCCGCCGAGCAGCCAGCTCCAGAGAAAAAGATTTATCAGCGCGAGCACGACCGCGGCGACAATTCCGGCGAGCACGCGTTCGCGCGCGCTCATGCGCTGGATCAATGGCGGGAGCGTCATCGCGGTTTTCCCTCGAGTCGAAATTGGGCGTGATCGTTCGGGAGAAGGCGCGGCGCCGCCATATCGAAAACGAAGCTTTGCAGCTCTGGCTGTTTCTTGAGCTTGTCCGCAAATTGATAGGCGAGCGCGGCGGTGTTGGCTTCACCTTCAATGGAAATCTGGCGCGCGGACTGATTGTATTGCGTGATGCGCACATCCGGCGACGGCAAGCTGTCGTAGAGATGGCGCAGAATTTCGACCGGATAAAAATGCGGATCGATCGCGGGCGCGAGCGTGCGCCATTTTTCCACCGTCGTCCGCACCAGCGCGGTGCGCGGCGCATCGTCTTTGATCTGCCGATCGAGCCGGGCGGCGCTGAATTTAAGATAAACCAGCTGAAGAATGAAGACGCCGATCAGGCCCAGGTATGCGAACGCCGCCCATCTGGCGCGCGTGCGCCATTGACCGCGCCGCTCGTAACGGGCGCGTTGCTCGCGCCATTGCGGGGGGAGAAGGTTTAGCTCGGTCGCAGCCGGGGGCGTGTCGATGCCAACGACTTCGGTGGGCGTGTCGAGCGTCTGCTGCACCGTCTCGCGCAGGTCGTGATATTTTTCATCCAGCAACACATTCTGGAATGACGCATCGATGCCTTGCAGCTCGGCGCTGAGCGCAAGCTGCGGAAGCTCCAGCTCAAGCGCCGCGCCGTCGCCGTTCTGGATTGTGCGCGCAAAACTCAGCTTGCGATTTTCTGAAATAGCGGAGACAAGCGCGCCCGCTTCGGGATAAATGAAGAGCGCGCACCCATCATTGCCATGGCTGGCCAGACGCTGCGCCGCATAAACGGTGACCACCCGCGGAATGATATTGCGGCTGAGCAGCGGCGCGGCCAGCTCGCTCAGGCGCTCGTTTTGCACCGCTATCGCGGAAATGACGCACTCGCCGTTCACCTGCTCGATGACTTCAAAATCGCTCGTCACTTCCTCGGCCGGATACGGCAATGATTTCTCCAACTGAATGCGCACCATCTCGCGCAAATCGTCCCCTTCGACGCTCGGCAGCCGCAGGCGTTGCGCCAGCACGGCGGACATCGGCAGCGCGAGCACCACGTCGGAATCGGGTGCCAAAGTCTCCGCCGCTTCGTCGAGCGTGGCGAATGCGCGCACCCGCCATGCGCCTTCTTCGCCGCTGATCAGGTTCCAGCCTTCCGCTCCCGGCGCGAGAAATATTTTTCCAGCGGCCACGATCAGAATTCCCTCCAGGTGATCATCTGGGGCAGAGCGCCGGCGCGGCGGAAAACCATCTGCACCACGCGCGTGGTCTCGCCGGAGTGGCCGGTGCTGACCGCGCGCATGACTGAGTCCTTGAACGAAACGTAAGGCGCGAGCGATTGAAACTGCTGCGCGGAAATGCCAAGCGCGCTACGCACTTCATCGATGCTCTTGAACGCCACGTCGTCAGCGGTGCCATCTTTGCCATCCGGGCCGGCGCGCAGTTGGAGGAAACGATCGATCATTGTGTCGCTCACGCCGGGAATGGCGCGCAGCACATCGCGTGAGGCCCAGGCCAGATCGACCGGGCCGGAGCTGTTGAGCGTGAAGTCATCGTCCCAACCGGGCGCAGCCGTGAAGGTGTCCCACCCTTTCACCCTCTTCATTTCGTCGATGCGCGTGAACAAAGTATTCGCCGGCTGGTAACCGTCACCCGCTTCCGCGCCATTGAGCCGGACCAGATTATCGGGATCCACCCAGTCAAGCAGACAATCGATCATGTGATCGCGCTCATTCAGCTCGACGCCTTTGAGCTCGAGATAACGGCGCAGGATTTCCACCCGCACGGGATTCTCGCCCGCGACCAGCCAGTTGATATTCAAACGCCCGCCTTCGCCGGTGAGCCGCACGCGATAGCCTTCACGCGCGGAAAAATTGCGCTCCAGATTCGGCGAGCCGGGACGGATGCTCGGATGGAGCGCGACCTCCGCGCCAGAGGTAGCCATCGCTTCAGCTTCCAGAATGCGATTTTCGCTCCCGGAAACAGTGAGCCGCGAATTCACGTCGAGCGTCCACGACATAACTAACGCTCCGAGCAGAAACAGCGCCCAAAGAGCGAGGAGCAAGGCCGCGCCGCGTTCCCCTGCGCGTCTCATAAGGCTGTCCGCGCCAGCGGCACCATGATTTCCTCCGGCACTTTCGCATCGGGCCGCCCCACCACGAGCCGGACGAGGCGCGGCAGGGTAATGGTGTCGGTCCAGCGCTGCACCCAGGCGTTCAGCCGCGGGTCAAAATAGCGAATCTGCAAGGTGCTCACGCCGTCGATGAGGCGCACCCATGTTTCATTTTCATTAGCCACGGCGTTGTCCTCTTTCGGCCGGCGCAGAAGACCGAGGTCGAGCTGTGCGCTCTTCCCATCGTGCGGGCGCAGGCGGAGATCGACCCGGAAATCGCCCGCGGCATAACGCGTCAGCACGCCGGGTCCGGCCGAGCAAATCCAAGTCATGACATCGCGGTCGCGATCGTTCACCTTCACTGCATCGCCGAGCAATGCGCCCGCGCCGGGCGGCAGACTTTGCAGTTGCTGCGCAAGCATGTCGCGCAAACCAGTGTAACGCGCATCCTCCGCATCTGCCGCCGCCGAGACGCGCATGGCGACGATGTTCGTCTGCACGAAGCGATAAATCGAGAGAGACATCATGGCAAGGATGGCGACGGCGAGCGTCACCTCGAGCAATGTGAAAGCGCCTGCCCGATTACTGCGCACGATAAACATAAAACGCGATCTCTTTCTTTTGCTCGACCCCGCCGCGCATCCAGCTCGCCGTCAACGTCAAGCGCTGGATGCCGGTGACCGGCGCGCGGTTTTCCGTCAGCTCCTCCGGCTGCGCCTTTTGCGTGAGGCGCACCTCGCCGTAGCCAGTGTCGATCTTGCTCACTTTCGTTTTATCGGGCTGCCCCGGCGTGGTCTGGATCTCTGCCATGCGATTGGCCAGGACCTGGCGCACGCGCGCGTCGTCCGCGCTCAGACCGCTGGCGTTCACGCAATTTCCGACGGCGCGTCCGAGCGCGATCACGCCTACGGCGAAGATCGCCAGCCCGAGCAGCACTTCGTAAAGAGCGAAGGCGCGTGTCTTAGCGCGGCACATAAGTCGTCAGGTCGGCCAGCGCATTGAGGGGCGCATATTCCGCCGTCCATTTCCCGTTGCTCCCGGCATAGGAAATCCGCGCCGGCTCGCACACACCCGATTCCCAAAAAATCCATTCCGCCGGCGTCTTCTTCGTCAACGCCGCCGGCAACTCGATGCGCCACTTTTCGCCACGCGCCAGAGCCATGCTGTCAATCGCCTTGTGCTCTTCGGTTTTCAAAAACGCCACCGGCTGCAAACTCACGCCCTGCTCGCCGAAGACAATGAGGTAAGCGCGACGCTCCGCCAGGCTGCGCTCATGAGCCTGGCGCACGAGATCGTTGAAACGATCGAGTGAATGGTGAAGGCGCTTGTCTGCCAGCACGCCGTTGAGGCTCGGCACGGCCAAGCCCAGCAGCAGCAAAAGGATGAAAACGGCGATAACGATCTCCATGAGGGTAAACCCGGCGGCGTTTTTTGAGCGCGCGACCCGGCGGCTGTAAATGCTGGGGCGAGCTCCCGCGAACCTGTCGCGGCAGCTCTTTCGCATTGCATGCATGGTGCGTTTCGACCCGCCTCTCATCTTCTAATTTACGGCGGAGCGGGAAAATCACAACGGCGCGCATGGGGCAAGCCGCCGCTAAAAAATGACAAGCCACCGGCAGCAACAATTCGCCCGCTATGTTAGTTTTAACTACGCTGATGAGCAGTTCGTTGCGACAAAGGCATGGTTGGGCCCGGGCCGGGCTGGCGCTGGGGGCGCTTTGCGTAGTCGCGCTATTCATCTGGCAGGGCATCGCCACCCAAGGCGCGCCGGACCCGCTGCGTCCGCATACCAGCCGCACCGTGGCTTCACTCGATATCGCCGTGCTCGTCTTTCGCGAAGGACTCGAGTGCATCCTCGTTCTCGCCGCCATTACCGCGAGCATGACCGGAGCGACGCGCGCTTATCGCCGACCGGTCGCTGCCGGCGCCGGCCTGGCCTTTGCCGCCACGCTCGTCACCTGGTTCGTCGCTGTGGGAATCATGGGCCAGCTGACCGAGAACGTCCCCGCGCTGGACCTGCAAGCTGCGACCGGTCTCCTCGCCGTCGTCGTGCTGCTCGTCATCATGAACTGGTTTTTTCACAAGGTTTACTGGGGCGGCTGGATTCGCGCGCACAATCGCCGGCGCAAATCTCTCCTGGCTGATGGCTCCGATGCGTCCACCGGGCGGCTGCGTTGGGGCCTGGTTCTGCTCGGCTTTACTTCGCTTTATCGTGAAGGATTTGAAGTCGTCCTTTTCCTGCAAAGCTACAACCTGCGTCTCGGCGGTGGCGTAGTCCTGAAAGGCACACTGCTCGGCCTCGCCTTCTCCGCCATGGTCGCCGTGCTCACCTTCGTTCTGCAGCAGCGTCTTCCCTATCGCAAGATGCTTATCACCACGGGCGTGCTTCTTGGTGTCGTTCTGCTCGTCATGGTGGGCGAACAAGCGCAGGAAATGCAGCTCGCACGTTGGATTCCGACCACCACCATTCCCGCGCTCGCCGATCTCATTCCCGGCTGGATGAGTCTCTGGTTCGCCGTGTTCCCGACTTACGAAACCATCACCGCGCAACTCCTCGCCGCGCTCCTTGTCGTCGGCTCCTATTATGCGGCGCGTCGATTCGGTGCGGTGCCGCTGGCCGGAACCGACCCAGTGAAGGAAACGGCGCAACTCGCTGTCGATGCGCGCATCGTCAAACCGCTGCCCGCGGTTCGTTAGACGCAGCTTCACTTCCACGGCCACGTGAAGGGCGTCCTCCTTTTTCTCCTTATCACGATCGAGACGGCCTTCGCTGGCGCGCGCCATTTCACTTATCTTTACGAAGCGCCCACCGCTGCGCCCGGATCATTCGAGCTGGAAAACTACGCGACCGGCCTCTTTAGCGAATCGCGATGGATCGATCTCGATTTTCGGCATGAGATCGAGATTGGGCTCACGAATCACCTGCAAGCCAGTGTCTACTTTGCCAACTGGAGTTATGATCGAGCCGCCGTCCAGTACGACAGCGCATCGGTCGAGTTGATCTACAACTTCACTAATCCCGCTGCCGATCTCCTCGGCTTGTCGCTTTACCAGGAACTTGGCGGCGGACGCCGCGCCTTCGAATCGGAAACGAAACTTATCGCGCAAAAAAATTTCGGTCCGCTCATTCTGCTCTACAACTTCACCATTGAAGCAGAATGGGAAGGCGAAGGGCTATGCGAACGCGCGGGCGAACTGCAACAGGCCATCGGCGCCTGCTACGAGCTAAATCCTCGCCTCTCGTTAGGCGGGGAAGTGTTGCACGAGATCGTTTTGCCGGACTGGCGACGCAGCGACAGCGACACTAATTTCTTTGCCGGCCCAAACGTCTCCTATCGCGGCAACGGCTGGTTCGCCACGCTCACCGGTTTGAAGCAATGGACCAATACCGCAGACGAACCCCCCTACCAGGTGCGTCTCATCTTCGGCATCTCACTGTGAGACGATGTGCGGCTGTTGTGGTTGGCTCCGTGCTTTTCCTGTCCTCCTGCGCGACTACCAGCTTCGTTCCGCCAGTCTCGTCTATCCTCATCGAGCGCGCACAGAGTGATCACATCACCGCGCAGCAATTAGCCGACGGCCGCGCTCTTTTCGCCACCCGCTGCCTTGAATGTCACACCCTGCCGTCGGTCACCAGCTATCGCTCCGATCAATGGCCACGCCTCGTTAGCCGCATGGCCGCGCGCGCCAACCTTACCGCCACCGACGAGCGATCGGTCGCCGCTTATCTCCGGGCCGCAGCCGGGCCGTAACCCTACGTCTCCAGCTCCGCGCCGGCAAACTCCCGCGTCCGCTGCTTCTCGTGTTTCCCCTTGCAAAACTCCTCGATCATTTTGCGATTGAACGCCGGGATATCCTGCGGCTTGCGACTGGTCACCAGCCCGTTATCCACCACCACTTCCTCATCGACCCAGTGGCCACCCGCATTTTTCACGTCGCTGCGGATTCGTTCCCATGAGGTCAGCTTCCGCCCGCGCACCACTCCCCCATCGATCAACACCCATGCCGCATGACAGATCGCCGCCACCGGTTTGCCTTCCCGGAAGAAGTGCCGCACGAACTCCAGCGCATCCATGTTCGCGCGCAGCTCATCGGGATTCATCAATCCGCCCGGAATGAGCAGCGCATCAAATTCCTCCGGCCGCGCTTCCTCCATCGGCACATCCACCTCGAACTTGTCGCCCTTGTCCGCGTGGTTCATCCCCTGCACCTGCTTCTCCGCCGGAGACACGATCCGCGTCTCGGCCCCTTCCTCTTCCAGTGCCGCGCGCGGCTTCGTCATCTCCACCTGCTCAAAACCGTCCGCCACCAGGATCGCCACCTTCTTACCATCGAGTTTCGCCATAAATTTCCTCCAGTAGAATGTTAAACCGAAAACTGACTGCCTAGAGTGTTTCGCAATGGTTCGCCCCGGCGGATGCAAAACGCTCACGCCGTCACCGGTCCGGCGATCGGCACCTCCTCGAACTTCAGCTTCCGCCCAAGCTCGCGCCGCAGCAGCAACAGGTTCAAACATGCCTGCAGCACCTGCGACACGACGGACAAGTACCAGATTTGCCTGATCTGGAATCCCGCCCGCTGCGAGAGGAGCAATGCCGGCAAAGCAAAGAGGAGCAGCCGCGAGGAAGTGCTTAGCAGCGGCGGCACGGTATTCCCCAAACCCTGAAAGACACTCGAGCTGCTAAACACAATTCCCGCCGCCAGAAAGTTGAGCGACACGATTGTCAGATATTCCGCGCCGAACGCGATCACTTGCGCATCGCTGGTGAAAGCGCGGATGAACACCGGAGCGAAACACCACACCAGCACCGTCAATATCGCCATAATCGCTGAGGCGAGTCCGATCGCGGCGAAGACCGAGTGACGCACCCGCTCGGCACGACGCCCGCCGAAGTTTTGCCCCACCACCGGCGATATCGCGAAGCTCAGCGCCACCACCGGCAAGAACAGCGCCTGCATCACTCGCGCACCTATGCCAAATCCCGCCTGCGCCGCCGCGCCGAATTGCCGGATGATCGCGTAAACGATAAACATGTAGACCGAGAAGAGCGCGAACTCCGCACCCGCCGGCAACCCGATCTTCAGCATCGCCCACCACACCGCCATCTGCGGCCGCCACTGCTCCAGCCGCAGCCGCAGGTAACGATACTTCGTTTCAAAATAAAGCAGCGTCAGAACGTCGGAAACCAGGATCGAGAGGAACGTTGCCAGGCCCGCTCCGCTCACGCCCATCCTCGGCCATGGTCCGATGCCGAAGATGAATAATGGCGCCAGCACCATGTTCAAAGCGACGCTCAACACCTGCAACCCGACGGCCGGTTTCACAATGCCGGTCGCGCGCAAGGCAGATCCGAGAGTCGTTAGTGGAAATTGCAGGAGTAACGCCGGGATGAACCAGTTCAGGTAAGCCCTGGCCAGCTCCGCCGTCACGTGATCGGCCGTGAGCGAGCGACAATAAAGATCGCGCAGGCCCATCGCGACCAGGCCAAACACCAGCGCGATGCACAACGACATCACGAAAGATTGATTGCAGGCGCGTTCCGCATGCGGCTGGTCCTTTCGTCCCGCCGCTTGCGCTATGGTCGCCGTCGTTCCCACGCCGAGCATCTGCGTCAACGCCAGCACCAGCATCATCAGATTGCCGGCCACGCCCACCGCAGCGATCGCCTCCTTGCCAAGCCGTCCCACCCAGTAGAGGTCCGCCAGCATGTAAAGCGTCTGCACCAGCATGCTCACCGCCAAGAACGCCGCCATGTGCAGTAAATGGCGAATCACCGAACCCTGCGTCAGGTCTTTCATGGTAAGGTTCTTTAGCTACACTGCGGGCACGCCCCATTGTCGTTTATGACAAACAAATGCTTGAACTATCTGTCCCGGTTATCCAGGAAAGAGGCTTGTGTTTTTGCTAATTTGTTCGATCAGACAAATGAGGACTAACTTCGCTCACTGCGCCGGACGCGCGATCACTGCAGCCTTGCTCGCTCTTTCTGTTACCGGTTGCCAGACAAACCGGAACCTCCAGTCGTCGAACGCGGCAGGCACCAAAGGTGGCGGCTTCGATCTCGCCGACGCCAATCACGACGGCAAATTATCTCGTGATGAAGCGAGCGATTTCCTGGTAAACGAAATCTTCGATTCGCGGGATGCCGATCACGACAACAAGCTCACGCGTAAGGAATGGGTCGGCGGCGAACCCTCGCGTGCGGCCGGTTTCAAAGAGCGCGATCGAAATCATGACGGAATCGTGACGAAAACTGAGGCGCTGAAGTATGGCCGCGCCCACGGCATTGCTAACAAGATCATGGCGGAGGCCGATAAGAACGGCGACGGCATGCTCGACCGCAACGAAGTGCAGGCCTATTACGCCAGCCGCGAAGGTCCTCCGCGTTAGGCTTCTCTTGTAGCTGGCGGCGTCAACTTCCCCGCCGCGCCACTGCGCATTGGCTCTTGTGAACGAGCGTCGGCTCTTTCACTATCACGCGATGAAACCGCTCGCGAAGCAGCTCATCACCTTTGCTTTTGCAGCTCTCACACTGTCTCGGCTGGACGCGGAGACCTTTTTCTTCGGGGAAGTGCCGGTGCAATACGTCGCCCGCGGGGATGAGATGGTGCTTGATCTGCATCGTTTCCTGCAGCCGCCAGATGCAAAGGTTGCAATTGAGGGCGCGGGCGCGGAGCTCAACGGCTCTGCGTTTACTCTACGGCTAACAGCTGGGGAGCCAGGTATATGAGTCGTTAAGATTTCTGCCGGCACGGACGAGAAGGTTATTAGCCGGGATATCGTCATCGCCTAGAGAGCTCAGCCAAAAACGCGAATCACTTTCAAACCGACCAAGCCAGCTACCCACGTAACTATTGCTGGTTCCTTTAATAGTTGGAACCGCGACGTGACAGCAATGAGCGGGCCGGATCAATCCGGTATGTACCAGGTCGAGCTATCGCTTTCTCTCGGTCGTCACAGCTACAAGTTCTCCATCGACGGGGAATGGCTGCTCGATCCTGATAACAAGATTACCGAAGACGATGGCATGGGTGGCAAAAATTCCGTTCTTATTGTGAATGAGACAGAACAGGCGCCCACCATCTACGCTGATCGCAGGGCTCGCGGCAGCATCACCTTGTGTTGTCCGCTCGGCTGATCCAATTACCGACGCCATTGCAATCAGCGAATCGGCTTCCGGCGATGTCGTGATCAAGCCCAGGCTGGATGGCGATCAAATCGAAGTAGCTGTTCCTGAAGGTGCAGAATCGTTGCGCGTTGTTGCGAACACGCGTGCCGGCACTCCCAGCAATGTGGTGCGCTGCAGATTTCCTCCCGAAGCCAGATTCAACTGGCACGATGCGATTCTCTACTACGCGCTGACCGATCGTTTTGCCGACGGAGACAAAACTAACGACAAACCGATAGATGATCCGCACGTCGCGCCGCCGGCGAACTATCATGGTGGCGACCTGCGCGGAATTCGCCAGAAAATCGAGCAAGCTTACTTTGCTTCACTGGGAGTCAACGCCCTCTGGGTTGCGCCGCTAAATAAAAACGCGGCGCGCCGCTCTACCTCGTGGGCGAGAGTTCAAAGACCGCGCCGGGATCGACTCCTTTGTCGGCCCCAACATGCTCGATGGTCAATTCGATTTCCCACTCCACTCTACAATTCAATCAAAGACGCATTCGGCCAACCGCGCACGACGCGACGAACTATTCCAAGCTCAAGCTCGCGCAGGCTTTACTTCTCTCGCTTGACGGCGTTACGCCGCGCGCATCCGGCCGTGCGCTATGGCAGCCGCCGCACCCTTCTTCGCAAAAACGACTGTCTCGCTTTCGTCCGCGCTTATTTCAGCGATCGCGTACTCGTGGTTCTAAATCGGGCGAGGACGGAGCGGAATCTGAGCATCGACGTTCCACCTGAACTTGTTGGTCGCGAATTAGCTGATCTGGGCAAAGGAGACAAGGTTCCATCTCAGGACAACAGGCTATCGATCACCGTCCCTCCAATGTCGTTTGCCTTCATTGCCGCAGGTGGCAAGTGAAGCTGTCATGTTCATACTGCACGACGAACGCTGCGTTAAGTATCACCGGGCCGGGCATCCCGAGCGACCGCAGCGCATTCTTGCCACTGTGCCTCTCTTCAAAACCGCGCATCCGGACTGGAGATGGATCGTGCCGGAAGCCGCGAGGCGCGAAGAGCTGCTGCGCGCGCATTCGCCGGAGTACATCGAGGAGGTTGCGCGTGCGCGCGTGGATTTCGACTCGGATTGTCCGGCTTACCCGCACATCTTTGAGCACGCCGCGCGAGCAGCGGGCGCGGCAATTGCGGCGGCACGTGCCGCGTCAAATGCAGAACAGGCGTTTAGTTTAATGCGACCGCCCGGGCACCATGCCATGCGTGACCAAGCGATGGGCTTTTGTTATTTCGGAAGCATTGCACTGGCCGCATTCGATGCACTCACGCGTGGGGTCGAGCGCGTCGCAATCTGGGACTTTGATGCGCACCACGGCAACGGCACCGAAGCACTCGTTGCTAACGAGCCGCGGATTCGGTTCGCCTCCATCCATCAATATCCCGGCTGGCCGGGGACGGGCACGAAGTCTTTCGCTAACATTTACAACTACCCAGTGGCGCCGTACTCGCCTCGCCAGCAGCATGTAGAAGCAGTCGCGCGCGCACTGGAAGTATTGCTCGAGTTCAAGCCCCAACTCCTGCTCGTCTCAGCCGGCTTTGACGCGTATGTGAACGATCCGATTACTCAGATGACACTCGAGCAGGCCGACTTCGCGAGTTTCGGTAAATGGCTGTGTGATATCGATGTGCCAACGGCTGCGATTCTGGAAGGTGGCTACAGTGACGAGTTACCGGAGCTGATCGATGCCTTCCTCAGCGCCTGGGAACGGCGCCTGTAGCGGCGGTCTGTGATCGCCGATTCGCACGCGCACCTGATGAACTAACCGCACTGCGTTCGGCGGTCATAGACCGCCGCTACAGTTCGCCGCGTAAGATTGCCTCGATCCGCTGCATCACATCGTCGCTGAGCTTCGCCACAAGCTCGCCGGTTTTCATGTTCTCGCGTACCTGCTGCGGCTGGGATGCGCCGGTGATAACAGTGCTGACGTGCGGATTTTTTAAACACCAGGAGAGCGCGAGCTGCGGTAAGGTCGCGCTGAGATCGTCGGCCACGCGTGCGAGTTGCTTCACTTTGCCGAGACGTCGCCGCGCTTCGGCGCTTTGAAATTGCTCGCGCAACCATGAATACATCGGCAGGGAAATGCGCGTGTCGCCGGGGTCGCCGTCATTGTATTTGCCAGTGAGGAGACCGGAAGCGAGCGGCGACCAGACGGTGGTGCCAAGCCCGAACTTCTCATACAGTGGCGCAAATTCCCGATCGACTTTTCCGCGATGGAACATGTTGTATTGCGGTTGTTCCATCGTGGGCGGGACGAGCAATAGCTCGCGCGCAAGGCGGTGCGCCTCGGTGATCTGCGCGGCGGACCATTCCGACGTTCCCCAATACAAAACCTTCCCCTGCTGGATGAGATCACTCATGGCGCGCACCGTCTCCTCGATCGGCGTGTTCGGATCGGGCCGGTGACAGAAATACAGATCGAGATAATCGACCTGCAGCCGGCGCAGCGCGGCATGGCACGCTTCGAAGACGTGTTTGCGACTCAAGCCTTCCTGATTGGGCAGATCGCCGCCCCAGAACACCTTGCTCGAGACAACGAAGGTATCGCGCGGCCAGGCTTTCTTTTTCAGGATGTTTCCCATCACGACCTCAGCCTCGCCATTGGCGTACGCTTCAGCGTTATCGAAAAAGTTCACGCCACAGTCGTAGGCGATGGTCATCAATTCCTCGGCCGTCTCATTGCAGATCTGCTGGGCGAAGGTGACCCAGGCACCGAAAGAAAGCTCGCTGAGCTGAAGACCGGACTTGCCGAGATGGCGATAATTCATCCGGCACTTAACGCGCGACAACTTTGCTGGCAATGGCCGCAGGGTGGTGCAAGCGCCGCTCGGCTGCGAAAGCGAGATCGCGCCTCGGGCCGGCGGGATTTGAACCCGCGACCTCTTGAACCCCATTCAAGCGCACTACCAAGCTGTGCTACGGCCCGTCGCCGCGACTATGCGCGTCCGGAGATGCTGTCGCAAGGCGAGAAGATGAGACGGAGTTATGGACGAATGCGACGGCTCACAGCTAGAAGACAGCCATGGCAGTGATTCTTCCCACTGATCACCTCGGTGAGATTTGGCCGCGCGAGTTCCGCGGCGCACGACTTGGTGCGCTGCTTCATCCGGCCTCGATCAATTGCCAGTTTGAACACACATCGGCTCTTCTGGAGCACGAAAAAGGAAAGCTATGGCGCCTGCGCGCGCTCTTCGGTCCGCAGCACGGCTATCGCGGCGAGACGCAGGACAACATGATCGAGTGGCGTTCTTACAAACATCCGCGCCTCGGTATTCCGGTGCACAGTTTATACGGTGAGCATCGTGAACCGACACCAGAGATGCTGCACGATGTCGACGTGTTGCTCATCGATCTGCAGGATATCGGCTCGCGCTATTACACCTTCATCTGGACGATGTATCTGGCGATGGAGGCGTGCGAGCGGGCGGGCTTGCCGGTGCTCGTTCTCGACCGGCCTAATCCGATCAATGGCGTGACGACGGAAGGTCCGCTGCTGAAGATCGAATACCGATCTTTCGTGGGACTTCATCCGCTGCCGGCGCGGCACGGCAAGACCATGGGCGAGCTTGCCATGCTGTTTCGCGATGAAGCTTTTCCGGATTGCGCGTTGACGGTTCTGCCGATGGAAAATTGGGAACGCCGAATGTGGTTTGACCAGACGGAGCTGCCGTGGGTGTTGCCCTCGCCGAACATGCCTACGCTGGCGACCGCCACGGTTTACCCCGGCATGTGCTTGCTCGAAGGCACGAACGTTTCCGAAGGCCGCGGCACCACACGGCCATTCGAGATTTTCGGTGCGCCCTGGGTGAATCCAGACGCGCTCGCCTCCGAGCTGAATTCGCTGCGGCTACCGGGGGCGTATTTCCGCGCGATATTTTTCCAGCCGACCTTCCATAAATTTGCCGGGCAGCTTTGCGGTGGAGTGCACCTGCACGTGATCGAGCGCGATTCATTCTCACCATTTCACACGGGCCTGAAAGTTATACGCTGTCTCCGCCGGATGTACGCGAACTATTTTCAGTGGAAGCCACCACCCTACGAGTACGAATATCAGCGTTTGCCTATCGAGGTGCTGCTCGGCGGGCCGGTCGACGAATTCTTCTGATGCTATGCGCCGGAATAGCCCTGACTGTGCCAGCCGAGGACGCGGAACTTGCGACAGACGCAATGTCTGACGACGCCCTGCGCGCGCTGCGCGATCAGAAGGTAAAACAACTCGCGGAGCGGGCGCGTCATCTTCCACGCCAGCATGCAAACGGCGCCAGCTACGCGGGCATTTTCTTCTGCACCATCTATTACACGCCGGTGGAGACCGGCTTTACCGCAGAGCGCGGGTTCGATGTTACGCCTGTGAGCGCTCCGGGATTACGCGGCCGCAGCTATCCGCGCGATTTTCTGCTGGCGGTGAAGAAGGAAGGATTTGGTCGAATCACAGAGCCGGTGAACGATTGCCGCTATCTTCGCTGGATGAGCGATAATCGTTATGCTTTCGCCGAAATGCCACTCGGCCGGCGCGGCGAAGTGCTCGTGCCGCGGCATTCGTGTGCGATCTCATCACGCAACAAATTTCTCCGCCAGCACGACCGGCTCGTCATCGCATCGCCACTGGTGCAAAGTGAAACCGGCAGCGAGGAATGGATCGTGACTGATACCGGTCCGGCCGTGCATCCGCTGCAGATTGACGTCTACTGGGGCGACGACGAACCGCGCGGAGCTGTCGGCCGGCAGCGGGCACGGCCACGCGGCACCGCCATGGAATACGCGTTTACGACGGAAGTGACGGTGAAGAATTAAGCATGGATTTGCTGGTGAAATTGTATGCGCTGCCTCCTGCCGCCGGAGACGGTGTTAGCTACCCTGAGGCCAGCGGCAACTCCAACGAACGGATGGGAGACGAGAGCGTTGCGGTCCGCCGAGCTTTTGCCGCCGAGAAAAGACGCGTCAGCGAGTTCGTCCTGGAAAACTTTTCCGGCGGCTGGGCAAGTGAATGTGAGATCGCTTTCGCACGCCAGCCGATTGCCTGTTTTATCGCCGCTGCGCTCGATGCCATCTACGGATTCGCCTGTTACGACACTACCGCGCGCGGTTTTTTCGGTCCCATCGGCGTGAAGGAAGAGATGCGAGGACGCGGTCTTGGCACCGCGCTCTTGCTCGCGACACTGCGCGACATGGGCGCGAACGGATATGGCTATGCCATCATCGGAGCGACGGATGAGATTGGATTTTACCGCGCGGCCGGCGCAATCGAGGTTCCGGATTCGGCTCCCGGATTTTATTCAGGAATGCTGCGCGGTTGATCGCCATAAATACAGGTCATCCCGAGCGAAGCCGAGGAATCCCGTCGCGTCACGTGTAAGGTAACTTCCACGGGATCCTTCGACTTCGCTTCGCTTCGCACAGGATGACGTACTTGCGTAGGCAAAAGGGCATACAAGATGCGTTGACATAATGATGATGACGAGACGACCATTTGCCGCCCTGGCGTGTGCGCTCTTCGCCGGCAACGCTGCCGCCTATGGCCCGCTTGGCCACGAAATCGTCGGCGCCATTGCCGATCGCAAACTCGCCGGCACGGCCGCGGGAGCAAAGGTCAGCGCGCTACTCGATGGCATGACTTTGCAGCGCGCGTCCAATATTGCAGATGAAATCAAGGCCTGGGACAAAAAGGGCGCGGACGATCTCGGTGCTTACCCGCATTATCCGCAATCGCGGCGCATCGAACAGCAGTTGCGCGAATTTTGGACAGCCAATCCACCAAGTCCCGACGCCAGCGACGTCGTGCCCACGCATCATTGGTTTCACTACACTGATGTGCCGGTGCTCGACCCGGAGAAATACGGCGACGGCAAAACCGGCCGTGGCAACTGGGATATCGTGCACACTATTCCTTACTGCATCGGTGTGCTGCGCGGCGAAACTCCCGAGGAGAATCCGCGCAAGATCACAAAACCGATCGCCGTCATCGTGCTCGCGCATTTACTCGGCGACATTCATCAGCCGCTGCATGTCGGCGCGGAATACTTCAGCGAAAGCGGGCAGCCGGTTGACCCTGATCACGGCGCGGCCGGGATCGGAGATGAGGGCGGCAACTCGTTAAGTTTTATTGAGAATGCCACCGCCCAGCATCCGCGGCATTACTACCATTCCTTTCACGGCTTCTGGGATCTGGATACCGTGCGCAATGTCGTCATCGGGACGCCCGATGAATTGCCGAAGGAAAAGCGCGATGCGGTCTACAATCCGGCGAAGGAGAAATTGATCGCGGAGCTCGTGAACACGGAGCCGAAGAATTGGCGCACGCCCGGTGAGCCGAAGACATGGGCGGAGCAATGGGCGAACGAGATTCTGCCCATTGCGCGCGAAGCGCATACCCGTTTGCAGTTCGAGCACGTGCATCGTGAGGAAAAGGACGGGCGCGTTTTTGCTAAAGGCGAAGCGCGCGAAATCAGTAGCGGTTATCGCGAGTGGTCGAGCGGAATGGTGCGCGACGAGTTGCACAAAGCCGGCTGGCGCCTGGCTGATCTGCTGAGCAGAACGTTGTAGCCGCGGCTGCGAGCACGCGCCACTGCTCACTCTTTTCCGCCAGAAGTGAGGAAACAAGCGCAAAAACGTGAACCGAGAGCAGCGGAAGCTAACGAGTTTTGTGCAGCGGTCGATGAGCCTATAAAAAGAAACGCGCCCGTCACCGGCGGGCGCGCTCTGCCCAATCGGGGCTACGACTGATCAGCTTTTCTTCGTCATCGTTTTATCGCACTCGGATCTCAGCTGCGCATATTGATCCTTGGAGAGGATCGTCTTCGCCTTCTTCAGAAAGGCGGTGCGGCTCTCCTTTGTGCAACCGGCCTTCCTGCATTGATCCTGCCAGGCGACAAGCTTGGATTGCTGCTCGGCGCTGAGATTAAGGCTCGTCAGGTTCATACAGTTCGCCTTCTCATTCGCGGTCTGCATGTTCCCGCCGCAACACGCTTTGCCCCCAGCGAATGCCGTGGTCGCCGCCAAAATTCCCGCTGCAACTAACGCTAAGCTTTTCGTGATCATGCAGATGAGATAAGCGACGAGCGCGTTTCGTTCAATCAGCGCCTGATTTTCGGGCAAGCTCATCCCGGAGCATCTTCGCGCCAGCCTGCACCCCGCTTAAGTGGCGGTAAAATCGAGCGAGCCGTTACGCGCATCGACGCGAATCGTTTGGCCCTCGTGAAAGCGCCCTTCCAGCAACTCCATGCTCAGCGGGTTAAGAATGTCGTTTTGGATCGCGCGCTTGAGTGGCCGTGCGCCATACACCGGATCGTAACCTTCGCGCGCCATGAACGCCTTTGCCGCGTCGCTCAGCTGCAACGTGATCTTTTGCTGCTCGAGCCGTTTCGTCAATCGCGCGAGCTGAATCTCCACGATCTTCTTCAGGTCATCTTCCGTCAGTCGATCGAAGATGATGATCTCGTCCACGCGATTCAAAAATTCCGGCCGGAAATGCACGCGCAATGCATCCATTACCAGCCGGGTGCGCCCTTCACTCGTCTCTTCTTCGCTGATGAATTGCGAGCCGATGTTCGAAGTCATGATGATGACGGTGTTCTTGAAATCGACCGTTCGCCCCTGCCCGTCGGTGATGCGGCCATCATCGAGCACTTGCAGCAAAACATTGAACACATCCTGGTGCGCCTTTTCGATTTCATCGAAGAGCACCACCGAATACGGTTTGCGCCGCACCGCTTCGGAAAGCTGCCCGCCTTCTTCATAGCCCACGTATCCCGGGGGCGCGCCGATCAATCGCGCCACCGTGTGTTTCTCCATGTATTCACTCATGTCGATGCGGATTATCGCGTTCTCGTCATCAAACAAAAACTCCGCCAGCGCGCGCGCGAGCTCGGTTTTGCCAACGCCGGTAGGTCCGAGAAAAATGAACGAACCGATGGGCCGACTCGGATCCTGCAAACCTGCGCGCGCGCGCCGCACCGCGTTCGCCACTGCTTTGATCGCCGCATCCTGACCGACAACGCGTTGATGCAGATGATCCTCCAGCCGCACCAGTTTCGCGCGCTCACCTTCCTGCAAACGCGAAACCGGAATGCCGGTCCAGCTCGAGACGACCTGCGCGATGTCTTCTTCCGTCACTTCCTCGCGTAACAGGCGCGGCTTCACACCATCGCCTTTCGGCTTCGCATCAGCTTCGGCCAGTTTCTTCTCCAGCTCGGGGATGCGGCCATATTGGATCTCGCTCGCGGTCGCCAGCTCGCCACGGCGTTGCGCTCGCTCCAGCTCCGTGCGCAATTGATCCAGCTCTTCTTTGATCTTCGCCTGTTCGCCGATCTGCGCCTTCTCCTTTTGCCACTCCGCCTTGAGCGCACTCGATTTTTCCTTCAGCTCTGCCAGTTCCTTCTCCAACTTCTGCCGCCGTTCCTTGCTTGCCGGATCCTTCTCTTTTTTTAACGCCTGCCGCTCCATCTCATGCTGCATGATCTCGCGCTCGATCACGTCGATTTCCGTCGGCATCGAATCGAGCTCGATCTTTAATCGCGAGGCAGCTTCATCCATGAGGTCGACCGCCTTGTCCGGCAGGAACCGGTCGCTGATGTAACGATGCGAAAGGGCGGCGGCGGCAACGAGCGCGGCATCGGTAATCCGGACGCCGTGATGTACTTCATAGCGTTCTTTCAGTCCGCGCAGAATCGCGATTGTGTCCTCCACGCTCGGCTCATTCACCATCACTGGCTGGAAGCGTCGTTCCAGCGCCGCGTCCTTCTCGATGTATTTGCGATATTCTTCCAGTGTGGTCGCTCCAATCGTCCGCAGCTCGCCGCGCGCCAGCATCGGCTTGAGCATGTTCGACGCGTCCACCGAGCCCTCCGCCGCGCCCGCGCCCACGATGGTGTGCAGCTCATCGATGAAGAGCACGATCTCGCCCTGCGAATCAGTCACTTCTTTCAAGAACGCCTTCAGCCGATCTTCGAATTCACCGCGGAACTTCGCGCCCGCCACCATCGCGCCGATGTCCATCGCGATGATGCGCTTGTTCTTGAGCGATTCCGGCACATCCCCGCTCACGATGCGGCGCGCCAATCCTTCCACGATAACGGTCTTGCCCACACCCGGCTCGCCGATGAGCACCGGATTGTTTTTCGTCCGCCGCGACAGCACCTGCATGACGCGCCGGATCTCATTGTCGCGCCCGACGACCGGATCGATCTTCCCCCGCCGCGCCGCCTGCGTCAGGTCGCGCCCATATTTCTCCAGCGTCTGGTATTTGCCCTCGGGATTCTGGTCGGTCACCCGTTGCGAACCGCGCACCTGTTGCAACGCCTGCATTAGCTTCGCCTGCGTCACGCCGAGATCCTTCAGCGCTTTCGCCGCCGCGTTGTTCTCGCTCGCGAGCGCGAGCAAATAATGCTCCGCGCTCAGATACTCATCGCGCAGCTTCGTCATTTCCGATTCCGCCACATCGAGCGTGCGCCGCAGATCATTGGAAATCCGCAGATCGGAAACGGCCCCGCTCACCTTCGGCCGCCGCGCCAGCTCCGTCTCGAGGCGCGTGCGCAGCGCATCAGCCGAAACGCCGATCTTCTCCAGCAACGGCCGCGTCACGCCTTCGCCCTGGTCGAGCAGCGCGAGCAAAAAATGTTCGTTTCCCATCTCAGGCTGCTGTCCGCGCGAGGCAAGGTCCTGTGCCGCCTGCAGCGCCTCCTGCATCCTTTGCGTAAATCGATCAATGCGCATACCTCAAAATAACAATCGGCGTTCGGCGGGCAATTCGACGCTCGTCAGGCCAGACCTCCGGCTGCGGCATCTGGCACCGCCTCACGGAATCAAACTTATACCGGCCGCGCCGACGCTCTCAAGTCGACTACCTTCCGGACCATGGCGGCGACTGCTGCCGGTGAATATTGCCTCTCCCACGCCTGCAACGACTGCTGCTGCAGGGCAGCGTGTTTCTCCGGGGCGTCGAGAATGGCGCGAAGAGCTTCTGCTACCCGCTCCACGTCATCGATCTTATCGATCTGAGTTCCAGGGTGCGAGTGGTAAAGTTCGTT
>JBBPYF010000047.1:0-15145 GCA_038200165.1 Chthoniobacterales bacterium | reverse complement strand
TGCCTACCTCGGCGGAGCCGGAAAGGCTGGTCTCAGTGGCGGCGGGGGATCGCCGCTAAAATATGTGTTCCTCGGCGTCGGCCTCATCGCCACGATTGCCGTCACCATCATCATCAGCCGCGCCGCTAAGAACGCGCTCGCGAAAACTGGCGCGACCAAAAAGAAATAACGTCCGGCCGCGGAGGGCAGACGCAGCAGTTTCCTAGGCGAGAACATTTCATTTCGGCTTCAATTAAGTGTATCGGCACCCCTCGAATTTGCGCCGCCGCGCTCAGGCCGGCTGGGGTAGGCCAACGTGACAAGCTGTGACAAATTCAGCTCGACAAACCCACATCGTAAACGACGAAAAATAATTTCCCCTCGTGAGCCGCATCAGATATTAAGGTTTGTGTGGCCCCGAGCGGGTTCAACTCCCCTCGCCTCCACTTTTCGCCGTCGGCGAAAAGCGCCACGCCGGAGTGAAACGAAGGCGGGCTTAGGCGATAAAACGTTTTCGCCAGCATTCCAAGACTACGGCCTGGCAGGACACGATGTTCGCGAGCGGAGAGAATAACGCTTCTTTCCTTATTGCCTCGGACGACATCAGGATAAAGTCCGGCATGCGAAAATTCAGCGCGACCCTTTTGCTTTCGTTTGCAGTCCTCGCTTCTGCGTCGGCCAGTGATCAATACCATTTTATCAAACAAATCCCGATCGGTGGCGAAGGTGGTTGGGATTATCTCTTCGTCGACTCGCAGGCGCGGCGGCTTTATGTCACTCACGCGAGCAAGATCGTGGTCGTGGACTTGAATAGTGACCGCGTGGTGGGTGAAATCGCCGATACACCAGGTGTGCATGGATTTGCCGTCGCGCCGCCACTTGGTTTCTCGAGCAACGGTAAAGAGAACAAAGTTTCCGTGGTCGATCTCGGAACGCTGAGCACAAAATCGAAAGTCGATACCGGGGAGAACCCGGACGCCATTCTCTACGAGCCGGCGCGAGCGGAGGTTTACGCCTTCAACGGCAGAGGGCAATCGGCCACTGTGATCGAGGCAAAAAGTGCGACCGTTACGGTGACAATCCCGCTCGGCGGCAAGCCGGAGTTCGCCGTTGCCGATGGCGCGAACAGTCGCGTTTTTTGCAATATCGAAGACAAAGGCGAAGTGGCCGCGATCGATACGCAGACGCATCGCGTCGTCGCCCATTGGCCACTCGCGCCGGGCGAAGAGCCGAGCGGACTCGCCTTCGATGCGGCGCATCACCGGCTCTTCGCCGGTTGCGGCAACAAGCTCCTTGTCATGCTCGACCGCACGAGCGGCAAGGTGCTCGGAACTGCGCCCATCGGCGCGGGCGTGGATGCATGCGCCTTCGATGAAGCGACGGGAAATGTGTTCGCATCGTGCGGGGACGGCACAATTACCATTGCCAAAGTAGAAGGCGAGAAGCTCGTAGTGGTGCAGACGCTGCAAACAGAACGCGGCGCGCGAACGATGGCGCTCGATCCCGTGACCCACCGGATTTACACTGCCACGGCGAAAGTCGAGCCGGAAAAGAAGGATGAACGAGGCCGGCCCAAGACCATCGATGGGACCTTCCACCTGCTCGAGTACGGACCGGAGTAAGAGGCTTTAACGGTAATGGCGACACACCGAGCATTGCTTCCATCATCAGATTTATCTTCCCACGGCGGAGGCGATGTTATAATTTCTAGAGTGTCCCGCCCGTTCCGCTCTCTCGTCCCACACCATGAAAACTCGACTCCTCCGGCAAGCCGCGATTTACCTCGCCATCGCCCTCACCTGCTACAGCATTGGCGCCTGTCGCCAAACCACCCTGCTCAATCCTGGCGAGAACGACCTCGTCGTGCTCAACGGCTGCGTCGTTTCCGCCTGCAATTATCTCGCCGCGGTCAAAACCCAGCACACGCTCGAGAAAAACTTTTGGGCGAAAATTCTGCTCGTGCGCTATGAGAATCATCCAGCGGGTCACGCCTACTGTGTTTGGGAAACTGACGGCACGATTTACGGCTACGACCGCAATGCCGGAGCGTTCCCCATTCCGGTTTACACACGTGACCCGCGCGCCATCGGCAGCATTCTGGCCCAGGAATTGTCCAGGCATCTGAATGACACGCTCATGGTGAGTAACGCCGAATTCGTCGAGCCCTCAGCAAAGGTGCGCAGCTTTTAACGGCTTTCTGCTTGCAGCCACTTCGCTGCGCGAAACTCGAAGTTGCACAGAGCAGGATGGGAATCGCATTTGTGGCGAGCCGTTGACGCGGCAAAATTCTCTCCGTTTATTCCCGTCATGTCCATCGAGCTGAAACTTTACAGCCGCGCCATGTGCTCGTGGTGCATCGATGCCAAGGATTTCCTGCACGAGCGCGGTTATAAATTCGTCGAGATCGATGTCGGCCGGAATCGTGCTGCATATGAGGAAATGGTCGATCTCTCGGACCAGCCCTACGTTCCCACCCTTGTGGCGGGCCTCGATGTGCTGGCCAATTTCGACACCGGGCAACTCGAGAAATTTCTAGGCGAACACGGGATCGAACCTTAGATGCTGTTCGGTCTTCTGCTCACTCTGGGCATCGCGGTGCTGAGCGTGGCGCTGCGCAGTTACCAGACCTCTTTCGCGCAGAAGGCGGGTGCGCTTGGCATCCTCATCGCCTCGTTCCTCGCCGTTTACTTCATTACCGACAGCTTCGCCTGGGGTTTTCTCGCTGCGGCGAGCTGGCTGTTTCTGCCGTGGCTGGAAATTCTCACCCGCATTCGCACGCTGCGTTTGCCGAAAGAGAAACGGCTGCGCCCGAAAAGCCCGCCCTCCGCCAGCCTCTTCCCTGCGCTCGATGATATCACGCGCGAGATCGAGAACGAAGGCTTTGCCCACGTCAACGACGCCGGCTGGGACTGGGAAGATTACCGGCAATTCTTTCGCTTTTTTTACAAAAGTGACGACCGCGCCCAGGCCACCATCTGCCTCAACGAACAGCACGACCTCTCATTTTACTATCTCCGCATTTCCTCGCGCGCGAAAGACGGCCTCATCTGGACGACCTGGAACTATCCGCTCTCCTACGGATTGAAACTCACGCCGCAGTTCCGCATCAACCGGCAGCGACCGGATCAGAACTTCTGGCAGCTATACCAAAGCCACCGCGAATTCCTCCGCGCCCACAGCATCGACACCGGCGCGCTCGACTCCCTCGATGACGACCGTATTCACGCCGACATCGAGAACGACCTGCGCGACCAGATTGCGCACAACGTCAGCGCCGGCGTGCTCAAGGCGACCGAGGGCAACGAAGTCAAATACTCCTGGCGCGGCATGATCTATCTTTGGTGCCAGTTCTTGTTAGATCTGGTGCGGCTGTGACAACGCCGTCATCCCGAGCGAAGCGAAGTCGAGGGATCCCGTGTTGTTACCTCTAAGGTGGCGCATCGGGATCCCGCGACTTCGCTCGGGATGACGGCGCTACACTTTCATGAGCTCGGCTTCCGTGCGCGCAAGCTGATCGTCGATCGCTTTCACGAAACGGTCCGTCAGCTTCTGCACGTCTTCTTCCAGATCGCGCAACCCGTCTTCGGTTAACCCGCCAGCCGCTTTCGCTTTTTTCGCTTCATCGATCGCACTGCGTCTGTTTGCGCGCACGCGCACGCGAGCCTCCTCTGCCATTTTCCCAAGCGAACGCACCAGATCGCGCCGGCGTTCTTCGGAAAGCTCAGGGATCGGCAGCCGAATGATCTTGCCATCGACCGACGGCGTGATGCCGATTTTCGATTCATTCAGCGCCTTCTCGAGGTCGCGCACGGTGCCGGCATCGAACGGCTGCACCACGAGCAGCCGCGGCTCGGGCGTAGTGATGAGAGCGAGCTGTTTCAATTTCATGGCCGAGCCGTAGGCGTGCACGTCCACATTCTCCACCAGCCCCGGCGACGCCTTCCCCGTCCGCACCGCGGCGAACTCATGCACCATGTAATCAACGCTTTTTTCCATCGCCATTTCTGCTTCCAGAAGAATGTCGTCGCTGCTCATGAGAGTAATGTCTAGACAGGATTTACTGGATTAACCGGATTGGGTCTCGTGAAAAATCGGGCTAATCCTGTCTAGTTGAGTCTTCTTCATTTTTGTCTGCTCGCCTAATCGCAAACCAGGGTTCCGATTTTCTGCCCCGTCACGATATCGCGAAAGTTCGTTGAAGGCTGCATCCCGAACACGACTATCGGAATCTTGTTGTCCATGCACAAACTGAACGCGGTCGAGTCCATCACCTGCAAGCGTTTGCTCAGCGCCTCGGCAAAGCTGATGCGGTCATACCGTTGCGCGTCCGGGTTCTTCTTTGGATCGGAATCATAAACGCCGTCGACCTTCGTTGCTTTCAGGATAACCTCCGCGCCGATCTCGCTCGCGCGCAATGCCGCCGTCGTGTCGGTCGAGAAATATGGATTGCCGGTGCCGGCGACGAAAATGACAACGCGGCCCAGCTCGAGGTGCCGAATGGCGCGGCCGCGAATGAACGGCTCGGCCACATTCTTCATCTCGATAGCCGTCTGCACGCGCGTCTCGACGCCGATCTGGGCGCAGGCACTCTGCAGCGCCAGACCGTTAATCACCGTCGCGAGCATGCCCATGTAATCGGCCGTCGTCCGGTCCATCCCGCGATGCGCCGCCGAAAGCCCGCGCCAGATATTCCCACCGCCGATGACCACGCCGATTTGTACGCCGAGATCGCGCACTTCTTTGATGTGCTCCGCGATTTCGCGCACGATTTGGGGCGAAATATTTTCCCGCGCGCCGTGCTCCTGCATCGCCTCGCCGCTCAGCTTGAGGACGACACGTTTATAAACCGGCGGCGTGGACTGCATGGGGCGTCAACATGCCGCAAAATGTTTCGCGATGAAAAGGGAAAACACAGCGGCGCACAGACGGCCCGCTCGGGGAGTTAGGGCGAGGCGTTTACCCGGCAAAGGCCGGCTCGCTTTTCGCTGCGACTAAAGCTCGTTGCAAAACGTCGGCCAGATCACGCCGGGTGAATGGCTTGGGCAGCGCGCCGCGGAAACCGAATTGCAAAAACTCCGCCAGCGCCGCTTCGTCGGAATAGCCGCTGCAGATAATGGCGACGACCTGCGGGTCGATGTTGCGTAACCGCTCGATCGTGGCCAGCCCACCCATGCCGCCGCGGATCGTCGCATCGAGAATTACCGCCTGAAAATTTTCATTGCGCCGCATCGCGCGCTCGTAAGTCTTCACCGCTTCGACACCGTCCGGCACCGCCGTCACTTCATAGCCGAGTGAGCCGAGCAATTGCGAAGTGAGATCGCGAATGCCCGCTTCGTCGTCCATCACCAGCACGCGCTGATGATTAAACTGCATGCTCGGCGTCGCCGCGATGGGCTTCACTGCCACCACTTCGGCTTTCGCCGCTGGCAGATAAAACGCGAAGACGGCGCCGGCAGAAGACGTCTGCTCGAGATAGAGCATGCCGCCATGCTTTTTCACGATGGAAAAACTGATGGAGAGACCGAGGCCGCTGTTCGTCGGCTTGGTCGTGAAATACGGATCAAAAATGCGGGTGACGATGTTGGCCGGCACGCCGCTACCCTGATCGGCCACCGCGATTTTCAAATAACGACCACCGGGCAGAAGCGCGCCCGGTTTGTTGTCCAGATGGACATTGCGCGCGGTCACTTCCACCATCCCGCCACTGGGCATGGCATCACGCGCGTTCAGCATGAGCGCATTCATCACCTGCTCGATCTGCGCTGAGTCCACTTCGGCCGGCCAGAGATTCGGCGGGATGTCGATCTCCGCCCGCACGTTCGAACCGTGCAACGCGAACTCGCTCGCTTTCGTTAACACCCGTGTGATGTCGATCACCTTCTTCACCGGCGCGCCGCCTTTCGAGAATGTGAGCAACTGGCTCGAGAGATGTGCCGCGTGCTGCGCCGCCTGGGCTGCTTTATTGAGGCACGTGAGCAGGTTCCTGGCGTCGCTCGGCGCTTCCAGCTGGGCCAGGCCGATGTTGCCGGAGATGACAGTGAGAATGTTGTTCAGATCATGCGCGATGCCGCCCGCCAGCGTGCCGACGGACTCGAGCTTGCCCGTGGTGAGCCGCTCGTCTTCGGCGCGTTTCCGCGCCGTCACATCGCGGAAAAACGCCGAGACGCCACCACCGCTCGGGTAACAGTGAACCTCAAACCATTTCGTCTCCGCCGGATCGGACGCTTCGAATTCGATCGGCTCCTGCCGCGCCATGACACGCCGGTAATTTTTCTCGAATGACGTGCCGCAAAGCTCTGGAAATTTTTCCCAAAGCTCGCCGCCGATGAGCTCGTCACGTGAACGGCCGAACAGGCGTTCCGCTTCGGGATTGACGTAGGTGAAGCGCCAGGCGAAATCGAGTGCGATAAAGCCGTCGGTGGTGTTTTCGAGAATGTCGCGCAGGGTGCGCGCAGATTCCTGCAAGGCGACGCGCGCCTGGTTGCGCTCGGTCAGGTCGCGAATCTGCCGCTCGGCCACGGCCAGCCGCACATTGAGCCGCGAGAGGTCGATCGGTTTCGTGAGGTAATCGTTCGCGCCCGCCGCCAGCGCCTGCTCGAGGTCCTCGCGCTCGGCTTTCCCCGTCACGAGCAGGATGAACATCTCGTCGCCATCGGTCCGCTCGCGCAGTTCGCGGCACAAATCCAGGCCGCTTTTGCCCGGCAACATCCAGTCGAGAATCAGAAAAGGGAAACTCTCTTCTGCGAGCGCGCGCTCGGCCTCTTCCGCGCTCGGTACGGCTGTGACCTGATGGCCGCGCAGCTCGATCAGTTTGCGCAGCGTCTGGCGGCTGTCGTCCTGATCTTCAACAAGGAGAATCTTCATCGTGAGTCGGCCGGGCGGAGTTTCGGCGCGGCGCAGGAAGTCCTCCCCCTAAACCCCCGAAAACCCTCTGAAATTTCTAGAGCAGCAGGATGATTGCCACGCGGGGTTGACAAGGTCGCCGGTGAGCGCGCCTGCCTTGCACTGCTCTTGCTGCAGCGTAAATAACGCCATCTCGCCCGCGCCGATGTTTCGCATTCTCGTTATTCTCCTCTCTTGCGCTTCAACCACGCTGCTCGCTCAGCAACCGGCCGAAACTCCGCTGACCACTCCGGCCCCGCCCTCACCGGAACCGAAGACAGCCGTCAGCTCCGTTCACGTTGACGGTCCCTACATTGCGCTCACCTTCGATGACGGACCTAACGAGAAACTCACGCCGCGTCTGCTTGATCTGCTCGCGCAACATCACATCCACGCCACCTTTTTCGTCGTCGGCGAAAACGCCGCGCAATATCCCAAGATACTCCAGCGCGCCGTGCGCGAAGGTCACGAGATCGGCAACCACAGCTGGTCCCATCCGAACTTCGCCAAAATCTCGGAAGAAGCGGTGCGCTCTCAGGTCAAGCGCACGGAAGACGCCATCACCAGCGCGACGGGCGCGCGTCCGACTTTGCTGCGTCCGCCCTACGGCTCGATCACATCACGCCAGAAACGCTGGCTCCACGATGAGCTCGGCTACGAAATCATCCTGTGGGATGTGGATCCGTTGGATTGGAAAAATCCCGGCCCGAGTGTCGTGGCCAATCGCATTTTGAAAGAAACGCGGCCCGGTTCCATCGTTCTCTCCCACGACATTCACGCCCAAACCATCGAAGCGATGCCGGACACATTGCGCGAGCTGGAGGAGAAAGGTTTTAAATTCGTCACCGTTTCCGAGTTGCTGAAAATGGCGACCGCGCCGCCGCCGCATCAGAGCCACAAACCCCACGAGAGCAACGAGGCCGCATCCGACCAGACGCCGGATTTAGTATCGCCGAGGACGACGACAATGACGTCGCGCCCCGGGCGTGAGCCGCTGGCGATGAGGCAATGGCCGGCCGCTTCGGTGTAGCCGGTCTTCATGCCATTGCAGAAGGGAAGACGCTTCAAGACTTTGTTCGTATTCTCCAGCTCGCGCGTGCGGCCATTGGCGTAGCGGAAAACAAGCTGCGGCAGGCAGACGATGGAGCGAATCGTCGGGTTGGCATAGGCAGCGCGGGCGATGACAGAAAGATCGCGCGCAGTGGAATACTGCCCGGGCACGGGCAGGCCGTTCGGGTTGAGGAAATGCGAATGCGTCGCGCCGAGCTGCTGCGCTCTCGCATTCATCTTTTCCGCGAATGCTTCGATGCTGCCGGCGTTGTCGCGCGCGAGACAGCGCGCCAGGTCATTCGCGCTTTTCACCAGCAGCGCACGCAGCAGATCGATGCGCTGATAAGTCTCGCCCGGACGAATGTTCAGCTTCACCGGCTCGGCGAAAGTATCGATCGGCTCGACGTTAACGGGCCGATCCAAATAACCGCTCTCCGCCACGATCAACGCCGTCAGCAGCTTTTGCGTGCTGGCCGCGGGCCGCGGCTGGTCGGCATTTTTTTCTGTTAATACCTGGCCGGTGCGCGCATCGACCACGAGCACGGAAGTGGCGCGCGTATTCGGGACGCGCGCCGGATCGGAGGGCTGCGTCGGCACCGGTTGAACAGCCGGAGCAATCTCTTCCTCCTTGTCGGCCTTTTTGTCAGCGGCAGCTTTCTTCGCTTTGGCCGATTTGCTGTGATGTTTATGGACGCCTGTTGGCCGGATGACGTTGGCATCATCATCGTCGTCAAGACTGATCGCCCTGGCCGGCGCAGCGGCCAAAAGCGCGCAGAGCCCGAGCACGCACCACTTCAACTTTGTTTCCGGCAAACCCTTCACCCTTCCGCTGTCCTAACCTTCATTTGCAGCTAGCTGGTTTTGCGCCCGCGCTGGATCAATTCGATCTCGTAACCCTCGGGCGCATCGATGAAGGCGATGGCGCCGCCGTCGCTGTTGCGATGCGGTCCGTCTGAGAGCGGATAACCTTTCGCCGCCGCCTTTTTCGCGAACTCCTCGATGTCATCCACCTCGAAGGCGAGATGCGTCAGGTCCGGACCCACCACCACCGGCCCGCTTGCGTCGTACTTGCAAAGCTCGATCTCCTCCTCGCTGCCGGGCGCTTTGAAAAACACCAACTGCGATCCGCGTCCGGAGGTATGGCGCCGCGTTTCCTCGAGCCCGAGCACGTCTTTGTAAAAGGAGACCGTCTTCTCCAGATCAGTCACCCGATAGCGCGTGTGCAACAGCTTCTTGATCATGCCTAACTAATTGCCGCTGCCTCCGCCAAATTTCAAATTCCTCAAAATACCGCCTCCGGTGGAATTTGCATGGACGACCCACGCGGCGCGCGCAAGTTAGCGCCCAATATTTCACCATGAAACTCGTTATCGGCGCGACCGGTGCCAGCGGCACCATCTATCTCCAGCGGTTGCTCGATCAGCTCGATCTCGCCGCGCACGAAGTTCATCTCGTCATGAGCGGCCACGCCAAACAAGTCGCCGTGCAGGAAACCATGACGTTCCGCATTCCGGCCAAAGTCATTCAGCATTCCGAGAACGACCTGAACGTGCCATTCGTCAGCGGCTCCGCTTTTTTCAACGCCATGGTCATCATTCCGTGCTCGATGTCGACGCTTGGCCGAATCGCCACCGGCTCGGGCGAAAGCGCCTTGCTCCGCGCCGCCGATGTTTTCCTCAAGGAACGACGCAAGCTCATCCTCGTGCCCCGTGAGACGCCGTGGAATCTGATCCACGCGCGTAATGTCGTCAGCGTCATGGAAGCGGGCGCCACCGTGCTGCCGGCCATCCCCTCATTCTACAGTAATCCGAAAAGCGTCAGCGAAGTTGTCGACACAGTGATCTGGCGCGTGCTCGACCAGATCGGTCTGCCAAATTCACGCGCCTACCGCTGGCAGGATGAACAACGCCGGCCGCCCGTCCACACTTGAAACTGGATCCGGAGAGCTTCGCCGGTCGTGTTCTCGTTAGTTTCGGTTTCGCTCTTCTGCAATTGTGGGCGCGCACCATCCGCTTCGAGCTGGAAGACCGCGGCAACATTCTGGACATTCCGTTGTCGCAACGTCTCATCGGCGCGGCCTGGCATAATCGGCTGCTGTTTCTCCCGTTTGCGCTCCGGCGTTTTCTCCCGCAACGCGGCGGCACCGCTCTCATCAGCGCGAGTCGTGACGGCGCCTGGTTCGCCAAGCTCGTGCATCGCTTTGGTTTCGAGGTCGTGCGCGGCTCGAGCTCGCGCAAAGGCGCTGCCGCCATGTTGCAGCTGGCTGATGTCATCGCGAGCGGCCGCGACGCCGTGATTACCCCCGACGGCCCGCGCGGGCCTGCTTATCGGCCCGGCGGCGGCATCATTCTGCTCGCGCAAAAAACCGGCGCGCACATTGTACCGCTGAACTTCGAATATTCGAGCTACTGGCGATTGCGCAGTTGGGATCGCTTCATTTTGCCGCGGCCGTTTTGCCGAGCGCGTTTCGTTTTCGGAGCGCAGCATGAAGTCGCGGCGACGAAAACCGAAGAAGAATTCGAGCGCGAACGGCAACGGCTGGAAGCGGCCATGATGTCGCTCGTGGAAACGCGCTAACGCCGCCCTTCGTCATTCCGAGCGGAGCGAAGCGGAGTCTAAGAATCCTGTGGCGGACTTGAACGCTGACTTCCACGGGATCCCTCGACTTCGCTCGGGATGACGCGAGAATACGCGCCCACTGATGAGCATATCGATCGATGGCCGCGCCGTTGCCGAAAAAGTATACGCCGAATTGCGCGACCAAATCGCGCAACTGAAATCGCGCGGGATAACGCCCGGACTCGCTGTCGTTCTCGTGGGCGATAATCCCGCTTCCCGCAGCTATGTGCGGGCGAAAGACAAAATGTGCCGAAATCTCGGTCTGCACTCAGTCAAACTCGAGCTCGCCGCGACGACGACGCAGGACGAACTGCTCGCCTGCGTGGACGAACTCAACCGCGACAAATCCATCCATGGCATTCTCGTGCAATCGCCACCGCCGAAACAGATCGACGAAGCCGCCATCATTCGCGCCCTCGATTCGCGCAAGGATGTGGACGGTTTTCACCCGCTCAACGTCGCCAAACTCGCGCTCGGCGACGATTCCGGCTTCGTTCCCTGCACGCCGCTGGGATGTTTGCGTCTCCTGCGCGAAACCGGCGTGTCACTTACCGGCGCGAATGTCGTCGTCCTCGGCCGCAGCATGATCGTGGGCAAACCGATGGCGCTCCTGCTCATGCGCAAAGGCATCGACGCCACGGTGACGGTGGCGCATTCGCGCACAAGAGATCTGCCGGGAATCTGCCGCCGCGCCGATGTCATCATTGCCGCCATCGGTCAGCCGAGACGCGTTAGCTCCGAATTTGTCCGCGAAGGCGCGGTCGTGATCGACGTCGGCATCAACCGCGTTGACGACGCCAGCAGTGAGCGTGGTTACCGTCTCGTGGGCGATGTCGATTTTGATCCCGTCTCGAGAATCGCCGGCGCCATTACGCCAGTCCCCGGCGGCGTCGGCCCGATGACAATCGCGATGCTGATGTCGAACACGATCAAAGCGTGCCGGCAGTTATGTCGTTTTGAGCGAAGCGAAGGACCTCGCGGAGCGTTCGAACCCGCGCGATGATTCGTGAAGTCCCTCGCTTTTTCGCTCGGGATGACTGAGCTAGCGCACAATTTTCCGTGTTAAAAACTGCACGAAGTTTGGCTGAATGCCTGCCAACGCGAACAATACCGAGCCAAATTTGGGCGAGACAACCGCTATTCTCGCGAGCGCATTGATCCACAATCGGCCGCGATACATCGCTGCGTATGCGCGGCCAAACTGCTGGCGCACGGCCGATGGATTGGTGCCGTGGGCGAGCCGGTAAATCATTTCTGCCGCAATCTCGCCGCTGTTCAGCGCATAGGAAATTCCTTCGCCGGTGAACGGCTCGACCACGCGCGCGGCGTCGCCGATGAGAAACAGATTCTCCCGCGCAGGTAAGATGGCGGAGCGCGCGAGCGGCGTGATTGTTCGCCATTGCTGGTCTGGCGGAAGAGCGAAACGCTGACGCGCCCATTCGCGCAATTGCGCCAGCGTCGCCGCCCGTCCGACCAGGCAAAGGTTCAGCTCGCGGTCGTTCACCGGCGCCTGGCCGGAATATCCGCCCGGCAGCAACTGCAGCACGACGGCATTCCCAAAATCCGGAGGCAGCGGCACATGCGCCTGCAAAGCGACGCGGTCCCGGGCAATGCGCGGCAGCAATCCGCGCAGCCGCGCGACGGTTGAATTTCTTCCGTCAGCCGCCACCAATATTCGCGCAGAAAGTGTTGCCTCCTCTGTTTCAATTTCCCACTCCATTCCGGCGCGTTGTATATCCCGCACTGTCGTTTGCTCGCGGATCTCAGCACCGAGCTCGCGTGCGCGCTCCAGAAGAATCGAATCGAAGAGGCTGCGCTTGATTGCGATCTCCGCATTTTCCCCCCGCGGAAGTTGCACGCGTATTCGGCGGTCACGCTGATCAATGAATTCGACGAAATCGAGGGTGCCATGTTCCGCCGCGCGCATTTCATCAGCCACGCCCAGCCGCCGCAGCACCGGCCAGCACGCCGGATTAATGCAATCGCCGCAGACTTTCTCGCGCGGAAACTTTTCGCGCTCGACTATGATCGACCGCAATCCGTTAGCCGCACAAAAAGCCGCGCATGTCGCGCCAGCGGGTCCGCCGCCAACGATCGCGACATCGTAAGAGTCCATGCACGCTCAGTGTCGAGGAAAGCGCCATGCGCTCAAGGAGCGGCGCTTGCTCCAGAATTCGCGGGGCGCGATGCTCGTTTGGGAGCATGGCAAAACAGAAACCGGATTTGAATAAGAAGGTGCATGAGGTGCCGCACAAACCCGGCGTCTATCTCATGCGCGACCGCTTCCATCGCGTCATCTACGTGGGCAAAGCGCGCGATCTGCGTAAGCGCGTCGGCTCGTATTTTATGCCATCGAAAATAGCGGTGGCCGATCTGAAGACGCGCGCCATGCTCGATGCCGTTTGGGATTTCGAAACGCACACGGTGCAGAGCGAAACCGAATCGCTCCTGCTCGAAGGCAAGCTGATCAAGGAATACCGCCCGCGCTACAACATTTCGTTTCGCGACGATAAACGTTTTCTGCTGGTCAAGATCGATCCGACGGAGGTATGGCCGCGCTTTCGCCTGGCGCGATTCAAGAAAGACGATGGCGCGCGCTACTTCGGGCCTTACGCGCACGCGGGCGCGCTGCGGCAGACATTGAATTTTATGCGCAAGAAATTCGGCGTGCTCACATTCGGCCGCGGCTCGCCGAGCGAACGCGAGCTGAAGTCTTCAACCTACCAGGTGCCGATGAAATTGAGCGAGATTAACGCCGAGATCTATCGGCAGCGAGTGGCGCAGGCGTGTGAGTTTCTCGAGGGGCATTCGCGCGAAATGATCGCCGAGCTGGAGAAACAGATGCGTGAGCAGGCGGCCAGACTCGATTTCGAAAAAGCGGCCGAGCTGCGCAACATGCTAGAGGATTTGCGGCGCACGACGCGCGCGACGCGGCGTTTCACGCGCGGATCGCTCCCGAGCACGATCGACCCGGAAGCGGACGTGCGCGCGCTGGCTGATGCCCTGCAACTGCCCAGTGTGCCGCGCGTGATGGAGTGCTTCGATATTTCCAACATCAGCACCACGCATGTCGTTGCCTCCATGGTCTGTTTCCGCGAAGGCGTGCCGGACAAGAATTGCTACCGGCGTTATCGCATCAGAACGGTTGAAGGGCAGGATGATTTTGCCAGCATGGCCGAAGTGGTCCGGCGAAGGTACTCGCGCATTTTGCTTGAAGCGCGCGAAGCGAATCCGGAAGCGGCGGAGTTTTCGCAGGAGAACGCAGCCGAGGCAATGCAGCGCCTCTGTCATCCCGAGCGAAGCGAAGCGCAGTCGAGGGATCCCTTGGAAATCGCCTGTCAGGTAACGCCGCGGGATCCCTCCACTTCGCTTCGCTCCGGTCGGGATGACAAAAACGATATGCCGACACGGGACGACGGTTTTGTCGCGGTCCGTCTGCCCGATCTCATTATCGTCGATGGCGGCAAAGGCCAGCTTTCATCCGCGTGCAAGGAATTGCAGCGGCTCGGTCTGCATGAGCTCCCGATTATCGGTCTGGCCAAGGAACACGAGGAGATTTACCGGCCGGGGCGCGCCTTGCCGTTGCGTTTGCCGGAAGACTCAGGCGCGCTGCGTTTGCTCCAGCGCATCCGCGATGAAGCGCATCGCTTTGCCAATACCTATCACCAGTTGCTCATGAAGAAACGCATCGGCGAAAGCATTCTCGACGATTGCCCCGGCGTGAGCCAGAACCGCAAAAATTTGCTGCTGCGCGAGTTTGGCTCGGTGAAACGACTGCGGCAGGCGAGCGTGGAGGAGATCGCCGCCACTGAAGGCATCGGCCGCAAGCTGGCCGAAGACGTGCATCGTTTTCTGCAAACGCACTGACCCCGCTGGCGATGACCAGTTGCGAAATGCTCCTGCCTGTGGAAGAGTGCGCGGCTTTTTCCCAGGAGCGCTCATGGTTTTCGCAATCATCAGAACCGGTGGCCGGCAGTATCGCGTCGCAGAAGGCGACACGATCGATATCGATCTGCTCGAAGGGGAAGCGGGCAAGAAGATCACGCTAGGGGACGTGCTCATGCACGCCGACGGCGATAACGTCAGTCACGGCGCGCCCATCGATGGCGCGACGGTCACGGCCGAGATCGTTGAGAAGCGCAAGGACAAGAAAGTCATCGCGTTTAAATTCAAACGGCGCAAAGGCTATCACCGCACCGTCGGTCACCGCCGCAAACTCACGCGCGTGAAGATTACCGGAATCAAAACCAGTGGCACGAAATCGAAGAAAGCCACCGAGTAATTCCTCTCAACCACTCAACTCCTCAACCTCTCAACCTTCCCTCATGGCTCACAAAAAAGGACAAGGCAGCGTCAAGAATGGACGCGACAGCGTCAGCAAGCGGCTAGGTGTGAAAAAATTTGGAAGCGAGCTGGTCGTGGCCGGCAATATCATTGTGCGGCAGCGCGGGACGAAATTTCGTCCTGGCAAAAACGTAGGGCTGGGTCGCGACTACACGATTTTCGCGCTGACCGACGGACGGGTGCGTTTCGATCGCGCGGGGCGGCGGGTGAATGTGGACCCAGCGGTCGCGCAATAATCTTCGGGGAGCGCGGGCGGGGTGCCCGCGCTCCC
>JBBPYF010000046.1:0-83831 GCA_038200165.1 Chthoniobacterales bacterium | reverse complement strand
GATGTGGAGAGTGGAGGAGACGCCGCACGATGATTTGTTGGGGAGCGCGGGGGGCCCCCCCCCCCCCGCGGGGGGCCCCCCCCCGGGCCCCCCGCGCCCGGTGGCGCCCCCGCCCCCACGGGTGCGGGGGGGGGGGGCCCACACCCCGGGGGCCCCCCCCCCCCCGCTCCCCTGCCGCGCATGACGTTGCCGGAGCGTGTGCGCGCGGATTACGAACAGATGAATCTGACCACGGGACCGCATCCAATGAAGTTGCTGCGCGCGCAGTTGCCGGATGTGTGGCGCGCGATGGATCTCCCGCAGGCGAAGCATGGCGCGACGGTTCGCATCGCGGGCAACGTGATTTGCCGACAGCGGCCGGGCACGGCAAAAGGCTTCGTCTTCATCAGCCTTGAAGATGAAACGGGAGTTTCCAACGCCATCGTCACGCCCGATTTATTTGAGCAAACGCGCTTGCTCATCACGGAGGAACCGTTTCTCGCGATCGAAGGTGAAGTGCAGAACACCGACAACGTGGTGCTGATCAAAGCGCAGAAGATTTTGCCGCTCACTAGTCATGGGCTCGTCGGCTCCGAGTCGCACGATTTTCATTGAACCACAAACTGTCATTCCGAGCGGAGCGAAGCGCAGTCGAGGAATCCCGCGGCGTTACCTGTACGTTTCGCAACGGGATCCCTCGATTTCGCTCGGGATGACAGCTGTTACTCGCCGGCGTGGCGTTTCGCGGTCGGTTTCGGCGGACTGATTTCCTGCGCCGGCGCGTGGCCGATCCAATCGGTGTGGAAAACGCCGGGCTTGTCCACGCGTTCGTAGGTGTGCGCGCCGAAGAAATCGCGTTGGGCCTGAAGCAGGTTCGCGGGCAGGCGCGCGGAGCGATAGCTGTCGAAGTAAGCGAGGGATGCGCTGAAGGCCGGGGTGGCGACGCCGTGCTGCAGGGCGGGGGCGATGGCGCTGCGCCAGTTGTGCTGTGTGCGCGCGATGATGCCGGTGAAATATTCATCCATGAGCAGATTGTGCAGCTGCGGGTCGCGCGCGTAGGCCTCGGTGATGCGGTTGAGGAATTTCGCGCGGATGATGCAGCCGCCGCGCCAGATGGTGGCGATGTCGCCGAAGTTCAGTTCCCATTTGTAAGCCATGCTGGCGGCGCCGAGCAGCTCCATACCCTGGGCGTAGCTAACGATCTTCGAAGCGTAGAGCGCGTCGTGCACGCAGGCGATGAGTTGCTGGCGATCGCCCGTAAATTTCGGGAACTCAGGTTGCGGCAGAACTTTGGAGGCGGCCACGCGTTCGTCTTTGCGCGAGGAAATCACGCGCGCTTCGACAGCGGCGTTAATCGTTGAGATAACGACGGATTGGCTGAGCGCAGATTGCAATGTCCACAGGCCGGTTCCTTTTTGTCCGGCCTTATCGAGAATGACATCGACGAGCGGTTTGCCCGTATCGGGATCTTTCTTGCGGAAAATTTCCGCCGTGATCTCGATGAGATAGCTGTCGAGTGCGCCGCGGTTCCAATCTGCAAAAATGTCCGCGAGTTCATCGGCTTCGAGGCCGAGCACGTCTTTGAGAATGGCGTAGGCTTCGCCGATCAACTGCATGTCGCCGTACTCGATTCCGTTGTGCACCATCTTGACGTAATGGCCGGCGCCGTCCGGTCCCATGTAGCGACAGCACGGCTCGCCATCGACCTGCGCGGCGATTTTGGTGAAAATGGGCGCGATCATTTCGTAAGCCTCGCGCGAGCCGCCAGGCATGAGCGATGGACCTTTAAGCGCGCCTTCTTCGCCGCCGGAAACGCCGCAGCCGATGTAGCGAATGCCTTTCACTTCCAGTTCCTTGAAGCGCCGCTGCGTGTCGGTGAAGAGGGAGTTGCCGCCGTCGATGAGCAGATCGCCTTTTTCCAGAAGCGGCACGACTTCAGCGATGACCTGGTCGACCGGATTGCCAGCCTTAATCATGATCATGATTTTTCGCGGTCGTTGCAATGCAGAGAGGAACTCCTCGATCGTGCGGCTCGGCGTAATGTTTTTCCCTGTGGCGCGCGTGGTCGCGAACTTCTCTGTCACCGCGGTCGTGCGATTGAAGACGGCGACGGAGAAACCTTTCGATTCCATGTTGAGAACGAGGTTCTCGCCCATGACCGCCAGACCGATGAGTCCAATATCCGATTGCGTCATGATGCTTTTGGTATCTCCTTTGAGCAGGCCGAACGGCACGGCAGTAAACGAGCAAGTGCAGCGCATGGCAAATTACCTTTGCGAGGTCGCCCTGGTGGCTGGCCCGCTGGAGGTGCAGCGCTGGTCAGCGGGCGAGGGGGCGGTAGTGGAGTTTTTCGGAAACGTGCGGCCGTTGGAGAATGGCATGCTGATCAGCGGAATAGAATACGAAGCGCACACAGTGATGGCTGAGCACCAGCTCCAGGTGATCGCGGGCGAAGCGGCGGAGAAATTTTCTCTTCTGGCGGTGATGCTCCACCACCGCATCGGCTGGGTGCCGGTGGGAGAAACGTCGCTGCTTTTGCGAGTGGCGTCTTTACACCGCGCCGCCGCCTTTCGCGCCAGCGAATGGATGGTGGATGAATTGAAAAAGCGCGTGCCGATCTGGAAGCGCCCCGTTTTTTCCGCGGCCGCCGAGCTGGCGTGCGAACTTTCCACCGCAAAATGAACTGGGCGAACCGTCTTACTCTCAGTCGTCTCGTGCTGACGATTTTTTTCGTCGTCGCCTTGAGCTTACCCTGGCCGTATGCGCATACGACCGCACTGATTACGTTTTTGATCGCCGGGATCACCGATTTCTTCGATGGAGAGATCGCGCGGCGTTATCAGACGATAACAAATTTCGGCAAGCTCATGGATCCGCTGGTCGATAAAATAATGATCGCGGCGGCCTTCATTTCGCTCGTGCCGCTGCGCGCGATTCCGGCGTGGGCCGCCACGGTGGTGGTGGCACGCGATTTTCTGATCACGGGATTGCGTTTGATGGCGAGCGCCAGGGGGCAGGTGCTTTCGGCGGAACGCCTCGGCAAGCACAAGACATCGTGGCAAATCATCACCGTGATTTTTTTCCTCACCCTGCTGGCGGTGGCGGAGTGGAGTCACTCCAGCGCGCAGACTCTCTGGTGGCAGCGCGCCTGGAATGAAGCGGGCGCGGCGCTGGTGTGGCTGACAGTGGCGCTAACGCTTTACTCGGGGCTGGGTTATGCCTGGCGACACCGAGATTTGGTCACCACCGGAGTCTAGAACGGTAACCGGGCCCGCTCAGAAAAAGCTTTGCGGAACTTCGATGCGGTCGCCCGGCTGAAGCCGCACATCCTTTGAGGGGTCACGACGGAATTGGCGCACATCAAAAACCTGCGCGGCGCTGCCGCGCAACAAACGCACATGTTTCTGATCGGCGAAATCGTTGAAGCCGCCGGCGGCATTGATGGCGGAGAGCAGCGTGATGTCTTCGGTAAACGACACACGCATGGACTGGCGCACGGCACCGCCGACATTGACGAAGCGCGCGGTCGGCTGCATCAGAATCGTCACCGTCGGATTCGTGAAGACTTTGTTGCTGCGGTAGCTGCTCTCGATCGCGTTCGCGAGCTGCGCGGGAGTCAATCCTTCGGCATGCACTTTGTTGATGTAGGGAAGATTGACCGCGCCGGTCGAGTCAACGGTGTAGGTGTTGTTCACCTGCTGCTGTTCTTCGGCGGGGACGCCGCCGATCTTTAACTCGATCGGATCACCGGGGCGCAGAACGGCCTGAGCAAAGAGACCGCCCGCGCTGGCCAGGCACAAAAGGGCGATCAAATAAACGCGGCGCATCAATATTCGTCGCGACCGTTCTTCGAGTCACCGTTCCGCTCGGCGCCGACGCCGGCGCGGGAACGGGAGCGACGCGACTCGCGGTCCTGCGGCTGATAGTAGCCGTAGTAATTGGTGTAGTAGTAATAGTTCTGGTCGTGGCGCAGATCGACATTATTGAGGACAACGCCAAGCACAGTGCCGCCGGAACCGATGATAGCCTGTTTCACCCGTGTGAGCATGGCACGCGGGAAGCGGCGATGTTGCACCACGATGATGGTCTGGTCGACCTCACTCGCGAGCACGGAGGCGTCGCTCACTCCGAGCATCGGCGGCGAGTCGAACAAAACGATGTCGTAACGCGTTTTCAACTCCGCGATCATATCGGACATGCGCTGAGAGTTGAGAATGCCGACCGCGTCTGAGGGAATAACGCCGCTGGGCAACAGGGAAAGATTTTCCACTGAGGTGGGCCGGATCACTTCATTGAGCGGCGTGGTGGTGGTGAGGTAATTGGTCAGCCCGATTTTGTTATCGAGGTCGAAGTGGAGGTGCTGCACGGGACGGCGGAGGTCGGCATCGACGATGAGAGTGGAGTAGCCGCCCTGCGCGCAAATGTGACCGAGATTGGAAACGGTGGTGGACTTGCCTTCGCCGGGGCCACCGCTGGCGATGGAGATGGTATTGGCCTCCGGATTACGGCGATTGAATTCGATGTTGGTGCGGAGGATGCGGTAGGCCTCGGCATCAGGTGAATCGCCCACATCCTGGTGCAGCAGCCCGACGTTTTTCGGAATGATCGCCAGCACCGGCACGCCGAGCAGCGTCTCCACGTCTTCCATCGTTTTGACGCTGGTATCGAGATACTCGATAAAAAACGCCAGCCCAAGGCCAATGCCCAGCCCGATGAGACCGCCGAGGGCGAGGTTTAATCCGACGCGTGGCCGCGCCGGGAATGTCGGTGGTTCGGCAACCTGCTTCACGCTGACGGCGACGCGCGGCATCGCCATTTCCATGGTTTGGGTTTGGGCACGCTGGCGCACGCTATCGAGGAGCAGTTTTTCTTTGATGTAGTTATTTTTCGCGCGGGTGTAATTGGCGCTAAGATTTTTCGAGGAAAGCTGCTTTTCATTGATCTCACCGAGGCGCGCGCGCAGCTCGTCACGCGTTTTCTCCGCCGTCCTCAGGTTCTTCTCCAGCGCGCTGCGCACAATGGTGACCTGCTCCTGCAATTGTTTGGCGAACACCTGCTTTTGCGCGCGCAAAGCCTTAACCTTCGGGTGGTTCTCCCCCAGTCCGGAATTCAGGAGCGAGGCTTCCTGCGCCACCGCATCCTGGTAATTGGGCAGAATCTTGAGCGTGGTCGGATCCTGAATATTGAGCGCGGCAAACATGCGCATGAGGTCTTCGCCTTTAAGGTGCTCGATTTGCGTTAGCTGCGATTGCAGTGTCGCCACCTTCGCCTCGACGTCGTTAACTTCCGCTTCCTGCTTAATGACGACGGAATTCAGCGGCGTTTGCGCGTCCTCGGTTCCTTCCGGGTTCAGGTCGACGATGTGCTCGGCGTCGCGAATGCGCGATACTTCGATCGCGGCGTCATCGACTTTCTTCTGCTGCTTGTCCACTTCTTCATTCATCGAGCCGACGGCGCGATTAAGAATGTCTTTCTCTTCCTCCACTCGTTTATCCTGATAAACGGCGATGATCTTATTCGCGATCTCGGCCGCGAGCTGCGGGCTGGGATCGAATACGCTAATCTGAAGCAGATTGGTGTTGCGCACTTCATCGACCTCGAGTTTGCCGCGCAACATGGCGTAGGCTTGTTCGCGCGAGAGCGGGCCAGCGGTGCGGCCGGCCCATTTTTCCTGCAACTTCAATTGATCGATGACCGGATAGAGAATGCCGGTGCGCTGAATGACCTGGAACACGGTGGGCGCGAGGGTGGGATCGTGCACCGGTTGCGTCGGATCGATCTGGGAAAAAATGTGTGGGTTCTGGGCAGTGGAACGCACTTCGATGAAGGCCGAGGATTGATACTCGCGCGGCTGGAAATAGGTGACGACCGCGGCGGTGACGAGCACGAGCGCGAACGCCAGAAGGATGAGCACCCAGCGCACGCGAATGACGCGCCAGTAGTCGAGAAAGTGCAGTTTTCCCTCGTCAGTTTCGGCCATAAATGCGCTGGGTCACTGCGCCGAATCTACCCGAAGATCACTCCCCAGTAAACCCGCGGCGCTCGTTTAAAAGATGAAATCGATGCCACCGTAAATGCGGTTACGAGTGTAGCCGCGCCCGAAGATATCCGAAGAGAGGTCGGTATAATTGTAGCCGACCTGCACGCCGAGATAGCGGGTGAGCGCGTAGCGAGCGGAGAGAGCGGCGTCGATGGCGTCTTGGGCGGAGGTATCGCCGCCTTGGGTATCGCGGCCGCTATGTTGATAGAATAGTGCCAATTGTGCGGTGATGCGTGGTGTCACACCATATTTCGCAATAAGCCCGGTGTGAAACGTGGTGCGACCTCCGCTGGAGGAGCTATCCCCTTCTTGGATCCCGTAGCTGTTTGTCCAGCTGATGTTAGATCGGGAACCAAGGGCGTAAGTTACCGTCGTCTCGATATGAGGGGAAGTTCTGTCCCCGCTCTGACTCCCGCCAGTGGACTGATCAAACTGGCGAAATTCAACTCCGCCGCGGAGTGTGGCATTTAGCCGGGGATTAAAGGTATGATCGAATCCAGCGAGAAGAAAGTGCGTCGTCGCCTTAGCGTCAGTGTCGAGATAGCTGGTAAAGCCGATACGATACTCGCCGACCAGAGTAGTGGTCGGTAGGACAAGATAGCGGAACTCGTTGCCGACGATGTTGTCGACACGATTTTGAAAAGCGCCAGCAGTGCTGTTGCTCTGGTACTCGAGCAGATTAATCGAGTAAGAGGTGGCGGTGGAGAATCGTGGAGTAAAGAGGTAAGTAAGCTTGAAGTGATCTGAAGTAACAAAGTAGCTCCCGCTGCGGCGATTGATTCCGAGGTTAAGGCTGAAGTCAGGCTCGGTTTGGTAAGTGGTGTAGGAAGTCACATCCAAGGTGAGGCGGGCGGTGAACTTGTGCTTTAGGGTCAAGCCAAGGAATGCGTTGTAGTCGGGGCCGGGCTGCTCCGGCCGGTCCCAGTAATAGGTGATGCCGCCTCCGGTGCGCACCTCGATCTCTGTGCGCTGGCTGCCAAAGTTATAAGTGAGGCCCAGCGAGCCGTTGGTGAAAGCCGAACCCCTTGAGACGAAGCCACTGGTAAAAACATTATCGTCGTAGCCAGTCTGGAGCGAAACGGTGACTCGAAAAGGGAAGCGCGAGAAGTTTCCAAGCCCGAGCGCGGCGGCGCCTTCCCCTGCGGCTGCCGCCCCGCCAGTGCCACTGCTTAGACCTGCGCCGCCGCCACCGCCAAGGGGACCAGTGCTGAGGCTGCCGAGCCCGGCCGCGGTGACGCCGCCGGTTGCAGCAATGCAGAGCGCGACTGCGGCGAAGAGGCGACGCGCGATAGTTGCCGGGGAGGTCATCGGTGGTTTAGAGATTAAATTGCAAGGATAGCGAGGGTAATTTACCGGCGAGAACAAGGGAAATGGTTTTTTCGGTTGAGATGCGCCGGGAACAGCGCTGCGCCGGGGCGGTCAGCATGATGACGGATTGAAGCGCGCGAGATGAGATCACGCAGGAGCGTTCCGAGCAGCATGTGTGCCGGGGAAGTCGTCACGGGTGTGCGCGCGGTTTTTCCAGCTCCTGCAGGCCGAATGAGTTCGTTGCTTGCGGGAGATCGCTACTTGCTTGGTGGCAATGCAGTTGTTCCCCGACGCCAATGTTCCAGATGCGCTTCGTAAATCTGCTTTGTAGGGGTCGATCTTGGGTCGAGCGCAAGTGCTTCATTAAACATCCATTCGCCTTCAGCAAAGCGACCAAGTTCATCGTAGGCCAGTCCCAGGCTTACGGGGAAAGTCTTGTCCCGCGGCGCCAGCGCACGTCCCTTTTCGAATGCCGTGATAGCCGCTTCATAGAAATATAAGCGTGCCCCCGGGTCAGTCGTCGCCGCATCACCCTGCTCGATTCGCGCGCTTCCGAGATATTGATAAAGATGCGGGTTCTTTTGCTCCCGATCCAATCCATCGATAGCGAAAAAAACTGCCGAGAGGGGCTGATTATCCCGCAGTGCCATGCGCGAGCGTTCGGTGAAATATTCTCCTGGTAACAAGCGCACGCATTGAATCGCGACGATCAAACCGATAATCGGGAGAAAAAGGCGCCAGCCAACAAGCGCTCGTTTGGCCGAAGCTGGTTCCATTTCGCGTTGCGTTCCTCCGTTCGCGAGAACGCCAAAGACGAACGCAAGCAGAAGAACATTTGCCGGTATATGAAGATTGAAATCAAAAAATGAATGAACGATGTAGGCAGACACGGCCGCGAGCGCGCCGAGTTGAACTGCCATCCCATTGCTCAAAATCGGCAAAGAGACGGCCACACGTTTGAGCCCCAAGCGTTGAAAATTTGTCCAACCGTTCCGGAGATGCAGCCCGAGAAAAACCACGAAGAACGCAACACCAATAAGGCCATATTCGGCGAGAAGTTGCAGATAATCGTTGTGGACATATACCGGATCGGCCTGGATACGCTCGGTCCGAAATTGGCGCCCATAATACAAGAACGTGCCGCTACCAGTCCCAACGTACGGCTGCAACTTCCATTGCTTAATCGCGCCCTTCCACAAATCGACGCGCATATTTGTTGTTTCAAAAATGTTTTGGGCGCGGCCGCTCAAATAATCACTTTTCTGAACCAGAAAAATTGTTGTCACGCCGATCACGGCTGCGGCAAGTAGGGCAGTCCCGCCGATTGTCCAGAAGAGTCGGGTCGACGCTTTATGCAAAAGCGCCAGGCTTAGGCCGCCAAAAACTAACAGGCTTGTGGCCGTGCTTAAATAGCCGCCTCGACTACCAGTCAGCACGACTCCGAGATAACAGATCCCAACCGCGTAAGCCGTTAGGAGCTTTAACCACGTAGGCCACCGACTCCAGCAAACGACGCTCAAGCCGAATACGCCGAGCACTTCCAATAACCCGGCCAGATGGTTGGGGCAGACATAGAAGCCGCTCGCCCTGCGCCCATAATCAGTGCGCTGTAAAAACGGGATGAGCATGAAGTTCTCGCCACTCCGAAACTGGATTGCCCCGATGAGCACATGAATCATCGCGGCGGCGAGAAGAAAAAGCAGCAGCCATATTCGCCGCTTCGATTCTGTGAAGATGGATGCAACGAAAAAATAAACGAGCAGGCCGCCGAGCACGGAATAAATGTCGGGTCGTGCCAAATAATCAACCGGGGAAAGAAGCGCTCGCCCCAGAATGTAACCGAAAAAAACTGCCGAACTGACAAGGCAAAGCTGATCCGGTAGCGGTTTCGGGCGGCGAAGTGAGAAAAGAGCGAGCAGACCGATGAGCGCGAGCAATCCGTAGGCGGGCAGGCTAAAAAGCAATCGCGTTCCGCCGATTAATGCCTGGATGACGCCAAATGCGGCGGCCAGAAGGAGCGCGGAAAATACTTCCGCTATCCGACTGATTGAAGCGGCGTCTTTGCCAGAATCGGTTCGTGACACTTACGAACGCTGCCAGTTGCAAACCGTCGACGCGAATGGAAAAAGGAAAAGCCGTTGCGAAACGAATCGCAACGGCTTTCGGCGAAGCTGATTTTATCTACGGGTTAGTCACTTCCGTTACGTGACAAGGCCCACGATAATCGCCGGGATGGTGCTCAAGGAATTTGTCGACCTGATCACACGGGATTCTTATGGTGTGATAATTGTGCGGGTTATGGCAAACCTCGCACTTGTCGTGTCCCGGCGGAGTGGGTTTTGGACTGGGAGTTGGCTTTGGAGTGGGCGTGTGCTTAGGCGTCGAAGTTGGCTTTGGTGTTGGTGTCGGTGTATTCCGGCAGGGGCCCTCGTAGTCGCCATGGGCTAAGTGCGCCTGAAGAGCGTTGCAATCGATGGTGAGCGTGATGGGATGGTGTTGAGGATTATGACACACCACACATTCCTGGTGCCCGCGTCCCGGCGTAGGTGTAGGCACTGACGCGGTGGGCTTGGGGGAAGGAGCAGCAGTGGCAGTCCAAATGGAAAGGGCCGAGCCTGCCGCCCACAGAAGAACTGCGACGCCGTGGGAGAACCTCAGACCGTGAAGGGAGGGATTTTTTTTCATGATATTGCTTGTTTGCGAACTGCTGCTCTTGCCGCAACTGTCCTTTATATCGTCTTTTCCAACAGCGGGCAACGGGAATCGAACCCGCATGGCCAGCTTGGAAGGCTGGAACTTTACCATTAAGCTATGCCCGCGTCGCTCCCAAAGTGCCGTCACGCCGCGCCCCTGCCAAGTGCTTTTTCCAAGCTTGCCAACGCTCAGGCGCGCCACTAGCTCTCTTCCATGAAACCAGCTCCGAACGTTTTCGCGAGTGCAAGCATCGCGCTGTTTCTTTTCCTCGCCGGCACCAATCTCACCCGCGCCGATCTTACCATCGTGCAGAAAGTCGAGATGGGCAGCACGCCCGGTGAGATGACAATTCGCATCAAAGGCGACAAGGTGCGAGTCGACCCGGCGCCGCAGGTCTCGATGATCACCGACAACAAAACCGGCGATACCGTTACCCTCATGCACAACGAGAAGAAAGCGCTGCGGATGTCCGGCGAGAAAATGAAAGCAGCCGCTGACATGGTGAGCAAATTTGCCGGCAGCGCCACACCCGCCGCTGAGCGTTCAAAGCTCACGCCGCTCGGCCGCACGGAGCAGGTGAATGGAATGCCGGCGCAGCTTTACACCGTCGACACCGCTGTCGGTAAAGCCACTTATTACATTGCGACCAATTACCCCGATGCGGCCGCCATTCTCAAGGAAATGCAGGCTACGCAGCCCGCCGCGCTCGCCAGCACCACCACCAATATGCCCGATTTCCGCGATCTTCCCGGCGTCCCGCTCAAAATCGAAATGGACGGGCATGGCCGGCACATCGTTATGACGCTGGTCTCGATTAAACGCGATCCCATTCCTGACGGGGTGTTCGTCGTGCCGCCTGGCTACACCGACATGAAGATGCCGGAGATTTTCGGCGGCAAAAATTCACGGCCGACCGACTCCGGCACGCCCAAAGGGCCCAACCAGCCCGCGATCACGCCGATCCCGCAGCCAACACCATAGCGGCTCGCGGGCGTGACTACGCCGCTCATCCTCGCCTCGGCTTCGCCGCGTCGCCGCGAGCTGCTCGCGCGCGCCGGCTACAAATTTGAAGTCGTGACCGCGGATGTGACGGAGTTAGCCAGGTCGGAATTTTCTCTGCGAGAGCTGACCATTGCGAACGCCACGCGCAAAGCTCTCGCCCTTGCGCGACGGCGGCCGAAAGCTGTGGTGCTCGCGGCGGATACACTTGTCGCGCTCGAGGGCGAGGTCATGGGAAAGCCGGAGAATCTCGATCATGCGCGCGCAATTTTGCGTCGGCTCAGCGGGCGCACGCATGAGGTGTCCACGGCTGTCTACATCAGGGCGGGGGGCGGCCAGTTCGCCTCGTTCAGTGAGATTTCCCGCGTCAAATTTCGCACTCTGAGTGACAGCGCGATCAACCATTACATTCGCAAGATTAACCCGCTCGACAAAGCCGGCGCCTACGCCGCGCAAGCACCTGGCGACCAAATTATCGCTTCGATAGAAGGTTCGCTCACGAACGTCATCGGCTTGCCCATGGAGAAAACAATAGCGGCGCTGAAAGAGTTTGGTCTGGTCCCACGCAGCTATTGCGTTTCCAAAACCACCGCCGGAGCTGGTTCGGCGGCATGCGCTGGCTCGCGCCGCAATACGCGGTAGAGGAACCAGACAATGAAGCAGTTCACCAGCAACACCACCACTGCGCCGATGCTCGGGCGATGATAAAGATGCCGCACTTCCAGCGGAATCAACGCCGCCGTCGCGATGATCATGAGAAATTCAGCCCAGCGTTTCTGCAGGTAAACGCCGATCCCTTCCGTGAACAGCACCGCCGAATAAAACAGCGCGATGACCGCAGCCGCATGCAGCGCGCCGCCTGCCAGCACTTCCTGGAGACGCACCAGCACGAAATGCGCGGCCTTGCCGTGTACCACGAGCGCTTCATCATCGATCCAATCCGAAACAGCATCGATCCACGCCGGCCTGCTGTTCAACAACAAGACTGACAGCCCAAAGCAGAGCAGCAGAACGCCTTTGCCGATTTTGAAAAGCGCGATCAGCTTGAGATAACGGACGCGCGTTTGCTCGCGCAGTATTCGCGGCTCGGCTCCGGGCGCGTGCATGACCTGTAGCTTGGCTGATCGCGATTACTCCGCCACGATGGCGCGTCCGCGAGAGCAGACTTCCAGTTTATTTCCGTCCGGGTCTTCGAAAAACAGCGCGTAATACCCCGGTGTATACTCCGTCCAGATTTGCGGGCCTTCGAGGTTGCGACCGCCGGCCCCGCGCACAATCTCGGCGATGCGATCCACTTCTTCGCGCGTGTCGGCCCAGAAAGCGATGCGCGTCTCATTCGGCGAATGGTTCGCTTCTTCGGTGAATCCGAAAAACTCCACCGCCGCGCCGTCGCCGGGCGCTTCGAACGCTCCCCACTTTTCGCCGCTTTCATCCCGCGTGAAGCCCAGTGCAGGCAAAATCTTCGAGTAAAATTTCTGCGCTCGCGCGCGATCCCGCACCCGCAGATCGATGTGATCAAACAAACGCGTTTTCACTGCGCTATTGCGGTCCGGTATTCGGCGGCATGCCACTGCTCGGTTGCGCGCCTGGGCCGCTTCCAGGTCTGAGCGAGGCATCGCTCGGTGTCACTGTCGCCGGGGCAGACGGCGCATTTGGATCCTGTGTCGCGCAACCGCTCAACACGAGCGCGATTGCGGTGGAAGAAATCAACAGTGTTCGCATTGCCGGTCATTGTAGCGCATTTCCGCGCCGGAATCGATTTGGCATTTTTCGGGATTCCGGAATCGATGCTGCGCGTTTCTCGAGCGTCTCTCGACGGGGAGCGGTGTGGAAGGAGGGCGCGACAAGGGCTTGGAAAATATTTTATTGTAGTTGGAAACTGAATACACTGGTTTAGTGTTTTGCGTGAACACAGCTGGTGATCCCTTCCTCGCTCCAATCGAGTGCCCGCATGGTCTAATCAAAAAGCTGGCCTATTACTTTACCCGGCGGCAATTCGGCAAAGTGCTCGCCCCGGTGACCGTGCACAGCGCACGCCTGCCGACCGCTTTCGGCCTCTTCTATGCCAAAGTCGGGCGCCTCGATAAAAAACTGACGCTGCCTCAGGAGTTGGTTTTACTCATTCGGTAACGCGTGGCGCAGATCAACACCTGCAGTTTCTGCCTGGATATCGGTCGCTGGTTCGTGATCAAGGCCTCGGCCAATGAAGCGAAATTCGACGCGCTGGATCAATATCGAAGCAGCTCGTTGTTCAGCGACTCGGAACGCGCCGCGCTCGATTACGTGACTGAGCTGACGAAAAACAAAGAAGTCCACCCGGACACTTTCGCGCGCCTGGCTCGCTATCATTCCGAGCGCGAGATCTGCGAGATCGTCTGGCTCGTTGGCAGCGAACATCTCTACAACATGACGAACATCGGTCTGAACATTCATTCGGACATGCTTTGTGACATCCAGCAGAAGAGGAGCGCAGCGTGACTGAGGGAGACAAGGGACGCTTCACGCCTCGTCGCGCTGCTGAAGTGGCATTGATGCGTCACCCAAATGAGACGCGGCGGCGAACCAGAAAGAACGATCCCGTTGCGCAACGGATTGTCGCCGCGGCCCGGGTGCACTTCTTCAGCCACGGATTCCGCAGCGTAACCATGGATGATTTGGCGGGCGAACTGGGGATCAGCAAGAAAACGCTCTACGCCTGTTTTCCGGGCAAAATCGATCTGCTTCAGGCAGTGCTGGCCGACAAATTTGCAGCGGTGGAGGCGACGTTGAAGCAGGTGGCGCGGGTGCACCGGCGCGATTTTCCGGCGACTTTGCACGAGCTGCTAACCGGAGCGCAACGTGAACTCGATGAGATCAAGCCGCCGTTCGTGCGCGATATGCGTCAAAAAGCGCCGCAGGTATTCAAGGTGGTCGAGCGGCGCCGGGCTGCGTTGATTGAGCGCTACTTCGGGAAGCTTTTCGTTGAAGGGCAACGGGCAGGAATGGTGCGCAAAGATGTTCCGGCCAAACTGATCATCGAGATGTTACTGGCGATGGTTCAATCAATCATGAATCCACTCAAAATGGAGGAGCTCGGCCTCGCACCGCGGGAAGGGTTTGCAGGCATTCTGAAGATCGTTCTCGAAGGCGCGCTTACGACGAAAGCTAGAAGAAAATGAGCGGGTTCTTCACCGCAAAGCTGCTGCCCACAGCTGCAACTCTGACATTGCTGCTCTTGCTTGCCGGCTGCGATCATCCCAGCAACGCCGTCTCCGGCACCATCGAAGTAGACGAAGCGCACGTCGCTCCGCGCGCCGCCGGGCGCGTGCAAAAGATTTTCGCCCGCGAAGGACAGACGCTGAAAGCTGGCGATCCCATCGTCGAGCTCGATGCCGCCGAATTACCCGCGCAGCGCGATCTCGCCGCCGCGCAGGTCAACGCCGCGCAACGTGACGCCGAAGCCCAGATGGCGCAGCTGGAGTTCCTGCGCGCCGATGCCAAACGGCAGCAGGAGCTGTTTAGAAACAAAACCGTCTCGCCGAACGAAGCGGAGAAAGCAGCGAGCGCGGCGAATGCGCAGGAAAAAAATGTGGAGGCCGCGCACATGCGCGTGGCGCAAGCCAGAGCCCAGCTCGCGCAGATCGAAACGCAATTGCACGAAATGCGCGTGCTCGCGCCGGGCGATTCCGTCCTCGAAGTGCTCAGCGTGAAAGTGGGCGACGTGCTTCCGGCCAATCGCGAAGTGGCCACGCTCATTCTGCCGCAACATCTCTGGGTGCGCGTTTACGTTCCCGAGAAATGGCTCGGCTACATCAAGCTCAACGACGCCGTCCGCGTCCGCGTAGATTCTTTTCCGGGAAAGGATTTTCGCGGAATGGTGGAGCAGATTAATCGTCAGGCCGAGTTCACCCCGCGCAACGTCCAGACCGTGGAAGACCGCATCAAACAAGTCTTCGGCGTCAAAGTCGCGCTCGACAATTCCGAGGACAAACTCCGCGCCGGCATGTCGGCGGACGTTTATTTCGACAACGTGCCGAAATGACAAAGCCCGTCATCCCGAGCGAAGCGCAGCGAAGTCGAGGGATCCCGTGGCGCTACCTGACCATAACATCGCGGGATCATTCGACTCCGCTCCACTTCGTTCAAGATGACTGACGTCATGATCGAGTGCGACGCGCTCACCAAGCGCTTCGGCACATTTACCGCCGTTGACCATGTCTCCTTCAGCGTAGACAAAGGTTCCATCTTCGGCTTCCTCGGCCCGAACGGCTCCGGTAAATCCACCGTCATCCGCATGCTCTGTGGAATCCTCGAGCCCACCGAAGGCACAGCGCGCATCGGCGGGCGCGATGTCATTCGTGAAGGCGATGCCGTGAAAGAGATGATCGGCTACATGTCGCAGAAGTTCTCGCTTTACGACGAGCTGACGGTGAATGAGAACCTCACCTTCTCCGGCAAACTCTACGGCCTGAGCGGGCGCGCGCTGGCGCAGCGACGCGACGAGCTCATTGCCACCACGCATCTTGAGCCGTATGTCAGTCGCCGCGCCGGATTGCTTTCCGGCGGCTGGCGTCAGCGCCTCGCCATGGCATGCGCGCTCATGCACAAACCCACCGTCCTTTTTCTCGACGAGCCGACGGCCGGCATCGATCCCGTCGCGCGCCGGGAATTATGGGATTTGCTCTTCGGCTTCGCCGGTCAAGGCATGACGCTGTTCGTCACCACGCATTACATGGATGAAGCCGAGCGCTGCTCCCATGTTGGCTACATCTACATGTCGCGCCTGATTGTTTCGGGCGAACCAGATGGTTTGAAGCAGTTACCGGAAGTCACTCCGCCGGGAACGCGGCGGCTGGATGTGAACTGCGACCATGTCACCACTGCCTTGAACGCGGTGCGCGAGATGCCCGGCGTGCAAAGCGCCACCGTCTTCGGCCAATCCATGCACCTGCTCGTCGATGACAAAATCTCGCGTGATGTGATCGAATCGAAATTGCGCGAAGTAGGCATCGCGCACTCCGAGATTCACGAGATCGGACCATCGCTCGAGGATGTCTTCGTCACCCTCACCGCGAAACACGCCGCCGAGAACAATCTCAAAGCCGCATGAACAAACATCAGCCCTTCCGCGGTCTCGGCGCCATTCTCTTCAAGGAATTCATCAGCGTCTGGCGCGATCCCATGACGCTCTTCTTCATGTTCTTCCCGCCCTTGGTCGAGATGATCGCCTTCGGCTATGCGCTCGATAACGACGTCAAGCATATGGGCATGGTCATTCTTAATCAGGATCGCACCGTGGAGAGCCGCCAACTCATCGACCGCTTCGTCAACACTGAGACATTCCGTGTTATCGGCGAAGTGAGTAGTCCCGAAGCCATGGCCAGCGAAATTCGCAAAGGCCGCGCTTACGTAGGGATGCAGATTCCGCCGCAATTCACGCGCGACCTGCGCGCCGGCTACCCCACACAAATCCAGCTACTCATCGATGGTTCTAACTCAACTACCGCGCTCCAGGCCATGAACACGGCTCTCGCCGTAGCTTTAACTCAGTCGGTGCAAAAGCTCATGGGCGAAGCTGGTCGAGTGGCGCCACCGATCGAACTGCGGCCACAGATGCTCTACAACCCGACCATGCGCAGCCCGAACTTCTTTGTGCCCGGCGTCATCGGAGTAGTTCTGCAAATTGGAACTACTTTTGCCACGGCCATGGCTGTTGTTCGGGAGCGCGAGCGCGGAACACTCGAGCAACTACTGGTAAGTCCCTTAAGTAGATGGGGGCTGATGCTCGGGAAGCTCGTTCCCTACCTCTGCATCGGCATGACCATGGCTCTGTTACTTTATGCCATCATGCGCTTCGTCTTCGCCGTTCCGATCGCGGGCAATCTTGCTGCCTTGATCGTTTCGACCTTTGTCTATGTCTTTGCTCTGCTCAGTCTCGGCCTTCTGGTGGCGACAAAAGCACAGAATCAAATGCAGGCGCTGCAGATGTCCATGACCTTCATTCTGCCAAGCGTCTTCTTCTCTGGCTTTATCTTTCCGCGTGAAACCATGCCCTGGATTTTCTACGCGCTCGGCTCCATCATACCCACCACTTACTTCATTGCGCTCAGTCGCGCCATCATTCTGCGGGGCGCGCACTTCATGGAATACTGGCACAACCTCGCCATTCTTGTGGCAATGTCGATCGCGCTCTTTTACATCTGCGCCCTGCGCTTCCGGAAGAAAATCGGTTGAAGCAAAGTGAAGTTTACCGGCTCATGGCGCCGTGTCCTCTTGGATGTTGTTTTGGTTGCCGTTAGTGGCACCGCTTTTTGGTTATTTCTCCTGAAAATACCGGGCAAGAATATCTCTAAAGCGGCCCAGCTCGCACCGGCCGAGCTCACCTTGCGCGAGGAATTGCGGACCAACGTGCAAATACTCGCGGGTCAAATCGGCGAACGGAATATGCATCGCTATCCGCAACTCCTGACAGCTGCCGATTTCATTGAGAAAGCATTTTCCGATGCCGGCTTGCAACCGCGCCGTGACAGCTATCAACTTGGCGGCCGCGATTGTTACAATATTGAAGCGGAAATCGGTGGCACGTCATCGCACGTCGTGCTGGTCGGCGCCCACTACGATTCTGTTTTCGGCGCACCCGGCGCCAATGATAATGGCAGTGGAGTCGCCGCCCTGCTCGCGCTGGCCCGCCGACTGGCAAAATCGACTTCGACACGACCGCTATCATCGACGCTCCGCTTCGTCGCCTTCGTCAACGAAGAGCCGCCCTACTTTCAAACATCGCAAATGGGAAGTTTCGTCTATGCGAGTCGTTGTAAGGCGCGAGGCGATCAAATCGTGGCAATGATCAGCTTGGAAACGATCGCATACTTTTCCGATGCGCGAGGATCGCAGACTTATCCGGTTGCGGCGCTCGGCGCTTTTTATCCAAAAGTGGGCAACTTCATCGGCATCGTCGGCAACGTTGCCTCGCGCGGACTCGTTAGGCGCGCGATCACGGAGTTTCGTAAGGACGGGAAAATTCCTGCGGAAGGCGCAGCACTTCCCGCGTTCATCACCGGTGTCGGTTGGTCCGACCAATGGTCATTCTGGCAGCATGGTTATCCCGGAATCATGATTACAGACACAGCGCCTTTCCGTTATCCGCACTATCACCAAGCGACCGACACACCCGATAAATTGGACTATGATCGTTTTGCTCTCGTCGTCAGTAGTTCAGAGAAACTGATCCTTTCGCTGGCGGTGAAAGCTCGTTAGGCGAAGGCTTCAGTCTTTTCTCCGCGGTAGAAGCCAATCCAGAGCTTTGTATAAATCGGCCAGGCCCGCCCCTTCAATCGGACTGTTGTGATGCGCGCCGCGCAACCAGATGACGCGTTTCTCGCCCGCATAAGCATCGACTACGAGCCGTTGATAACGCGAGGCTACGATCTCGTCCTCTTCCGCCAGCAAAAAAATGGCCGGCGCATGGACTGAGCCCGCATTGGCGATACTGTCCAGGTCCGATGGAATTTGCGCCGCCACCGGGCCCGCCAAAAGCCAAACGTTCCACCAGCCATACTGGCCCAGAATCAATTGCCGCAGCGCGGGCGGGTTATGCAAAATCAAACCCGCGACCGCTCGATGTGCCGCGATGTGCAACGCCGGCGCGGTGCCGATGCTCGCCCCGAATAGCACGATGGGTTGTTCGGCCGCTTCCCGTCGCAGCGCGTCGAAAGCCGTCAGCGCCGCGGGCGCGATCCGCTTCAGCCGCGCTGGACCAGTGCTGCCGCCAAATCCCGGATAATTCATTCCCCAAATCTCCATGGCGCGCTCGTTCCACATCTCGGCTTCAGCCGCGACCCAGCGGTCGGCCCGATCGGCGTTACCATAAAATCGCAGCACGTAGATTTCGGCGCGACCGCATTGTTGCGCGAGACGCGAGCGTCCCGTCCACAACTCCAGTTCACCGTTCTCGAATGGAATGGTTTTACGAGTCGCGCCGTGCGGATTAATCGGCTGCGTTGACGGAAGAAGAATCAGTTGGTCAGGCAAGTTGAAGAACATTGCCACGAGAACGCAGAGGCCCGCCACAGCACTCGCCGCCAGGATGATTTTTCGCGTGCGGGACGGCTCAGCGTCGTTGAAATAAAAACGCTCCTTAGTCGTTTTCGTCCTTCAGCATCGAGCGGAGTTCCTGCCGCAACTCGGCCGATTCTCTATGGCCGTGGGCTGAGACCGCGTGCTGCACCGCCGCATCCAACACTTCTTCTTCGGTTCCGGAAATCTTGAGCGAGCAATTATTCTCGCTCGGATGATCCCGGCAATCGATCGATTTTCGCGTCGCCATTCTTGATCTCCGTTAACTTCGCTTTTGCAATTCCGACAAAGCCTTCATCACTTCTTCGCTGTGGGTGGCCGGCTTCACCCCGGTGAATGTCTTCACGATCTTTCCTTCCGGATTAATAATAAAGGTATTACGCGCCGACATGCGCTTGCCGTCGTACTCTTTGATCGAGCCATAGCTCTCCGATACTTTGCCGTCGGTATCGGCGAGTAACTTGAAGTTTAATCCTTCCTTCGTGCAAAAGCTCTTGTGCGACTCGGCATTGTCAACGCTCACTCCAAGTATCACCGCACCGGCACTCTCGAACTTGTCCAAGTCGCGCTGAAAGTTCTGCGCCTCGAGCGTGCAGCCGCTGGTAAAATCCTTCGGGTAAAAATAGAGCACGACCCATTTGCCCTTGAAGTCACTCAAGCTAACCGTTTTTCCTTCGTTCGAGGTAAGCTTGACCGGTGGGGCGGCGGCTCCGACGGATGGTACATTCTGGGCCATGGTATAGGAGGTAGCTGAAGCGAACATTATAGCGGCGACGATGAGTCTCTTCATTTTGTTCCAGTCTATACTGCGACCGGCGCGGGCAAAGGCAAGCGCAAAAGTCACGCCACCCACTGCCACTGCGAGTGCATGACGAACAACAGCGCACTAAGCATCGAGCAAACGGTCAGGTAAGTTAAACGAAAAGCCCGGCTCTTTTCACAAAGTAAGGCGAACAAGATGAACACCGGAAAGACAACCAGCACGAACCGCGGGAGGGAACCGAGCATTCCCCAGCAGGAAAAGAAGATTGTTGCCGTCCAGAGATAGACTGCATACGGCACGCGCAGCCACATTCGAGCAGCGGTGCTAGCGGCGACGAGCAGAGCAAAGAACCCAAGGTCGAGCCAGTCATGGCTAGCTGGAGTAAGCGGAGAAATATGACCGAGCACCCAGGAAAGCGTATACCACGGGGCAAGAAAACGCCGTCCCCACGGCTGTTGAGCATGGAAAACCGTAGACCAGCTTCCGAAGCGCCAATGGAGGTAAGCAGCGAAGGCAAAGACAGCAAGCGGGATGAGCCCGAAAGCAGCGATATCCCACCTGACCAACCGCCAGTTTAATTTCCTCTGCGCGAAGTATTCCGTCAATAAGGGCAGGAGAAGAATGATTCCTTGTGAGCGGCAAAGAGCGGCCAACGCTGCCAACACACACGCCGCGATCCAGTGTGCTTTGCGCGCGTAGTAGAAGGAGCTGATCGACAGGGCAAGGAACGTTGACTCCGAGTAGACTGAGGACAGAAAGAACGTGGTGCGGAAAAGAAGCAGGCAGAAGACAGCACGTCTCGCGACATCATCGTTGTACTCAAGCCGAACTAAGACATATAGGTACGCGAGAGTTACGAGTAGCGAGATGTTTGATACTGCTAAACCGGCAACGAGGTACCAAAGGTCTGTCTTAGGCAAAAATAGAATACTCTGAAACGCGCGGGTAACTGCGGGATACAACGGAAAGAAAGCCGCGCCGCTTGGTTTGCCCGGTTCATAGTTGTATCCGGACTTTGCTATCTCCAAATACCAGCCGGAGTCCCAGCGGGACCACATATTGATGAGGGAGTGTGCGCTTGGCGCCCCTGTGGTTGTGCGGTGAACCGCGCCATCCTTGCCGATTTCCCAGGAAAGCGGAAAGCCACTGGATAAAGGCAGCAGACGAAAGCCGAGCCAAGCCACGAGAGTAAGAGCCACTCGCGTTATGACCAATGGCAGGAGAACGTCTCGTGCGAACGAGGTTGGCACGCGGCGGTAGATAGCGATAGTTCGCTTAATCACGATCTATGACAATCTGGACGGTGGGTCATTCTACTCGCACGATCGAGGAGTTTGTCAGGATACTTACCGCACACAGTATTCGCGTTGTCGCCGACGTGCGGCAGTTTCCGGGCTCGCGACGCTATCCGCAATTCAACAAGGAAGCGCTGGCTCAATCATTAGCGAACGAGGGTATTATCTATGTGCATCTTCTCGAGCTGGGCGGGCGTCGCAAACCGAGACCTGAGTCGCGTAACACCGCCTGGCGCAACGACGCCTTCCGCGGTTATGCCGACTACATGGAGACAGGCGAGTTTCACGATGGCGTGAAGCGTCTGATCGCACTTGCGCGCGAGGATAGCGCGATCATGTGCGCCGAAGCTGTCTGGTGGCGTTGTCACCGCGCGTTGATCTCCGATTACCTCAAAAGCAAAGGCGTCGAGGTGTTTCACATCGTGAATGAGAAAAAGAGTGAAGCGCATCCATTCACCTCAGCGGCTCACATGATCGCCGGCGAACTCAGCTACCGGTCGGACGAGTCTCTTCTGTAAAACAGCTGTCCGCTTCTGATTGAAAATTTCGCCCACCCGTCCAAACTGCTTCTCCGCAACTCGGGTTGGTAGCTCAATGGTAGAGCAGCGCCCTTTTAAGGCGTTGGTTGTGGGTTCGAGTCCCACCCAACCCACGCTTCACTGCTCGAGATAGGGTAGCAAGTCGCTCAACGAATGTTTCGCGCGATCGAGTTCAAAGAAGTGCATGCCTGCGGCGCGCGCCGGCGCCCAGTCACGCTCGCGATCATCTCCGACGTGCAGCGTTTCGTGCGCGCTAAAGCCACTCCGGGCCAGCGCGCGCCGGTAAATCTCAGGATCGGGTTTATCGGCGCCGAGTTCGCTGGAGAGAAAGACGTGGCGGAAATAGGGAGCGATTTCGAGATGCTGAAGGATGGCCAAGAGACGGCGGTCGAAATTTGAGATCACGTTGAGCTGATATTTCGGCGCAAGCGTTGCCAGAACATCGCGAACCTCCGAATAAAGCAGCCAGACACCAGACTGGCTGAAGTGCGCGTAGGCCAGTTCGAAAAACCGGTCGCGATCGAAATCCGCGGGAACCCTGGGAACATGGCCGAGAACGACATTCACCAAATCGCGCCACCAGGATTTGTCGTCGTCAGCCCGCGGCCCATCGATGGCCGGACGCGTTGGCGATTGTTTCCACGCGTGCAAAAATGCACGCTCGAGATCTGCGGGCGAAAGTTCAATCCCGAGCTGCCGCGCAATTTCGGCATAATGTTGGCCGACGCTGCCGCGCAGGTGCAACAGCGTCCCCGCGGCATCGAAGAAGATGGCTTTGATCATGGCGCGATTTGGTTCGGTCTCGGGCTGGCAAACGCGCTGGTGAATAGCCACCTTTGCCGCCAAGGTAAGCCCATGCTCGCAGTGGAGCACAACGATCCTATCAACGAACGCATCCTCGCGGCGTCCGAGGACAAGATCGAAGGCTTTGTGCGCGAGCCGTTCGAGGAGATCGCGCGGCGCAGTGGTGTGGAAGTCGACGTCGTGATGGCGCGAATCGCGGCCATGCTGCGCGCGGGCACCATCCGGCGGGTGCGGCAGACGTTACTCGCCACGAACCTCGCCCAAGGTGCGCTCGTGGCGTGGAAGGTTCCGGAGGAGAAAATCGACGCGGCGTTCGATTGGATGTTTCAGCGCGACCCATTCTCCGGTCACGTCGTTTTGCGATCGACCGATACACTCACCGCTGGATCCGATTACAAGCTTTGGACGACGGTGAAAGTGCCGCGCGGATTTTCCTTTGGGCGGCATTGCCAAATCGTGGCGCGAGAGGTGGGAGCGGAGCGCTTCCGCATCATGCCAGCGAAAGGAATCTTCACGCTTGGCGTTGGTCATGTCCGGCGGAGAACAATTGAGCCGGGCAGCCGCGCGACCGAGTGCGCGAAGATGCTCGAAGTGCGGCCGGTCGAACTGAGCGAACGCGAGTGGAATGTTCTGCTGGCCCTGAAGCGTGAGTTTAGGCCGGAGGAAATTCAGCCGTCGCCGTGGCGGGCGCGGGCAGCGGTAGCCGGCGTTTCGCTCGAAGAGTTTTATCGCGTCGCCGAAGAGTTGAACACCCGCAAAGTGATCGGGCGTTTCTCGACTTTTCTGGAGCACGTGAAGCCGAGCGCGACCGGCATTCGCGTCACGCGATTCAACGCGCTATTTCACTGGGCGGTGCCGCCCGGGCGCGAAGTGGAAGCGGGCGGTGAAGTGGGCCGGCATCATATTTTGACGCATTGTTACTGGCGCGAAGGCGGGCCGAAGTTTTGTAACGTCAACATCATGGCCGTCGCGCACGGCACCGACAAAGCGCGCCTGCTCGAGCACAAGGCGGCGATCGACGCGCATCTTGCCGCGGTCGGGATTCCCGTTTCCTACACCAACGTGTTCTGGGGCGGGCGCAGCGAGATCAAGCCTTCGGAGATTTCGCCGGTGGTGTATCGAGAATGGTTGGGCGAGATGTCGGCGACAGAAGCGCGGGATAACTCCGGTCGAGATTCTGCAGCAGGGTAATGGCGAACTCAGTTCTATCCATCGATCCGCCAAGCAGCATCGCGAGTGAACCGGCGCGGTCGCGCACGGCCGGTGAAAAATCGTGCGACTGATGATTCACATTCACGCCAATGCCGACGATGGCGAGATGCGGCGCGTGGAATTGCGCGCGCATTTCCACGAGGACGCCAGCCACCTTGCGATTCGCCACAAACACGTCATTCGGCGGCTTGATTGTCGCTTTGCATAGGCAGCAATTTCCAATGGTGGCCGCGATCATCTTCGCCGCCCATTGCGTCAATTGCGCCGACTCGCTCACGGCGATGTCTGGCCTCAGGAGAATCGAAAACCAAAGACCTTTGTGCGCGGCTGACTCCCAGACATTGCCACGCTGGCCGCGCCCGCCCGTTTGATGTTCCGCAAAAACGACCAGGCCTTCCGGGGCGCCGGCTTTGGCCAGTTGCCAGAGTGAATCGTTCGTCGATGTGGTTTGCTCGCGCACGATGATTTCGCGCCCGATGAGAACGTCATCGCCCAGGGCGGCGCGGATGCGCACGGCGTCGAGCCGATCAGCCACGCGTGCCGATAACATCGAGCGAGATATCAATTGCCGGTGCGGAGTGGGTGAGCGCGCCGACCGAGATATAATCGACACCAGTAGCGGCGATACGGCGCACCGTCCTCAGATTCACGCCACCGCTCGCTTCGAATTTGATGTTGTGTTTACGCCCGAGTGCAACCGCTTCACGCAACTCCGGCGTCGGCATGTTGTCGAGCAGGATGACGTCGATGCCTTCGATCTTCACGAGCGCGCGCACCTGCTCGAGGGTGTCGGCTTCCACTTCTACTTCCAGTGGCGGCTGCTGAATTTTCGCTGCCCGAATCGCGCTCGCGAGTTTCCCAAGATCGGGCTGCAGCGCGAGATGATTGTCTTTCACGAGAATGCGATCAAAGAGGCCGAAGCGATGATTCATCCCGCCGCCTGCCACGACTGCGGCTTTCTCCAGAGCGCGCAATCCCGGTGTGGTCTTGCGCGTATCCAGGATACGTGCCGGATTTTCGCCCACCGCTTCTACGAACTCGCGCGTGAGCGTCGCGATCCCAGAAAGTCGCTGAAGAAAATTGAGCGCCACCCGTTCCGCCGTGAGAATGCTGCGGGCGGAGCCGCGGATTTCGAGAATGGTTTCGCCGCCGAGCACAGGCGTGCCGTCAGTCAGCTCGACCGAGATTTTCAACGCAGGATCGACGCGGCGAAACACCTCCGCCGCTGTCAGCGTTCCGGCGATGACCGCTTTCTCGCGCGGCACCACCCGAGCATGTGCGCGAGCATCGGGCGCGACGAAAAGCGCGCTGGTAATGTCGCCGGCGTCGCCCAGATCTTCGCGCAAAGCCAGGTTGATCGGATCGCGTTCAATCATGGCGCAGGCGCACGATCGCGCCGGTAAACGCAACGGCCGCGGACGTAAATAGCCGCGGTGCTCTCCGGCCCGCCGCGGTAAATGCAGAGCGCGACCACATCTTCAGCCGAAATTTCCCCCATTGCATATTGATGATAAGGACGCACGCGGCTGAGATCGACCAGCGTCAGGTCTGCGTCTTTCCCGACCTCCAGCGTCCCGATGATATTCGATTTTCCGAGGGCGTGCGCGCCTCCGAGAGTGGCGAGATAAAATGCCTCCGCCGGCCGTAACACCCGCGCCGCCGGTTCGTAACAAGCGCGCGCTTTCTGCACTTCAATGGCCGCGCGCATCACCTGCCACATGTTCAGTTCGGGACCGGCCGCGACATCCGAGCCGAGGCCAAGGCGAATGCCAGCCTCGGTGAATTCCTCCACCCGAAAGAGGCCGCTGCCGAGAAAAAGATTCGAGGTGGGACAATGGGCGACACTAGCGCCGGCAGCAGCGATGGCTTTGATCTCGCGCGGGCTTAGATGGAGACAATGGCCGAGGATGGTTTTACGTGTGAGCATTCCGCACTGCTGGTAGAGGTCGGTGTAATCACACGCGCTCGGGAACAATCGACGCACGGTCTTAATTTCGTCGCGATTTTCCCCCAGGTGCGTTTGCAAAAACGCGCCCAGCGTCGTCGCCAGTTTCGCCGCGCTCTCCATCATCGCCTTCGAGCACGTCACCGCGAATCGTGGACTGAAGGCGTACTCGAGCCGGCCATCATCAACGCCGTGCCACTTGCGGCAGAGCCGTTCGCTTTCGTTCAGCGAAACGGCCAGGGCCTCGTGCGGTTGAAGCTGTCCGTAGGAGCCGACGTCCATCATCATTTTGCCGATGATGGCGCGCAGCCCGCTCGCCTTCGCCGCCTGGAAAGCTACATCGCAACTGTCCTGGTAAATCGCGGTGAAAATCGCCGCGGTGGTGGTGCCATTGCGCGCGAGTTCCTCGAAAAAAAGCGGCGCTTCCGCGCGCGCGCGGTCAGCGGTGAAATCACGCTCCAGCGGAAAGATGACGTTGCGCAGCCAGGGGAGCAGCTCGCTTTCGCCACGCGCCACGGCGGGATATTGCGGAAGGTGAGTATGGCAATCGATAAGGCCAGGGAAGACGGCGAGGCTGTCCGGTTCGTTCCAGCGCACCTGCTCGGCGAAAGACGCGCGCACCTCCTCGAACTTTCCGCGGGCGACGATCTTTCCGGCTTTGATGATCAACGCACCATCAGTTTCGCTATGGAGCTTCCCAAACTCCGGCGCATCGATGACGTGGCCGCGTAGACCAATGGCATCACCGCTCATGTGTGCAACGCACGTAACTCAGGCAAAATGCCTGACTTACGAAAAAATTCGCGCTCAGCCCCGGCAAAAAAAAGATTCGGGCAGCGCACGCCACGGAGAAACAGCAAATACAAACAACGTGCGGCTACCCGAATCGCCTTAACCTAGTCTATTCGACAAGCGGGGTTGCCGCTGCGTTCAGAAAATTATGAGCTTTTATCGAAAATAGTTACTCAAAGAGCGAGCTCGCCTTGTGCGCGTGCGGCCTGCCGGTCCGCTTCCTCGCGCACTTCCTGCAGCAGCGACTTGAACTCGCACTTCTCCAGCGCCTCGATCAGCCGCGGATAGTCGGGCCGGATGCGCAGCTGATCGATCGCGAACGGCAGTTCGGTGTCGCAGTCCAGTTGCACCATTTTGCGGTTCTGCAGAATCTGTTCCTGGTCATTGCGCAATTTCTCCCGCGTTTTGACGCTTTTGACCGAGTCGACATTCGCCAGGAGCGCGTCGAGCCCGCCATGTTCGCGCACGAGCGCCGCCGCCACTTTACGGCCAATGCCCACGCCGGGGATATTATCGACGGTGTCCCCTGAAATCGCGAGCACATCGCCGATCAACTTCGGCGGCACCTCCCATTTGCGCGTCACTTCCTCTTCGCCCAGCAACGCGAACGCCTCTTTCGCTGAGGCCAGATCAGCTTTGGCCGTGCTGTAAACTTTCACGCACGGCCCGACGAGCTGATACAAATCCTTATCATTCGTCGCAAGAATCACCTCGACGTTTTCTTTGCATGCCGCGATCGAATAGCAGCCCATCAAATCATCGGCTTCCGTGTCCGGCAGCGCGATGTTGGTGAAGCCGAGCAGCGGCGTGAGCGTGTTGCGGATGAAATCGAGCTGCGGGATCATCGGCGACGGCATTTCTTTGCGTGTCTCTTTGTATGCGGGTTGCAACTCGACCCGCCGCTGCGGCAGACCTTCATCCCAGAAAATTGCGCCCAATTCCGGCTGAAGATGCTTCATCATCAACCGCACCGTTTTTGTGAAACCGAAGATCGCGTTCGTCGGCTCGCCGCGCGAGTTGCTCAGCCCCTGGATGGCGAAAAAGGAACGGTAAACGTAATAGTGGCCGTCGATCAGCAGCAGCTTCATGCCCGCCCGAAACTATTCCGTCGCGCGTCTAAAGGGCAAGCGCTCCCGTTGTCATCCCGAGCAAAGTCGAGGGATCCCGCGGAAGTCACCTCAAAGTTATCGTGGCGGGGATCCCTCGGCTTGCGCTCGGAAGACAACCACTCGACTTCGCCCGCGATGACGTAACATCTCGGCATGCCGGAGGAATGGATCGTGCGCGTCGAGGGAAAGGAATATGGCCCCGTCGGGCTCGATACGCTCGCGGAATGGAAAGGCGAAGGGCGCCTCCTCCCTTCAAACGAAGTCCGTCGCGACACAGACACCGCCTGGACTACGGCCGCCGCCGTTCCCGGCTTATTCGCGCCACCGCCGCTGCCGCCGACCAACCGGCATCCGCTCGCCCGTCGCCGCACATTTGGCGAAATCATTCGCGACAGCTTTCGCATTTACCGATCAGCCTTCCTGCCGTTTTTCTGCGTCGCGTTGCTGGTGGCGATACCGACCTTCGCCTTTGAGCTAACGTCGCCGGCCTACGGAATCTTTCCGCGCAGCCCCAGCGCAGCGGGTCTCACTCCCGCCAATCTCGTTGCTCTGCTCGCGGCCGTGCTTGTTGTCATCAATTGGCCAATTTTTCTCGCCGGCATTCAAATCGCCTCGCTCGACGTGCTCGAAGGACGCAAAGTCCACGTGCGGGAATTACTCCGGCGCGCCGCGAATTTCTTTCCGCGTTTCGCGCGGCTCGGCCTCATCGTTTACGGCAGCTACTTTTTTTGGACCGCGATTCCCATCCTCGCCATCCTCAGTCTCATCACCGCGAGCCCGACGATTCCCGCGATCCTGCTCGCGCTCGGGCTCCTTGCCATTCAGGTCATGATGGTGGCGCGTCTCTTCGTGAACTTTCTCTTCTGGCAGCAATCCGCTGTTGTTTCAAACCTGGATGGCACAGCCGTCATTTACGAAAGCAAAACGCTCGCCCGCAGCCAGCGCCGCGCGCAAAAACGCGACCGTCCGCTCTGGCGTGGCGCACTTCTCGCCTCGCTTTGGCTGCTTCTTGTGCTTGGGCTCAGCTCCGGCGCCGAAGTTCCCTTCGTGCTCTCGAAATTGCAGAACGTCTCTTCTCCCGAACAGATGCTTGGCGTCCTGCAAACCCTTAATGCGGCGAAAACACCAGACGCGATGTTGATCGCGAGCGCCGTCGTCGCCAGCCTGCTGCACGCGCTCGTGCGACCGCTTTTTGGAATTGCGTTCGTCCTTCTCTACTTCGACGCCCGCACCGATTTCACCGACGCAGAGCTGGCCGAGCCAGACGCGTAGACTTCTTGTCATGTCAAGCGGAACAGTTACCCGCCGCGGCGGGAGACATCTCTGATTATTTGCTTTGCACAAACAGCTAGACATTCCTCACTTCGGTCGCAATCACAGGCGATAGTAAACACATAGAGCCATCGCGATTCCGCAAAGCCTCGGTCGGACGGCAAAAAAAGCGCCCGACAGGAACCTGGCGGGCGCAAATCTCCTTCTGAGGAGCAACAACCGTTTTTAGGGATGAGTCGTCGTCGTCGTCGTGGTCTCCTTCTCCGTCACCACCGGTTTCGCCAGGGTGACTTTGGTTACCACCATGCGATCGCCCTCTTTCACGTAGGTGTAGGTCACCGGCATCTCGGGTTTGAGCGCCGACCATTCGACCGTGCGCCCGTCAGGGTCCACCAGCACAGTCTTCTTTGTGTAATAATACTTCGCCGGGGCCGCGCTTGTCTCGGAGCGGAATGAGATGTAATCCGATCCCGGCGTGTAGGCCGTGATCACGCCCGAGCCACTGACGGTGGAAGTGGTGGTGGTGCTTTCGCCACCCGGGGCAGTGGTGGTCATCGTGGTTGAGCTCTCCTGGGCGAAAACTGTGCCCAGAGCGAGCGCGCCAGCAGCTCCCGCCGCCAGGATTTTCATTAGTCTGTTTTGTTTCATGTTTGTTCTTTGCTTTGGTTAAACGGATGCTCTCCGTCGTGCTGGGCTTCGACTTTTCCAGCCCAGCCTTTATTCACAGCTAGATGTATGCCTCTCACCGGCTTTCGTGATTTCCTGCCCGCGGCCTGCGCGGAGCGAAACTACATTTTTTCCAAATGGCGCGAGGTCGCTCGCCGCTATGGCTTCGTCGAGTTTGATGGCCCGCTGCTCGAGGAGCTCGACCTTTACAAAAAGAAGTCCGGCGACGAAATCGTGCGGCAACTTTACGATTTCGTCGATAAAGGTGAACGCGCCGTCGCGCTTCGCCCAGAAATGACGCCCACCCTGGCGCGCATCGTCGCAACGCATCACCGCGATTTTCGCAAGCCGCTGAAATGGTTCTCAATCCCGCAGGTCTTTCGTTACGAGCGCCCGCAGCGCGGACGGTTGCGCGAACATTTTCAACTCAATTGCGACATCATCGGTGAAGCGTCGCGCGAAGCGGATGCGGAACTGATCGCGCTCGTCATCGATGTCGTCCGGGCCATTGGTTTTAGCGCCAAGGATTTCGTCGTTAGAATTTCCGATCGGGAATTCTGGACGGAGTTTCTCAAGAGCGAACGCGTGCCGGAAGAACGCTGGGAAGAAATGCTGCAGGCCATCGACAAATCGGAGCGCGAGCCGCGCGAAAATACGACGGAGAAGCTCGGCGCATTGGCCGATCCGGTGTTCGGGATTCTGGCCAAGGGAGGCGAAAGCGCGAAGCTCAACAGCATCCTCGAAAACCTGCGCGCGCGGGGTCTTGCTGATTTCGCCAAAGTGGACGTGCGCATCGTGCGCGGCCTCGCTTATTACACCGGCATCGTTTTCGAAGTGTTCGATCGCGCCGGGAAATTTCGCGCCATCGCCGGTGGCGGCCGCTACGATCAACTCGTCTCGCAGCTTAGCGACGGGGCCGTGTCGCTGCCCGCGCTCGGCTTTGCCATTGGTGATGTCGTGCTCGGTGAAATGATCCGCGCCAATCCAACAGCTCGCGCTCAGATGGAATCCGCCCTCGCGAGCGATCGCGCGGTCGACATTTTCGCCGTCATCGCCAAGCCCGATCGGCGCGCCGATGCCAGCGCGATTGTGCAAGAGCTGCGCGACCACGGTTGGCGTGTCGAGTATCCGCTCAACGCGATGAACATTCCAAAGCAGTTCCACACTGCCGAAGCACGGGGCGCGCGACTGGCGATTTTGTTCGGTGACGAATGGCCGGCGATCGCGGTGAAGGACCTCACGTCTGGTGAACAGGTGCTCGTTGCCCGCGAACAGTTGCTTGCGCACATCGCGCGGCAATGCTTGTCATCCCGAGCGGAGCGGAGCGAAGTCGAGAGATCCCGGTGAAGTTAGCTTTAAGCTTGCGCGACGGGATCCCTCGGCTTCGCTCGGGATGACGGAACCGAATTCCTTCGACTTCGCCCAGAATGACGACTTATCGCACCCACCACTGCAACGAATTGCGCTCTTCGGACATTGGCCGCGAGGTCAAGCTCGCCGGCTGGGTCAACGTCACGCGCGATCACGGTGGCGTCATTTTCATCGACCTGCGCGATCGCGAAGGTCTCACGCAAATCGTCTTTCGCCCGGAAGAAAACGCGGAGGTGGCAAAGCAATCGCACAGTCTGCGCGGCGAAGACGTCCTTCAGGTCACCGGCCGAGTGGCCGCGCGTTTGCCGGGAACGGAAAACCCGAAACTCGCCACCGGCGCAATCGAAGTCATTCCGCATGAACTCGCAATTCTCAACCGCGCCGAGAACCTTCCCTTCCAACTCGACAGCGAGTTGAGCAACGAAGATCTCGAGCTGACCTATCGTTACTTCGATCTGCGCCGGCCGCGGCTCGCGCGCAATCTGCGCATCCGCCATCGCGCCACTCAGGCGACGCGGCAGTATCTCGACTCGCAGGGTTTCGTCGAAGTGGAGACTCCGATTCTAAGCCGCAGCACGCCGGAAGGGGCGCGCGATTTCCTTGTCCCTAGCCGGCTCGCGCCCGGGAAATTCTATGCCCTGCCCCAGGCGCCGCAGCAATACAAACAACTGCTCATGGTCGCAGGCTTGGAAAAATATTTCCAAATCGCCAAAGCTTTTCGCGACGAAGACCTGCGGGCCGATCGCCAGCCGGAATTTTCCCAGATCGACATCGAAGCATCGTTCATCCGGCCCGATGACATTTACGCGCTGACCGAGGGAATGCTGGCCGCAATTTTCCGTCAAGCCCGCGGCGTGGAAGTGCCGACGCCATTTTCACGCATGAGCTATCGCGAAGCGATCGATACGTTCGGCAGCGACAAGCCCGACCGGCGTTTTGCCATGCAACTGGTCGACCTCGCCGATGTCTTTCGCGCGAGCGAGTTCAAGCTCTTCCGCGGCGCGCTCGAGGAGAGCGGGGTGGTGAAAGCGATCAACGCGAAAAAGTTCGCCGGCATCACCATCGGCCAGGTCGATGAGCTCACCAACATCGCGAAGACATTCGGCGCGAAAGGCCTCGCTTTCATCAAGGTCGAGAACGGCGAATGGAAATCGCCCATCGTGAAATTTTTCTCGGAGGCTGAGAAGACGGCGCTGCAATCCAAACTTCAGATCGAAGAAGGCGACCTGGTTTTGTTCGGCGCCGGCAAATGGGAGATCGCGTGCGAAGTGCTCGGCCGCATCCGGCTGCGCATCGCCGAAATTCAGAAATTCACTGCTGGTTCAGAGCAACTCGACTGGCTCTGGGTGACCGATTTCCCGCTCATGCAGTTCGACGCGGCGGAGAACAAATGGAACGCGGTGCATCACCCGTTCACGCGACCCAAGACGGAAGACCTGCCGTTGCTCGAGGAGAAACGCTACGGCGAAGTCCGCGCCGAAGCTTACGATGTGGTGCTAAATGGGGTCGAGATCGGCGGCGGCAGCATCCGGATTCACGAGCCGGAATTGCAGGCGAAAATGTTCAGCGCCCTAGGCATCAGCGCGGAAGAACAGCAGGCGAAGTTCGGCCATTTGCTCCGCGCCTTCCGTCTCGGCGCGCCACCGCACGGCGGCATCGCATTCGGCCTCGACCGCATCGTCATGCTCCTTTGCGGCGAGCATTCCATCCGCGACGTCATGGCATTTCCCAAAAATAATCGCGCCCAGGAACTGATGACGGCGGCACCGGCTGAAGTTGACGAGCGCCAGTTGCGGGAACTGGGACTCAAGCTCGCGGCGCAAACAAAGCTCGGCTAATTTCGGGCTATGTTCGTTGAAGGCGACCTTCATCCCGAGCAGGTGAAAGCGCTCCGAAAAATGTCGCTGCAGCGCCGGCTCGATTTGAGCCTGAACTTTATCGCGCAGGCGCGCGAGCTGCACGCGATCATGCTTCGCGTGGAACACCCCGACTGAACGGAGGAGCAGATCGCAGCCGCACTGCGCGAATTCGTGCGCAATGCCTGGAGCTAATCCGCTCGCGATATTTGCGCCGGGGCTAAATGCGGTCGGCGCGCCGTGGGCTGCTGTCGAATCGATTGCATCGAACGCCTACGGCGAGTTTCGGACCACGCACGACATTGACGCAATCGCCTTAATTCAGAGGCCGCACGCAAATCGTTTTTCGCGCTTTTTCGACGAGCGCCATTTTTATTGTCCGCCTCCCGATGTCATCGAGCAGGAAGCAAGCAGACCAGAGCGCGGCCACTTCAATCTCATCCATCATGAGACGATCGGATGTGCCTGTTTTCATCGCCCCGCCAGAATACGTGATCATTTCCAAGCTGGAATTTTTTCGCGAGGGCGAGAAACATCTTCGCGATATTCCCGGGATGCTCGCGGTAACAGATGTCGATCTCGCATTGCTCGACGACGAGGTCGCGCGTCGCGGATTGGCCGAGCAGTGGCAGCTGGTCCGCAGTTGATCATGCTTTGGCGATGTGTGCTTCGGCAGCTGCGATTTGAGTCTGCGGCGTGCGGAAAAGAACACTGATGGCCAGCGTCACGACGCAGCCGACAAAGACAAACCATGGCCACGAGATGCTCGGCCACCACACCGGCATGAATGCGCCGAAGTTCAGACCCGTGCCCGGAATCGAGACTTTGCACAGCACGAGTACGGAAACGATGCCGCAAATCATGGCGATGACATTGGGGCCGTCGCGCCCGCGAGTTCGCGTCAGCATTCCCAGGAGAAAAACGGCTACCAGCGCCCCGTAGGTGTAACCCAGAATGCCGATGGCAATCGGAATAATAGTCAGCTTGGCGTCGTGCAGAACGGCGTTCGCCGCCACGGTCGCGACCAGGATCATCAAAACGCCGAACACGGCAGTGGCGATGCGGGCCGCGCGAATGGCCTGACGGTCGGTTGCGGCTGGGCTGATGTAGGGGAGGTAAAAATCTTTTGTGAAACTTGTGGCGAGAGCGTTGAGCGCCGCGGAGGTCGACCCCATCATCGTGGCGAACACGCCGGCGACGATGAGCCCGCGCATCACGACCGGCATCTCGCGCACGATGTAATGGCCGAAAATCTCATTGTCGGCTGCGGGCAATGTCGGATCGGGCACGACCGCATAGTAGACCGAAAGCAGAATGCCGACGGTGAGAAACGCCGCCGCGATCGGCAAATCCATCAGGCCGCTAAGGATGAGAGAGAGCTGAGATTTGCGCGGGTCGGGCGCGGTTAACATGCGCTGCACCATGTCCTGGTCGGTGCCGTGCGTCGCCATGGTGAGGAGCGTGGACCCGATGAAGGCGGCGAAGATGGTGTACGGTTCTTCCAGCATCGCTTTCAGCGCCGGGCCGAATGGCAGCGCGCCATTCCAGCCCGTCTGGAAGAGTTTCACGTTTCCAAGGCCACCGAGATTTGTTTTCACCGTTTCCCAGCCGCCAGGGATGTTCCGCAGCAGCAGAACGATTGCGAAAATGACCGAACTGAACATCAAGATGGCCTGGATCAGATCGGTCCAGACGACAGCTTTGATGCCGCCGACGGCGGTGTAGATGGTGGTGATGACAGTAACGAAAATAATGCCCCAGACATACGTGTTCAGATTCACCGGCAATGACGGAAAGAGATAACGCCAGATCACGACCATGATCGCGCCACCGAGATAAAGGCGGACGCCGATGCCCAGCACGCGCGTGAACAGGAAGATGCCGCTGGCCATGTTTTTTGTTTTCGTGCCGAAGCGCACGGTCAGGAATTCGTAAACGCTCTGCACGCGATAGGCGTAGTAGGGCTTGATAAAAGTGAAGGCGATGATGATGCGCGCGAGCACAGTGCCGATGGCGAGCTGACCGTAAAAATAGCCTCGCGTTTTGAAACCTTCGGCCGGCGTGCCGAGAAACGTGGCGGCGCTAGTTTCGGCAGCGATAATCGAGGCAAGCACCGCCCACCACGGGATCGAGCGCGAGCCGAGGGAGAAATCTTCCAGATTTCGATTGCGGCGACCGGCCCATAAACCGAGCGCGACGATGCCCGCGAAGTAGGCGACGAGAACGAGCGCGTCGATGGCGAGGCGGGAATGCATCGGCGCTGACTTAAGCCACAGATGCACACAGATGCACACAGATTTTCGGAAGCAAAATCATCTGTGTTTCATCCGTGTTAATCTGTGGCTAAAGTTCTGTGTCAAAACCCATCCAAATTGCGGCGCCGGATTTTGATCTGGAGAAGACGCTGAACTCCGGGCAGGTGTTTCATTGGGAGAAATGCGGGAGCGGATTTACTGGGACGATTGGGAATTTGGCCGTGTTTGTGGAGCAGCGCGGGAACGTTATGAAAGTCCGCGACGGCGGGCCGCCGTCGCCAACACGCGGGCCGCGTGTGCTCCCCAAAGTTGTGGCGCGGTACTTTGCGCTGGATCATCCGCTCCAGAAGATATGCGGTTCCTTTCCGGATGATCCGACGATGAATGCGGCGCGCGATTTCTGCCGCGGCTTGCGCATCATGCGTCAACCGAAATGGGAATGTCTCGCGACCTTCATCTGTTCGTCGATGAAGCAGGTGGCGCACATCCGCCAGATCTCGCACGCGCTGCGCAAACGCTATGGGCGAAGGCTTATGATATGTCGTATAACTACATATGATTTCCCAGGCGCGGAACGGCTGGCAGGTGCGACGGAAAGAGAGTTGCGGGAATGTGCGCTCGGGTACCGGGCAAAGAATGTGCTGGCGACGGCGAAGCGCGTTGCTTCGGGCGCAGCAGATCTGGAGGCGTGGAGCGCGCTTTGCGATGAAGAATTACGCGCACAACTATGCCAGTTGCCCGGCGTGGGTGTGAAGGTGGCAAATTGCGTGATGCTCTTTGCCTACGAACGCATCGGTGCATTTCCCGTCGATGTGTGGATCGAACGCGTGCTGCGACAGAGTTATTTCAAACGCAAACGAAATGTGACGCCGCGAATGCTTGCGCAATTTGCCGCCGATTACTTCGGTGAGCACGGCGGATACGCGCAGCAATATTTGTTTCATCACGCGCGCAGTGTGAAGCGAGGATCAGAGATTTCTCCCGCCTTCGTTGCACTACGGCGTGGCAAGCGGCTTCGCTCGAAATGACAGGATGGACGTGGTGTTGGTGAACGCTTAACTTTGCGCGATGCGCTTCCGCACTTTCAAAAACACCGATCTCAGGGTGAGCGAAGTCGGGTTCGGGATGTGGACAATCTCGACCGGCTGGTGGGGCAAATATACGGAAGGCGAAGCGCTCGCGCTCATGCACAAGGCGTTCGATCTCGGCGTCACGCTGTTCGATGCCGCCGATACCTACGGCAACGGCTTAAGCGAGGAATACATCGCGAAAGCGTTCCCGAAACAGCGCGATGAAATCGTCGTCGCCACGAAGGTTGGCTACGATTTTGTTACGCATGGAGAAGCGCGCGGGCGCGGCCAGCGCGAGATCCCGCAGGATTTTTCGCCCGAGGCGATCACGCGCGCGACGGACGCAGCGCTGAAGCGGTTGAAGACCGACCGAATCGACCTGCTGCAATTGCACAACATCCGCATGGAGCAGGTGGAGGACGACGCAGTTTGGAAGACCCTCGCGCAATTACAGCGCGGCGGGAAAATCCGCTACTACGGCATCGCGCTCGGGCCGGCCATCGGCTGGATGTACGAAGGAATCCACGCCATCCGCGAGCGCGATTTCACCAGCGTGCAGCACATTTACAATATGCTGGAGCAACATCCCGGCCGCGCCCTGCACGAAGCGGCGCGCGACGGCGGCAAGGACATGATGTTCCTCATCCGGGTGCCGCACTCGAGCGGGATGCTTGAGGGAAAATATACCGCCGAGACTGTGTTCCCGCCGGGCGATCATCGCGCGCATCGTCCGCGCAGCTGGTTACTCAACGGTGTGAAGAAGGTCGATCAGCTCCGGTTCCTGGAGAATGCCGATCGCACGCTCGGCCAGGCCGCGCTGCAATGGCTGCTCGGCGATGATCTCGTCGCGTCAACGTTGCCGAACATTTATAACGAAGAACAGCTGGTCGAATTCGCCAACACTCCGGAAACGCCGCCGCTCACAAGTGATGAGACGGAACGCGTCGCGGAGCTTTACGCCGAAAATTTTGGCATTGAAGAAGACGCGCCGAAGTTCAAAGGCACGATGGAATTGCCGGCGGAAACGGCAGCGTAGCTTTGTCATCCCGAGCGCAGCGAAAGCGCAGTCGAGGGATCCCGCGGAAGTCACCTTTAAGCTTAACGCTACGGGATTCCTCGACTTCGCTCGGAATGACGGAGCCTAATCGCCGGAGTCCTCCTCCGTGACCGGCAGCGCGCGGCGAATCTCCGGCTCGGCTTGCTGTTCATCCGGCGAGGGGCGCCGTTTGCGCCGGCCATTTGCCACCATCTCACCTTTGTAAACGTCTTTGAAAATCTGCGCGATGAGCGGCGCGGCGACCGTGCCGCCGTGTGACTTCACTCCGACGTCGCCCTCGTAAAGCGCGGCGAAGGCGTACTTCGGATTGTCCGCCGGCAAATATCCAGCGAACCATGCGGCCGTGCGTTCTTTGTTCTTCGGCCCCCACTGCGCCGTGCCGGTCTTGCCCGCGACTTCCACGTTATCGAGGCTGGCCGCGTGCGCCGTTCCCGCGGCGCCATTCACCGCATTGATCATCCCGGTCCGCAATTGCGCAATCGTCGACTCAGAAAGGTTCAGGTTTCGTTTTTCGCGCACGTTGTAGGCAGTGACGATCCCGCCATCGACCGTTTGCACCTGCTGCACGAGCCGCGTCTGATAAAACGTGCCGCCGTTCGCCACGGTGCCCATCGCCTGCGCCATCTGCAACGGCGTTACCAGCGTGTCGCCCTGGCCGATAGAGAGATTCGCGATGTCGCCATTGAGCAATTTCCGCCCATGCGTCGCGCGCATGTATTGATCGGTAGGCACGCGCCCTTCCACTTCGCCGCGAATGGGAATGCCGCACTTCGCGCCGAAGCCGAGCTTTTGCGCCCAGTCAATGATCGGCTGCGCGCCGACTTTGATCCCGACCTGGTAGAACCAGGTGTCGCACGATTCCGTCAGCGCCTGAACGAAATTCAAAAAGCCGCGGTCGGATTTTTTCCAGTTGTGAAAAGTCAGATTGCCGATGTCCAGTGACGGCACGCATTGGTATTCATCGTTGGCCGTGACCGCACCGCTCTCGAGCGCGGCAACGCCGACGGCGACTTTGAAGGTTGAGCCCGGTGGGTAGGCCGAGCGGAAGGCGCGCGGCAGTAGCGGGATGTCAGGATCATTCTGCAGCGCTTTGAATTTATCGGCCGAAATCGAGGGCACGAAAAGATTCGGGTCGTAATCGGGCCATGAGGCAAGCGCGAGGACATCGCCGCTGTTGGGATCGACGATAACGATGGCGCCGCGCTTCGCTTTTTTCTCGAGCGCTTTCTCCGCCAGCTCCTGCAGGCGCAAATCGAGCGTCGTCACGACAGTGTGGCCCGGCACCGGCGGTGCCGCGATTTTCTCCGACGTCTTCCGCCCATCTTTGTCGAACGTCATTTTGAATTCGCCATGTTTGCCCGCGAGCATCGCGTTAAACGTCTGCTCGATTCCCTCGCGCCCTTCCGTTTCCGGCCAAAGCGTCTCGTGATTGTCGATGATGCCATCCGGGTTGCGCCCGGTGCGCCCGCTGTAGCCGACGATCTGCCCGGCAACTTTCCCGTGCGGATAAACACGCAGGTAAACTCCCCGCAGCGTCATCTCCGGCGGCAGCCGGTTCTTCACCCCATCGTATTCTTCGCCGGAAAGATTGTTCGCGATCTCCAGCGGCAAAATCCCCCGATTGTGATAATGCCGCAGGATCGCTTCATCAGCAATGTGGATCGGGCGCTCGATCAGCTTCGAGGCGGCGGCGATCCGCTGGTGCGCGAAATCGAGCGCCTGTGTGTCGTTAAATTCAAGCGGCGTGGGGAAGGTGATGGCGAGATTGTAGCTCAGACGATTCTGGGCCAGCGGGGTGCCGTTGCGATCTGTGATCTGTCCTCGCGGCGCCGGGATATCGAGCGTGTAAGTGCGCGCGAGCTTTTGCGTCTCGAAGGTTGGCACGATGTTTTCATCGAGCGGGACAGGAGGAGCTTCAGGTGATGCACTTTGAATAGGAGGTGAAAGAGGGGGTGCGAGTTGCTGTGCTTCACCGATCAGCGGCATCAGAAGCACTGTCACGGTCAGCAGGGCGAAGCATCTCCGATTCATTCAGTGAGAGATTCTTCGCTCTGCTCAGAATGACAAGGGGGAGAATGCGAGAGATTCTTCGTTTGGCTCAAAGTGCACGATTCACTTCGCGCCGCCTGAGACCACCAGCACGATCTCGCCTCTCGGCGAATGCGCCGTGAAATGCGCCAGCAGTCCGGCCGCAGTGCCGCGGCGGAATTCCTCGAATTTCTTCGTCAGCTCGCGCGCGACGCAGAGTTGCCGCTCGGGCATGACCGCGATGCAGGCAGTGAGGCTTTTGAGTAATCGATGCGGCGATTCGAAGAAAATCGTCGTCTCGTTCCGGTCCGCCGCCGCCCGCAACTCGCGCTCGCGCCTGCCGCTTTTCACTGGAAGAAAGCCGCGGAAACAAAACGTCCCAACGTCGAATCCGGAGCCGACCAGCGCTGCCAGGATGGACGAGGCGCCCGGCAGAATCGTGAACGGCAGATCGCGCGCAATGCATTCGCGGATCAGTCGCGCGCCCGGATCAGAAAGCGCGGGCGTTCCGGCGTCCGTGACAAGCGCGATGTTTTCACCGGCAGCGAGTCGCTCCGCCAGCTGCGCCGTGCGCATGGCTTCATTGTGCTCGTGAAAACTGATGAGCGGTTTGTGGATTTGAAAATGCCGGAGCAACATGCCGGAATGCCGTGTGTCTTCGGCCGCGATGGCGTCGACTGATCGCAAGACCTCGAGCGCGCGCAGCGTAATGTCGCCGAGATTCCCAATCGGCGTGGCGACAACGTAGAGCATCTTAGTTGCAGTGTAGCGCGAGCCGTATGCCGCGCTCAATCGTTCACAAGCGCGCGCGATGTGCTACAGCGTGCGTCATGCGCTTTCCTCGCCTGCCATGCGCGGCATCGTCGTTGTGACGTTGCTGTTGATCGCAGTCGCCGCGCTTCTTTACCTCAAACAACACGCCTTCATTTATCATCCGCGCCCTTACGATGCGAGCTACGCGAACGCGCTCCCGGTCAGCGGCGAAGAATTGCGTTACTCGCTGCCATTTGGCGAGCAGACTGCGTTTTACATTCCAGCGCGGGACGCCACTGCTTTGCCTCAGCGAATCTGGTTCGCCTTCTGCGGAAACGGTTCGCTCGCGCTCGACTGGACAACCATTCTGGCCGGCTATCCCAACGGCGGCGACGCCTTCGTTCTCATCGATTATCCTGGTTACGGTAAGTCGGCCGGTTACGCGAGCATCGCCAGCACGCGGGCCTCGGCGGATGCAGCCTTGGATGCGCTCGCGAAACGGCTCGGTCTCTCCCGAGACGAAGTCGAGCCGCGGCTTTGCGCAATCGGACATTCGCTCGGTGCAGCGGCCGCGCTTGATTTCGCTGTCCACCACCATGTGCAGCGCGTCGTCGCCATCGCGCCGTTCACCACTTTGCGCGAAGAAGCCGCGCGCCTTGTTAGCAGTCCATTCTCGCGTTTGCTCATCGAGAACTACGACAATCGCGCGAGCATCGAGAAAATCCGCCAGCGCAATCCCGGGACGCGGATCGCAATCTTTCACGGTACGGCGGACGAAGTCGTTCCCGTGCGCATGGGCCGGGAGCTGGCGCAGCGGTTTCCCTTCGTCGAGTTCTTCGCGATCTCAGGCGCTGATCACGTCAGCGTCCTCACCATCGCGCATGACAAGATCATTCGTTGGATGAATTCGTAAACTGGCTGAAAATGCTGATGTTCAGCCATTTGCAAAGCTTAACGTCATTAACCATTGGACAAAACAGCTGCTTTGTGCAATCGTTGTGAACAATGAAAAAGCGAGTAATGCGCGCAGTAAGCGCATTTGATTTTTCTCGCGCGCGCCTGTTCTCCTAAGGCCGCTGCGCAATTGAAATACTCTGCGGGCTCCGGCGTCTGGAGCCGCATATCGCCGACCAAGGTCGACGCAGAAAAAAACAACATATGAAAACTACCTACAAATCGACAGGCACGAGCGGCCGCGATGAATTTATCGACGGCGCGCCACGGCAATTTCCGCAGTTCACTTCCAACTTTCATGCCGACATCCGCGGCAGCTCATTTCCGGTCTCGAATCGGGCGGAGCTGCGCCGGTTTCGCCGGCTCAGCGGCGAGTTCTTCGGTAAGGAAACTCCGCGCGATTACCTGAAGGAGCTTACGCTCTTCGGCATCATCGTTGCGGTTTCGGCTTGGCCGATCGTCTCGATGCTGCGCGCACTTGGCGCGTTGTTGAAGTAACTACGTCACAGCGTTCTGAGCGTCCGCGACATTCACCTCTGTGTGAGTGTCGCGGCGCATCGGGCTTTGCAATGCCGCGCATTGTGGCATCTTTCCGGCTAACAAGCAAATCGATGAAGCCGGCTGGTCCGAGCGAAGGCGCGCGATTTCCACGGACGGATTTCTCTTTCCAGTCCGACCTGACGCGCTGGCGTGGCTTCTGGTCGCCCTTTGGCGACGAAGGCGAATCCGATCGCCGCCGGTTTCACAATTTCACGCGCGAGTTCCTGCTCGAGTCAGCGCGCGAGCGCGCCAAAGAGATGGCAGTGTTTGCGGTCATGGTGCTGGCCGCGGCCTGGCCGGTTGGCTACATGGTGGTGAGCGTGGTCAAACTGCTGCTGCGCGGTCATCCACTCGATCATTAACCGCTCCTGTAGCGGCGGTCTATGACCGTCGACGCTTTGCGCGGCCTTTTCCGTCGCGATTCTTCCGAACTAAAAACTCCCGCCGATATTCCGGCGTGCTTTCCGGCGCGAAGCCGTGCCGCATGATGTTTTCCGTAACAACGCGCGGGACGAAGAAGTTCAGCAAATAATCTGCGCTGCCTGCTTTGGTGCCGCCGCCACTCATTTTGAATCCGCCAAAGGGATGGCGGCCGACGACCGCGCCGGTGCAGGAGCGATTGACGTAAACGTTGCCCGCGACCAGCTCGGCTTTGATCCGCTCGATGTTGGCCGGACTGCGCGAGAAAAAGCCGGCGGTGAGCGCATAGTCGGTATCATTGGCAATCCTGATCGCGTCGTCGAGGTCGCGCGCCTTAAGGACACTCAGCACCGGGCCGAAAATCTCGCACTGGCTTAAGGTCATTTCCGGCTTCACGTCAGTGAAGATGGTTAGCGGAATGAAGTAGCCTTTCTCCGGCACGGTCTTCGCCTGGAACGCGAGCGTCGCTTCCGTTTTACCGGTTTCGATCACCTGCAGGATTCGCTGGTATGATCGCTCGTCAATGACCGGACCGACGGTAATGCCCGGCTCCTCCGGATTTCCCACGCGCAGACTCGCCGCCGCCGAGAGCAATCGCCGCATCACACGGTCGTAGTTTCCCTCGAGCACGATCAAGCGCGAACAGGCCGAGCATTTTTGCCCCTGATAACCAAAGGCGGAGTAAATGGTGTCAACGATTGTCTCATCAAGGTCGGCGTCGGAATCGACGATGACGGCGTTTTTGCCGCCCATCTCGCAGACGACGCGTTTGAGCTCACGCTGACCCGGTCGCGTTTTGCCGGCCGATTCCCAAATGCTCAAACCGACTTCGCGCGAGCCGGTGAATGCGATCATCTCCACATCGGGATGATCGACGAGGTGCGCGCCGATGACGCTGCCGCGCCCGGGCAGGAAGTTGAGCACGCCCGGCGGAACGCCCGCCTCCTCGAAGATCTCCATTAAGAGCGCGCCAAGCACGGCTGACGGCTCGGCCGCTTTCATGATGACAGTGTTGCCGGTGACGAGCGCGGCCGTCACCATGCCGCACAATATCGCGATCGGGAAATTCCACGGCGCGATGACGAGCGCGACGCCACGCGGCCAGTAATGCTGGTAACTCTCTTCACCGAGCACGTGTTGGGTCAGGCGCGGGCGGCCGAGCAGCCGCATTTGCCGCGCGTAAAAGAGGCAGAAGTCCGTGGCCTCGCGAATGTCGCCATCGGCTTCGGCCCAGGCTTTGCCGACTTCGAAAACTTCCCACGCGGAAAGCTCGAAACGTCGCCGATCGAGAATGGCGGCCGCGCGTTCGAGCAGCTGACAACGTTCTTCATACGACGTGCGGCTCCACGCGCCGAATGCGCGCCGAGCCGCTTTCACCGCGCGCTCTGCTTCCGGAAGTCCCGCTTCCGCGATCGAGCCGACAATCTCATTCGGTCGACTCGGATTGACCGACGGCAGAAACTTCTGCGTCCAAACCTTCTCGCCATCGATGGTGAGCGGGTATTTTTGTCCGAGGCGGCCGCGCACATCACGCAACGCTTCGCGCAATTTTTCCTGCGACTCACGATGAACAAAATTCACCAGGGCCGCGTTCGCGTAGGTGTCGCCTGACGGAGTCTCGCGGGTGGCGCCATTGCGGCCGCTCAACCCGTCATCCCGAGCGAAGTCGAGGGATCGCGTGGCGAAAGCGTGAAGGTGACTTCCAGGGGAACCCTCGAATTCGGGCGGGATGACCGGGGTTGTTGGCGTCGCCCCATTTACCAATTCACGCGGGTCCTGCAGCAACTCCGCGGCAGAGACATTGTCGGAAAACCTGGCCCGCAAAAATCCTTCATTCGACGTGTTCTCGAGCAGCCGCCTAACGAGATACGACATGCCAGGCAGCAACTCGCCCACCGGTGAATATTCACGCACGCGATAGCCGAGCTCGACCAGCGCGCGTTTGATCGGCCCCGCCATTCCGTAGAGCAGCTGAAATTCGAAACGGCTTTTGTCGATGCCGAGCTCGTCCGCCAGCGCCTGGGCGTGCGCGATGGAGCGCACATTATGCGAGCCGAACGCGGAAGTGACGATTGATTCGTTCTCCAGCAGAATACGCGTGAGCTTTTCGTAATTCGCGTCGCTCTCCGGCTTCTGCTGCCAGACCGGAATGGTCCAGCCGTTCTGCTGCGCTTTGATGCGCTCGTAATCCCAGTAGGCGCCTTTGACCAGGCGCACGGTGAAACGCGTTCCGCGCGTGCGGCCCCAGGCGATGAGATCGCGCAAATCCTTCTCCGCATCGCGCAAATAGGCCTGGATGACGATGCCGGCGTGCGGCCAGCTCATGAACTCCGGCTCGGTGAAGAGTGTCTTAAAAAGATCGAGCGTGGCGTTTTTGTGCGCGTAGCTCTCCATATCGAAATTAATGAACGCGCCGAGTTCTTTGGCGCGACGCAGGATCGGGCGCAGCTTCGGCGTGAGATGAGCGATGGCATCGGCCGGATCGGCCGGATTCATCTGTGAATAAAGCGCGGAGATTTTCACCGAGACGTTCACCACCGGGAACAGCTCCGCGTTTTGCCCCAGCGGATCAGTCCAACCGCGAGTCTCGCGCGCGAGATGCTCGAGTAACTGCTGGCACCGGGTGGCGTACTCGCTCGCTTCTTCTTCGCTCACCACCGCTTCGCCGAGCAGATCGACGGTGAAGCCGATCTTCTGCCGCCGCTTTTTGCGCAGCGTTTTCATCACGTCCTCGGGATCACGGCCGGCGATGAATTGCCGGGCCATGCCGGAGACGTTCCAGCGCATAAAGGGGCCGGCGATCCACGGGAAGATATGCGAAAGGCGGATTGTCGGTTTCAGGACGGGCCCGAAACCATCCCGCACCGTGCTGAGGTATTCATCGAAATGCTGGACGATATCTTTCGGCCGATGGATCGAGGCGAGCACATCGACGAAGCGAAACATTTGTACTTTGAAATGCTCGTCGCGCATGGAGAGTTCCATCATGCGCTGGTAGAATCCGGCTTTGCTAAAAAGCGATTCCGGGTGGCGATCGACCAGCGCAAACATGCGCGTGCCGCGACGCTCGACTTCAGCCTGCAACAAACTCATGGCTGATTCTAGACCGCGGGTTCCTCTTGGGCAAAGTGCGTTGTAGCTGGCGCCGAGGCGGAGCAGCTAAACGGCACACGCTCACGCGCTGCGTGTCATGCGATTTAATCGCAAGGAGGGAACACGGATGAAATTTAGCGAGAAAACCAAAGAAGCGGGCGCGGCCGGTTATATTCTGCTGTGGCTGCTCGGTATCCCGATTCCGATTTTGCTCATTATTTTTCTGCTGCGCGGGTGCACGTAACGGCGGCTGCGAATCCCTCCCCGGGGGGACTCCTCCTCTCCGTCAGGGACAGGAATGAGGTGAGGGTGCCGCATTGCTGCGTTCGCTAAGCTCGCGTAAAACACTTCGTGACGTCATTTCGTCTCGACTTCGCGAGCGACAACAGCGCGGGAATTTGCCCCGAAGCTTTTGCGGCGCTGCAGGAGGCGAATCGCGGCGCTGCTGCTCCCTACGGCGATGATCAATGGACGGCGAAGCTCTGCGATCGCGTGCGCGAGCTTTTCCAAACGGATTGCGATGTCTTCCTCGTCTTCAACGGCACAGCGGCAAACGCGCTGGCGCTGGCGCAATTGTGCCAGCCTTTCCACAGCGTCATCTGTCACGAGCACGCGCACGTCGAGAATGATGAATGCGGCGCGGTCGAGTTTTTCACGCGCGGCTCGAAGCTTATCCCGACGCGCGGCGCGAACGGCAAACTCGATTTGCGCGAAATCGAAGGAGCGCTGCGGCGGCAGCACGAACTGCATTCACACAAACCGCGCGTCATCAGCATCACGCAGGCCACCGAGCTCGGGACCGTCTATCGGGCGGAGGAAATTCGCCGGATTGCGACGTTCGGACGCGCGCGCGGGATGCTGGTCCAGATGGATGGGGCGCGGTTCGCGAATGCGGTGGCGAGCTTGCGCTGCACGCCGAAGGAGATCACGTGGGAGGCCGGCGTGGATGTTCTTTGTTTCGGCGGGACGAAGAATGGATTGGCGGCGGGTGAGCTTGTCATCTTTTTCAACAAGCAGCTCGCGTTTGAGTTTGAGTATCGGGCGAAACAGGCGGGCCAGCTCGCTTCGAAAATGCGAATGCTGGCGGCCCCGTGGCTTGCGTTGCTCGAGAACAACGTCTGGCTCAAGAATGGCGCGCACGCGAATGCGATGGCAGCAAAACTCGCCGCGGCCCTCTCTGGAGCTGGAGCGGAAATTGCTTTTCCCACGGACGCGAACGCCGTGTTCGTGCGATTGGAGAGTGAACTCGCCAGCGAGCTGGAACAACGCGGTTGCGCCTTCTACAAGTTCATCGAGCCCGATGTTTACCGGCTGATGTGCTCGTGGCTTGTGGACGAAGAGAAGATTGCCTCGTTCACGCGCGAGTTCGAGGCGGCGCGAAGTTGCGCCCATGCCGCAGCTTGATATAAGAGCGGCAGTGACTCGTTTCGCCATTGTGGTTTTGGTAATGGCATGCGTGACGGCGGCATGTCGCAGCGACCGCTACCCGCAGCGGGAGACGACCACCGTGTATCAAGGTCAACCTGTCGCGGTGCTCCCGCCAGAATCTGTGCCACCTCCGCCGGTGAATACCGGTCGGGCGCAAGAGCGCGTGATTACTTCGCCACCTCCGGAAGGCCAGGTTGAAACCGCGCCGCCGCCCAGTGCGACGCCACGCAGTACTCCGCACGTCGTCGTGAACTCGGAAAGCGCGCCGCAGTTTCCGGTGGCAAAGCCGGTGCCCGGAAAGCCCGGCTTTGTTTACAGTCCGTTTGAGTCGAATGGCACGATGATCGACGTGACCGGCTACGCGTCCGGGACGAAGGTCAAAGACCCAGGCACGAACAAGATTTTTATTGTGCCGTGAGGGGCGCATCTCGCCGCGCCAACTGAGCGACTGAGCGGTTCTGTGCACCAAACGAGTTTCCGCGCACGAATTCTGCTTTTATAGTAATTATGGACGCTTCTCTCCCGGCCATCTTCTGCGCGCGCGCGTTCAGGCGCTTGGCCAAACTGGCCTGCTTTTGCCTTTTCGTCCACGTTCCTCACCAGAGCTTTGCCTACAGCCTCGAAGGCAAGAAGTGGCCGAGCGGCAGCATCGTCACCTTTCAGCTTGGTCTCGGCTCTGCCGGACGCACGCTGCTTGATGGGAATACCTCCTGGGACACGGCAGCGGCACCCGCCGCCGCCGCGTGGGACGCCGTGATGGCGCGATTGCAATTTCGCACCACGCCCGGAGCTCATCCGCCCGTCGCATTGGGAGATGGAGTAAATGCAATCGTTTTCTCCGGCACCGTTTATGGCCAGGATTTTGGTTCCGGCACGTTGGCGGTGACATATTACCGGTCCGACGCGGCCGGCGTCATCAACGAGGCCGACGTGCTTTTCAATACGCACCAGAGTTTCGACTCCTACCGCGGCACCCTGCGTTACGGCTCCAATCGCTGGGCCATCGGCGACATCCGCCGCGTGCTCATCCATGAGCTGGGTCACGCGCTCGGTTTGGATCACCCGGATGATCATGGACAGCACGTCGACGCCATCATGAATTCCGTAACGAGTAATCGCGAAACGCTTTCGAGTGATGACATCGCCGGAGTCCAAGCGTTGTATGGAGCACCGACATCCACGCCAACGCCCACTCCCGCTGCCACACCGGCCATCAGCCGCTTCGGTAACATCTCCACCCGCCTGAACGTCGGCACGGGCGATAACGCCATGATTGGCGGCTTCACCATTAGCGGCTCCGCCCCGAAAAGCATTGTTGTTCGCGTGCTCGGTCCCACTCTCGCCACCTTTGGCGTCGCGGGCGTTTTAGCTGATCCCACACTCGAGCTGCACGATTCTACCGGAGCGGTAGTTGCCACTAACGATGATTGGCAAAGCGGCAGCCAGGTGTCGCAGCTCACAGCCAGCGGCTACGCGCCGGCCGATGCCAGCGAGCCGGCGCTGATGGCGACGCTTGCGCCGGGTGCGTATAGCGCCGTGGTGCGGGGCTATGGCAACACCACCGGCGTCGCGCTGGTGGAAGTGTACCAGCTGGATGCGCTCGGCAGCCGGCTCTCGAATCTTTCCACGCGCGGGCACGTCGGCACCGGCGATAACGTGCTCATCGGCGGCATGATCATCACCGGCGCCTCACCCAAGAGACTGATCGTGCGCGCCATTGGGCCGGCCATGGCCGCGCCGCCATTCTCGCTTGCGGGCACGCTGGCCGATCCCATCCTGGAGCTGCACAATGCCTCAGGCACCTTGATTTACAGCAATGACAACTGGGCTGCCGGAACGCAGGCGGCCGAGATCAGCGCGAGCGGTTATCGGCCGCAAAATGCCAACGAAGCCGCTATCATCGCGACGCTTTCCGCCGGCAATTATACCGCCATCGTGCGCGGCTCGAATAACACTGCCGGAATCGCACTGGTCGATGCGTATGACCTTGATTGACCGATGGCGTTGTCACCGCGATGCGACCGCTCCGCGTTTGAATGGTTCAAGCAATAGGAGTAAAGTCACCTTCCCCTCATGAAAAATCTATTCCGTCTTTCGACTGGCAGCATCGCTGCCGTCATGGCCTGTACCGCCGCGGCCACCACTGTCATTCCGCCTTCGTTCGACGAGCTCGTCAGCCGGGCCGAAATCATTTTCCAGGGCACTGTCACTGATGTGCGCTCGGAGTGGACGGGCGAAGGCGCACAGCGGCACATCGTCAGCTACGTCACGTTCAAAGTGGAGGACACCTTCAAGGGAACCCCGGAAAAGCAGATCACCCTGCGCATGCTCGGCGGCACCGTGGCCGGCGAGACAATGGAGGTGACTGATGCACCGAAGTTCAAACCCGGCGATCGCGACGTGCTTTTCGTGGAGAACAACGGCTCGCAATTCATTCCCTTAGTGGGCATCATGCATGGGCGCTATCATGTGCGGAAGGACGCTGGCGGGCGGGACATTGTCTACGACAACAGCGGCTCGCCCGTGAGTGCGACTGAACAGGTCGGAAGACAGACTGCCGCAGTGACGGGCGCTCACCCAATGACTTTGCAGCAGTTCAAGCAGGCGGTCGCCTCTCGGGCCGGGCAACCCGCTCCGTAGGTGACCGTGACCGGCGACTTTCAGCCGGGGACATCAGCCGGCTGCGTTGCCCGCGCACGTTGCCGATGATAAGTAAACACATGAACGCCCGGCGTTTTCTCGCGCTGAGTTTCCTGCTCGCCACAGCCGCGGTTGGCGAAGGGCAGCTTTACCAGGGCAAACAGCTCGTCGAAGCGAGCGCCGTCGTCAATGTCAGCACGGTGGTGTCGGGCGAGCCGTTCCTCGCCGGCGTGCGCCTGAAGATGGCGCCCGGCTGGCACACCTACTGGAAATACCCAGGCGACGCCGGCATTCCCACTGACATCAAATGGCAAATGCCCGAAGGCTGGCGCGCGGGCGACATCCAATGGCCCTTGCCGCTGAAGCTGCAAGAGCCGGGCGACATTCAGATTTACGGCTATCACGATGAGGTCTTGCTCATTCAGCAAATCACGCCGCCAAAAAATGTCAGCGGCGACAGCGTCAAGCTCGCCGCCAAAGTGAGCTGGCTCGTTTGCGAGAAAATTTGTATTCCTGGTGATGCGACGCTCGGCCTCCCGCTGCCGGTCGCCTCCAGCAATTCACCGGCGAACACGGAGCTCTTCACGCGCTTTCAGAAACTCCTGCCGCAATCGCCGGCTGCGGATTTCTCCGCCGCGTGGTCGCGCGACAGTTCCGGTTTGCTCCTGACTGTGACAAGCTCTGTTCTGGCCAAATCATCGGCGGTGGAATTCTTCCCGTCGCCGGCCGAGAACGTCGCTGTCGGTCATCCCCAGCTGCAATCGCGCGAAGGCGATCACCTCGTTTTTCGCGTCCCGATGGAAGGCGCGAATCGCGATTCGTTGCCCGGCCTGATTGTTTTTGGCGAGGGCGAGAATCGCCGCGCGTGGGAAATCGCAGCGACCCAGCAAAGCGCATTCGCGGCTCACGCTTCGCCCTTTCATGAGCTGGCGCGATTCCTCTTTTTCGGATTCGTTGGCGGATTCATTTTGAACCTGATGCCGTGCGTGTTGCCGGTTATCTCGCTTAAGATTTTCGGATTTGTGCAGCAGGCCGGGCAGAGTCGCGGCCGAATTTTGCGCAGCGGGCTGGCGTTCATCGCAGGAATTTTTGCCTGGTTTCTCGGGCTGGCGCTCGTGCTGGTGCTCGTCAAATCGGCCGGTGGGCAACCGGTGTGGGCCGCGCAATTCACCAATCCATATTTTGTTCTCATCATGAGCGCGGTCGTGCTCGTCTTCGCGCTCAATCTCTTCGGCGTTTTCGAAATCAATCTGCCGCAATGGATCAGCCGTCGCGCGGTCGCGGCGGAATCTGCGCACGGAAACGCCGGTTCATTTTTCCAGGGCGTTTTTGCCACGATTCTGGCCACGCCGTGCACCGCGCCGTTTCTCGGCACCGCGCTTGGCTTCGCCTTCACGCAATCGGCCGCCGTTATCCTCCTCATGTTCGCCGCCATCGCGGCGGGAATGAGCGCGCCCTATCTCATCCTCAGCGCACAACCAGCGTGGCTGAAATTTCTCCCCAAACCCGGCGAGTGGATGATGCGCGTGAAACAGCTGATGGGTTTCCTGCTCATCGCCACGCTGCTCTTCCTTCTTTCGGTGCTCGGCGCCCAACGCGGCGTCGCCGCCCTCATCTGGACCTGCTGCTTTCTCCTCATCCTCAGCGTCGCTTGCTGGATGAAAGGCGCGTTCATCACTCCGCTCGCCTCCGCACGCGCGCGCGCCGTTACCCTCCTGCTCATGCTTCTGTTCGTGCTCGGCGGCGGCTGGTATTTCATCGGCAAAAAATTTGTCACTGCGTCATCTGTGGCGGCTTCGCCCGCCGCAGCGAACGGCTGGCAGCCATTCACACCCGACCGCCTCGCCTCCGAGCTTCAACAAGGCCACGCCGTCTTCATCGATTTCACCGCCGAATGGTGCATCACCTGCAAATTCAACGAATCGACCGTGCTCGAGACCGAGGCGGTCCGCAGCGCCTTCTCCCAGCGGCAGATCGTTAAACTCAAAGCCGATTGGACCAATGGCGACCCCGCTGTTACCAAAATGTTGAAACAATTCGGACGTCCGGGTGTCCCATTGTATGTGCTTTATCCGGGCGGCGCGGCTCAGCCGTATGTCTTCCCGGAATTGCTGACCAAAAACATCGTCCTGCAAAAACTCGAAACCGTTAATCATCCGATCGTGTCTCAATAAACATGAAATCACTCACCATCGCTCTGCTCTCGCTCGCCAGTGCCGCCCTCTACGCGGCTGATTCACCCGCTGTCGGCTCCGCCGCGCCTGACTTCAGCCTGCCGGATACCGGCGGCAAGACGCATTCGCTTTCTGATTACAAAGGCAAATACGTCGTGCTGGAATGGTTCAATCCCGAGTGCCCGTTTGTGAAGAAACATTATGGCAGCGGCAACATGCAAAAGCTGCAGGGCGAGTACACGAGCAAAGGCGTGGTCTGGCTCACGATCGACTCGAACGCCCCCGGCGCTGAAGGCAACATCTCACCCGAGCAGGCGCAGAAGGTGATGAAGAGCTGGAACACAAAACAAACTTCGCTCCTGCTCGATCCCGAGGGTAAAGCCGGCCGCAGCTATGGCGCGCGCAACACGCCGCACATGTTCGTCATTAATCCGGAAGGCAAGATCGTTTACGAAGGCGCCATCGACAGCAAAGCCACACCGAATCCCGACGACATCGCGAACTCGACCAACTACGTAAAGGTAGCGCTGGATGAATCGATGAGCGGCAAGCCAGTTTCCAATAGCAACACGCGACCCTACGGCTGCTCGGTCAAATATAAGTGATGCTGTAGCGGCGATCTAAACACTCGTCACGCGGCAAGCCGTAGCATTCACTTTTGTTGCGTGAACCGCGCTGCTAATCGCAGCAGCGCCAACGGCATCATCCGCGTGATCGCCATCGTCGTTTTTATCACCGCTCCGGGAATGACAATCGGCTTGTTCCGTTCCACCCCACGCAGACCGGCGCGGACGACTTTCTCCACGGGCACGTGGGCGAGGCTCGAGCTGTAACGCCGCGGGCGCGAGACGCGATGCGCCACTGCGGTAAACTCCGTTTCAACCGGGCCGGGACAGAGCGCAGTCACTGCAATCCCGCAGCCGCGACTTTCCGAGCGAAGCGCCGCGGAGAAGCTGGTCACGTACGCTTTTGTCGCGGCGTAAACCGCGAAACCCGGCAGCGGAAGAAAACCGGCGGAGGAGCTGACGTTCAGAATCCCGCCGCGTCTTTGCGCGAGCATGCGCGGGAGAACGGCGCGTGTCAGCGCCGTCAGCGCCAGAACATTGACCTGCACCTGTTCATTCACGCGCCGGGGATCGGCATTCACAAACGGGCCGAGATCGCCCAGGCCTGCGTTGTTGATGAGCAGGTCGATTGGTTGGTCGGCGATCCATTGCGCCAGCTGCATCGTCTGATCGAGATTGGAAAGATCGGTCTCGCGAATTTCGACCGATAGCGCCGGGTTAATAGCCAGCAGCTCATCGCGCAGCGAATCGAGCCGATCACCCCTTCTCGCCACCAGAATCAAAGTCTTCGCCCGCGGGCCGAGCTGCCGGGCAAACTCAGCGCCGATTCCCGCTGAAGCGCCGGTGATAACGGCGGAGCAGTTATCCAATATCATTCGGAGCCGAGCGGAGCACTCTTTCTGTCATTCTGAGCGGAGCGCAGCGGAGTCGAAGAATCCCGCGGCGTTACCTTTGAAGTTGCGCCACGGGATCCCTCGGCTTCGCTCGGGATGACGGTGCTAAGTTCACGCCTCGTTAGTTCGCGCCAGTGCCCGCGCGGCAGATCGCCCAGCCGCAGATTACCGATGCGCACTCGCACGAGCCGTTTCGTACGAAACCCGAATCTCTCCAGCATCCGGCGAATCTGCCGGTTCATTCCCTGCTCGAGCACGATGCGCAGTTTTGCCGGCGCGATTTGTTCGACGCGTTTGGCGCGAGCACGTTTGCCATCGAGCACAGTGCCGTGCAGCAATTGCTGCGAAAGCTCGCGCGGGGCCGGTGTGTCCAAAGTCACCCGGTATTCCTTCTCCACTTTGAATCGCGGATGCGTCAGCCGTTGCGCGAAATCGCCGTCGTTGGTCAACAGGAGCAGGCCTTCGCTTTGGGCATCGAGGCGTCCCACGTAAGCGAGCGAGGCGAACTTCGGCGGCAACAAATCAAACACGGTATCGGTCACGTGCGGATCGCGTCGCGTGCAGACAAAGCCCGCCGGTTTGTGTAACACGAGGTAAATGTCAGCACGCGCCCGGACACTTTTGCCATCGACTTTGACATGATCGGTCGCGGCCGGTCGAAAATGGAAATCGGTGCACGGTTTGCCATTCACCGTGACGCGACCAGCAGCAATAAGCTCATCGGCGCCGCGGCGCGAAGTAACACCAGCCGCGGCGAGGAAACGATTCAGGCGCACGTGGTGATGGGTGAATGGTGATCAGTGATTGGTGAATGGTGGCCAGACCATTCACTGATCGCCAGTCACTATTCACATTAAATATCCGGCTTCGTCTTCGGCAGACCAATGACTTTGCTCTGCTCCTTCCACTGCCCGCGTTTCTTGAGCAGATCGACGCGCTCGAAGCGCTTCAGAACATTGCGTTTCGCCGTGATGGTGCTGGCGCCTTTGAGGCTGCGATGTTGTGACATAAAGCAGAGCGCGACGGTAATGCGGCCCGTTCATTTTTCAACCAGGGTGGCGATTACATCTGATTACACAGGATGACGTAGGTGCCGGAAGTCGCCACCTGGTGATAAACGTGGAACGTGTCAGTGAGCAGCTCGCGCCAATGGCTCACCCGGTCCTGCTCGATAATGAGAAAGACGGGGCGCGGCGAGCGCCATTGCTCGAGCGCGGCGCTCTGCTCGAGGAACAATGCGCGTTGTTCAGCCGTGAGCGGCAGACGCGGGTCGGGATGCTGATTCACGAGCGCAAATGGACGCTGCAAATAAAAACCGAGGCTGCTCGCGATGCCGGGCGGTCCTTCGAAAAGCACTTCGCCGTTTGCTCCCAGCCGCGCGTTGAGAAATCGCGCCGCGTCCGCCAGCGAGAAATAGGGCGCGACCCGCGCGACGGCGCTGATCATGCATAAGCCCGCCGCGATCATTCCCGCGGCAAGTCCAGCGACGGCAATCTTTTCCCGTCCGCGACGCAGCGCATGAATCGTCAGAAACGCACCACTGAAGAGGCCAAGCGCGGTAAGGAAAAGCAGCGGGCGGAAATGTGCCCACGTGCTCACCGGCATGTCGCCCAGCGCCTTCCACGCAGTCCAGCGAAAATCGGTCTCGCCCCAGTTGCGATCGTGCGGTGGCAGCAACGCCGGAAGCGCCAGCGCGATCAGACCGACAGCCACGCCCATCACCGCGATGCAAACTGTGCCGGCGTAGCGCAGGCCATTGGGCGCGCGCTCGAAGACCATGGCGGCACAGAGGGCGAAAGCGCTGAACATGCTCAGCGCATAATAATCCTGCCGCTGACCGATCAGCAGCACTGGGATGAAAACAACGGCCGCCCATGCCAGCGGCAACGCATCTTCGAAGCTGACCTCGCGCGGGCGGATGACGCGTCGCCAGGCAAACAACAGGGCCGGTAAAATCACGAAGCTCCATGGGAACCACCAGGCGAGATGATTCACCGCAAATTGCAGCCGCGGCACATCGTCAAACCAGGTGCCGCCGGGATAGCGTCCGAGGAGATGTTTGCTCCACTCGGAAAAAACGAGCGAATGAAACGAACCGTTGAAATGCGTTTCGATCCAGATATTCCACGGCGCGACGATGAGCGCGAACAGCGCCAGATATGGCCAGCGTAAGAGCGAGCGAAAACGGATGCGCGCTTCACGGTAGAAAATCGCGAGCACGGCGACGGTGCAGGCCGGTACAAGCAGGCCGTGCGGGCCCTTGGTAAGGCAAGCGAGCGCGGCGCAGATCCAGAAACCGGCGAACCAAACGACGCGCCGTTTGCGTTCCTGAAAACCGGCCAGCGCGCAATAAATCGCCCCGGCAATGAGCGCGCTGAACAACGGCTCGGGCATGACAATTCGCGCCAGCACGAATGTGCCGCTGCAGGTGAGATAAATCATCGCCGCGGCGAATCCGCGCCAGTAATCGCGCAGCCGCTCACCGATGACGAAAGTCAGTGCGGTAATCACGATGACCGAGAGCGCGATCGGCACGCGCGCGGCGGCGGCGTTGACGCCGAAAAGTTTGTAGCTGCCGATGATGAGCCAGTAGAGCAGCGGCGGTTTTTGCAACCGGGGAATGCTGTCGTTCGTCGGCATGAGCAGGTGACCGCTGCCCAGCATCTCGCGCGCGGCTGCGGCATACTGGCCTTCGGTTTCGCTGTAGAGATCGCCGATCCCGATGCTGCCGAGATGAACGAGCGCCGCGAGGGCAATGACGATGGCGAAGAGCGCGTGCCGCGTCGGCGGCGGGGGCAACGCGCGCGGACCGAGGAAGGCTTCGTCGATGCGCAATACGCCGGTGCCTGCGCTCATATCAAGACGCGGTGCGATATTGCTCCCACTCATTGGGCAGCGGCAGAATCTTCGCCGCCGGCATTTGCACCAGCGCAAGCGTTTGCCGGCATTCGGCAATGAGCGCGCCGTCGGCCGGTCGAACGATTCGAAACGCGCACCAAAACCGGGCACGTGCCACCTGGTCGAGCCATCCCTCGATGACGAGCTTGTCGGCGAGTTTGGCCGCGCGGCGATAATCAATTTCAGTGCGAACGACGACGGGATACTTCTGCGTCGCGGCCATCTCAGTCAGTGCCATTCCGAGCTGCTCCGCCAGTAATGTACGCGTTATCTCGATGAAACGAAGGTAAGCGCTGTTATGCACCACGCCGCCGCAGTCGGTGTCGAAGAACATCACCTGCATTTCAGTGCGAATGCGTGGAGCTTCGAGCGCGCTCATGTGGGCAGATGATGAGGAGGAAATGAGGGAACGCAACGGGAGGTCGAGGAGGTGACAGGTGAGAAGTGAGAACTGAATGCTGATTGCCGCTTCACTTCTCACTTCTCGCCCCTCACCGTCCTCACTGCTTCACCATTTGCCGAATGGCATTAATCACTTCCGCGCTCCTCACCGCGTGCATGCAGCGGAAATCGAGCGGGCATTCGCGCAGAAAACAGGGGCTGCATTCCACGTGGTGGCGCAGAAGGCGGTGGCCCAGCCCGAGCGGCATCGTTTTGCGCGGCTCGGTCGAACCGAAGATCGCCACCACCGGAACGCGTAACAAAGCGGCGAGATGCATCGTGCCTGTGTCATTGGTCAGGAGGGCATCGCATTCGCGCAGTTGAGCGATGAGTTCCTCGAGATTGGTTTGCCCCGCGCGGTTTTCCACGCCATGGCCGATCGCACTCGCCACCTCCGCGCACACAGCGGCGTCTTTCTCCGTGCCGAAGAGAATCCATCGCATCGGAAACTCGGCGCTGATTCCCCTCGCCACTTCCGCGAAACGTTCCGGCAGCCAGCGCTTCGCCGGCCCGTATTCCGCGCCTGGACAGATCGCGAATTTGAGCGGCCGCCGTTGCCGGTTGATCGCTCGCGGGGCCGGAAAATCCTGACGCACGACTGCACCAATGGTGCTGGCCAGCTCGAGATATCTAATGGTTTGATGAACGATTCCGCGCGCGCGTGTGGCGAAGGATTCCTGATTGAGAAGGAATCGGCGAGCGTGTCCAGTGAAGCCGACGCGCCGCGGCACTCGCGCCAGAAAGACTTCCAGCGCGCTGCGGAACGAATTCGGAAACAGGATCGCAACGTCGAAAGGATTGTGTTGCCGCAGGCGTGGCACGACGTGGATGAGCGAGTTGCGCGGCAACGCGATGACTTCGTCCACCTCCGGCACGATTTTCCAAACGGCGGCGATCTTCTCCGGCGCAGCCACCGTAACGTGCGCATCGGGCCGACCGGCCTTGATCACGCGCACCGCCGGCACGCTCATCACGGCATCACCGAGCCAATTCGTGCTCCGGATGAAAATGCGAAATGGCTTGAGCGTTGCGCCCGGTGGCACGAAGACGCCGCGCTTGTAGCGCGCGAGCAGAAGATTCGGACGCGGCGTTTTCCAGCGATCATGAACCCAGAACCAGTCTTCCGGCGCGCGCCGCACCTGCCGCTCGATGAGCTCATTCCCGCGCGCCGTGAGCGACTCGACCGATTCGCGCTCGACCGTGATCGGAGGCTCGGCAATCGCGCGCCAGCGAGCGAAGCCATCGGTGTGCACCGCAAGGGCAACGATCTGCGCGCCGGTGCGCCGCGCGAGCAGCGCGGGAAGCGGCGTTGTCGAAGCGATACGCCCAAAGAACGGCGTCCAGATTCCGCTGTCGCCGGCATGTTGATCACCGAGAATTCCCACGATATTGCTGCCGCGCAGTAATCGCAGCGCTTTGGCGAAACCTTCGCCGCGATCGAGCATTTCGTTGCCGAAGCGGCTTCGGGCCAGGCGCACGTGAGCGTCAATATGGCGATTGCGCAGGCGCTGATATATGGTCGCCTTGCGCGATTGCCCAGTGAAATGCGGGAGCAATTGCGCGCAAACTTCCCACGGGCCGATGTGGCTGAGCAGCAGGACCAGCGGCTTTTCCGCCGCCAGGCAATCCGTCATGTGATGGAAATTCTCCACCCGCACACGCTCGAGAATTCTTTCAGCGGGCAATTGCGTGAACTTGATCGAGCAAAGCAGATTCGCGCCGAGACGCTGGAAATGCCGCCGCACCAGCCGTCGCGCGTCGCACTTCGAAAGCTCGTCAGCGAAGGCGATGCGCACATTTCGTAAAGCGAGCGCGCGATATTGCGGAAGAACGGCCCACGCGATGGCGCCGCAGAATTGCCCGAGTGCAAACAGCGCCGGCAGCGGCAGTAATCCAAGGAGAAAAACAGCGGCGCGATAAATGAGATAGACGCAATACTGGAGCATGCCGGCGGCGGCGCAGAGTAGATTTGCCCGCGCGCGCACAATATACTGCGACCGATGGATGGCGAGGAGCTGCGCGAGGAGCACCGGCAATTGCGCCGCAGCGCACAAGGCCGCGTCGCCAAAATCCTCGGCGCGCCATTTCGTTTTTTCCGTTCACGGAAAACCGCACCGGTCGAGCTGAGCGAATACGAATGCTGGTTGGCGCGGCATCGCTTGGCGACAGATGACGTGCGGCGATTGCGCGAGGAAGCACACGCCTTCGTCTATCAACCGCTCGTCTCGGTTCTCATGCCGACGTTCAATTCTAACGAGAAATATTTGGCCGGCGCGATCGGGTCGGCGCTGGGCCAAAACTACGAGAACTGGGAGCTCATCATCGTTGATGATGCGTCGGCCTCGCCAGCAAAGCTGCTCGAGCAGGTCACTGATTCGCGGGTGCGGGTGTTCTTCGAGAAACAGCACGCCGGCATTTCTGCGGCGTTGAACGTGGCGCTTTCACACGCCCGCGGTGACTGGATCGCGCTCCTCGATCACGATGACCTGCTCGAACCGGATGCGCTTTTTCGCGCCATCGAACTCCTGCAACATGATCGCGCCGTCGACGTTATTTATTCCGACGAAGACAAAATTATCGATGAACATTTCGCCGCGCCCATGCTGAAGTCGGATTGGTCGCCCGATTTTTTTCTGACGCACGATTACCTCGGGCACTTTGTCGTCATTCGCCGTGATTTCGTCGACGAGTTCCGCAGTGGCTTCGATGGCGCGCAGGATTACGATTTGCTTCTGCGCATTTCCGAGAAGACCGAGCGCATCCGGCACATTCCGCGCGTGCTCTATCACTGGCGGCGAACCAAGGAATCGACGGCCCATAACATCCGGCGAAAGCCGGGCGCGCTGGAAGCGGGGCGACGTGCGCTCGAGGAACATCTGGAACGACGCGGAACCGACGCGCGCGTGACTGTTGATTGGGAAACGCACGTTTATCGCGTTCGGAGGCAGGTCACCCCGCCGAGGATTGCGTTGGTGATGTTTGATGCGACTCCGCGCGAACGAGCGCGCATCGAAGAACTCACCGCAGGCGACAATTTCGAAATTCTAAGTGAACCGGCGGCCCTGTTGGATGCACGATCCGAACTGCTGCTTTTCCTCGATCGCGATCTCGAGCCACTGCAGAAGAGCTGGCTTTCTGTTCTCGCTGAGTATGCGCAAGGCGATGGCGTCGGTGTTGTCGCGCCGCGGATTATGGCTGCGGATGACACGGTGGAGACGGCCGGATTGATTCTGCTGCCCGGCGGAAAACTTCTACACGCCTTCGGCCGGATGCAGCCGGATTTCCGCGGAGCTAATCGGCAACTGCAAACGGTGCGGAATTACAGCGCAGTGAGCCCGTCGTGTTTGATGACGCGTCGCGAAGTTTGGGCGCGGTTTGCTGTGCCTGGCGCGAACGGATTCAGCGGAGTGTGTGCGGCAGTCGAGTATTGCCTGCAGCTGCGTGGCGAGGGGCTGCGCATCGTTTCCGTTCCATATGCGCAAGTGCGCCGGGCCTCGCAGCACGTGCCTGCAGCAGAGTCGTGCCCGCACCTGGCCCAGCGCTGGCCCGAGGTGTTCGCGCGCGATCCATTTTACAATCCAAATCTTTCTCGCGAGCGCGGAGATTTCTCGTTAGTTGAGGCGCAGCCATGAGTGAGACGAATCTTTGGCGCGGTTTGCAGCCGGAAATGTCGAGGGCAATGAGCACGCGCGATTACGCCGCGCCCTCGCTCACGGAGCGGCTGGCCAGCAGCGGATTGGAAGCGGGCCAGATCGTAGCGGCGAAGCGCGAGGAGTTGGCCAGCATATGGATTCCCGGCGTCGAGATTTTTGCGCGCAGCATTCACGCGCAGCGGCACCGTGGATTATTCGGCGAGTTCGTACGGCAGAACGAAGGCGCGCTCGCTGCTTCCAAACTCTGGCCGAAACAATGGGCGGCCGCGCGCATGTTCGCGAACACAGCGAAAGGTTTTCACGTTCATCCGCCGTTTGTGCCTGAGGGAAAAGAGCCGGCCGAATGGATGCAGCAGCTTTTTGGCGAAAAACCGAGCGCGCTCCCGCATTACGATCGCGAACAATGGGACATCATGTTTTTCGTGCAGGGTCGCGTCGAGCTCATCCTGCGCGATCTTCGAGCCGGTCTGCCGCGCCGCACGATGCGGCTGTTCATCGATGGCGATAATCATCGCGGCGCGAACAACGCCGGTGTCATCATCCCGCCCGGCGTGGCGCATGCGTTGCGAGTGGAGGGAAGCGAGGATGCGATCATGGTTTACGGAACGAGCACCGTATTTCATCCGGAGTTCGAAGGCAGGATCGCGAGCGAGATCGAGACGGCGGAGTTGCCAGTCCAGTGGCAGCGATTCTTGGGGGACGGTAATGTGAATAGTGATCAGAAAAGGAAGCGCCGTTCACCGTTCACTGATCACCATTCACATTGAAACGCAGTTTCGATGTCGCTAACCCGGAGCTGATGGACCGGCCGCAGCCGGTCACGCCCGAGCTCGAGCGCGACCTGGCGAATTTGCGCTCACTCAATCGCCGCTTCGGCAGCCATCGGCTTGTGCGGTATTTTCTGCGGCGCTGGCTGAAGCCGAATACGCACGTTCGCGTGCTCGATCTCGCCACCGGCTCGGGTGACATCCCGCGGATCATCATGCGTTTTGCCCGCGCCAACAACGTGGGCGTGGAGATTGATGCGATTGATCAGCAAAGCGCCACCATCGAAATCGCACGAGCGCTGAGCCATGACTTTCCCGAGATCAATTTCGCCGCCGCCGATTTGTTTCAATGGAATGCGCCGGGGCTGTCCGACATCGTGCTGTGCTCCCTCGCGCTCCATCATTTCAGTGAAGCTGATGCCGTGCGCGTTCTCCGCCGATGTCGCGAGCTTTCCCGCGGCGCCGTGCTCGTCGCGGATTTACGCCGAGCGCGGTGGTTGAGCATGGCGGTCGGCTTGATGACGGCGCTCTTTTATTGGGAGAAAATGACGCGCATCGACGCGCGACTTTCAGCGGCGCGAGCATTCAGCTTTGGCGAGATGGCAGAACTGGCGCGACGTGCCGGATGGACGAACTTTGGTCACCGGCGATTTGCGACCGGCCGGCAGGCGCTCTGGATTGACCGGACATGAAGATCATCGAGACGGTCGCTGCGGCGCAGGCGCAGTCAGCCCGACGCGCGAGGCGAGGTGTGCTCGTGCCCACGATGGGCGCGCTGCATCGCGGTCATGTGGAATTGATCCGTGCCGCAAGAGGATATGCCGGCACGGAAGGTGAAGTGGCAGTAAGCATTTTCGTTAATCCGCTGCAATTCGAGCCAGGGTCGGATTTCGAGAAGTATCCGCGCCAAATCGAGTGGGATGAGCAGCTCTGTCGGGACGCTGGAGTTAACATGCTGTTCCGGCCGAATGTGCATGAGATGTATGCGCCCGATAGTTCTGCGCATGTCGATGAAACGGAGTTGTCGCGGCGTTTTGAAGGCGCCTCGCGTCCGGGCCATTTCCGCGGCGTCTGCACGGTGGTGGCAAAGTTGTTTAATCTGCTCCAGCCCGCCGCGGCCGTTTTTGGGGAAAAGGATTATCAACAGCTCGCGGTTATTCGGCGCATGGTGCGCGATCTGAATTTTCCGAGCGAAATCATTGCGGTGCCCACGGTGCGGGAGAGCGATGGCTTGGCGCTGAGTTCGCGCAATCAGTATCTCGATGCCGACGAGCGCAGGGACGCGGCAGTGTTGCATCGCGCACTGACGCAGGCGAAGGAGCAGGTCTCCGGCGGTAAGACGTTGGTTGCAGAATTAATCGAGTCAGCTGATGAACTGATCCGATCGGCCAAAAGCGCACGGGTGGATTACATCAGCGTGGCCGACGGGGAAACGCTGGAGCCGCTGGAGGTTGTGGTCCCGAATGCACGTATGTTGCTCGCCGTTTGGATCGGCAAAACGCGTTTGATCGATAACGCGCCACTGACGTGAAGGAGTTCGATTTTGTCGTTGTCGGCAGCGGGATTGCCGGGCTGAGCTTTGCCTTAAAAGCGGCGCAGCACGGCTCGGTGGCGGTGATCACCAAACGCAAAGGCGCCGACTCGAACACGGCGTGGGCCCAAGGCGGTATCGCCTGCGTGACAAGCGACGAGGATTCGTTCGAACTGCACGTGCGCGACACGCTTGAAGCGGGCGCGGGACTTTGTGATGAGGCGGTCGTACGCACGATCGTGACGGAGGGCCCGGAAGCGATTCGCGAGTTGGTGGAGATCGGCGTGCATTTCGACGAGCGCGACGTGTCGGGTCATCGCGAGCTCGACCTCGGGCGCGAAGGTGGACATTCCAAGCGCCGCGTCCTTCATGTGCAGGATGTGACCGGGCGCGAGATCGAGAATGCGCTGCTCGTGGCGCTACGCAGAGCGCCGCATGTGCAATTGCTCGAGAATCACACCGCCATCGATCTGATCACGGCGGCGAAGCTTGGGTTTGCGACGGAAGACCGTTGCCTCGGCTTGTATTCGCTCGATGAAAAAACGGGCGCGGTCGAAACGATCCGGAGCGATCGCGTGGTGCTGGCGACCGGCGGCTGCGGCAAGATTTATCTTTACACGACGAATCCGGCGGTGGCGACGGGCGACGGCGTGGCCATGGCCTGGCGGGCGGGCGCGGTCATCGCCAACATGGAATTCATTCAATTTCATCCGACGTGCCTGTTTCATCCGAAGGAGCGCTCGTTCCTCATCAGCGAAGCGGTGCGCGGCGAAGGCGGCGTTCTGCGTGACGCGCGCGGCGAAGATTTCATGCGCAAATACGACGCGCGCCGCTCGCTCGCGCCGCGCGACATCGTGGCGCGAGCGATCGACGCCGAGATCAAGCGCAGCGGCGCGCAATGCGTTTATCTCGACATCACGCAAAAGCCGGAGGCGTTTCTGCGCGAGCGTTTCCCGCACATTTTCGAGCGCTGCCTCGCGCTCGGCATCGACATGAGCCGCGAGCCGATCCCGGTGGTGCCGGCGGCGCATTATCAATGCGGCGGAGTGAAGACGGATGTGAATGGCGCGACCAGTTTGCGCGGGCTGTATGCTATCGGTGAAGTGGCCTGCACGGGATTGCACGGAGCGAATCGGCTCGCGAGCAACTCACTGCTCGAAGGCGTGGTCGTGGCGCCGCGCGCCTGCGCGGCGTTGATGCGTGAATTTCCGCGCGAGCAAGATCACAAGATCACGTTGCCGGAATGGGAGGCCGGCGATGTTCAGGATGTCGACGAGCTGGTCGTGATCTATCACAACTGGGACGAAATCCGGCGGCTGATGTGGGATTACGTCGGTATCGTGCGGACGGATAAACGGCTGCAGCGCGCGGCCGCGCGATTGCGGAATCTCCAGCGCGAGATTCATGAATTTTACTGGAACTTCAAAGTCTCGGTGGACCTGCTGGAATTGCGGAATCTCGCCACGGTCGCGGCTTTGATTGTCGACAGCGCACTGCTGCGGAAGGAGAGCCGGGGCCTGCATTACACGCTGGATTATCCGCAAACTGATGATGCACATTTCCGGCACGATACGCGGCTGTCGCGTTGGTAATCATCGTCCGTCATCCCGAGCGAATCCGAGGGATCCCGTTGTGGTACGTCCGAGCTACTTCCGCCGGATCCCTCGACTTCGCTTCGCTCCGATCGGGATGACAGGGAGGAAGTAGTGGTGGAACGGATGCTGCTTGGAATGGAGTGCGCCGGCGAGCGGCGAGTTTTGGGGCGTAGGGAAACCGCTTGCCCGCCTGCGCATTCTCCTATAAAGCTGTGTCGCCCATGAGGAAAAGCCCTGCCGTTGTCGCTTTTACCCTCGGCGCCGCCATGACGGCCATGTCGCAGTCGCCCTACGAAAGCGCGGCAGATTTTGCGAAATATGCGCGTAAACTCCGCGAGCAGGCGCTGCTCAAAGTCGAGCCGCAGGTCTTTGTGCCGACGGCCTCGCGCACGAGCACGACGACGCGTTATCCGTGGAAGGCGAACATTGTCACGACGGTTTTTTGGGTGGGCGAGCAGGCGGCGATGAACAATCCGGTGCCGAATTTCAAAAGCTCATGGGACGCGAACTGGACCTCGAACTATGGCGGGTTTGATAATCCCGATCCCGGTTCGCGGCGTAATTATGTGCCGGCGTCATTCGTGCCGCGGCAGAACCCATTCTATTGCGCGCTCCCATATAACGACGTCACCCACGGCCAGTTTAAACCTGAAGCGCCGCTGGTGATTCCCTGGTTCAAAACTGCCTATACCGAACCGGGGCGCTCGGTCTGCAAGGATCGCTGGATCGCCATTCGCAAAGGCAACCGGATTTGTTATGCGCAATGGGAAGACTGCGGGCCGTTTCGCACGGACCATTTTCAATACGTTTTCCAGAACGAGCGCCCAAAGCCGAACCTTAATCACGGCGCGGGGCTCGATGTCTCACCGGCCGTTCGCGATTATCTCGGCCTCAGCCCAATGGACGTGACTGACTGGCAATTTGTGGAAGTGCGCGATGTGCCGCCAGGTCCGTGGCGGAATTACGGCGACAATAATCATTTTGTCATCGCCAAGCGCCAGGCCGAGCAGCGCGTGGTGCAGCAGAACGGCAGCGCGGCGCACTGACGCAAGCGCGCGGAACTCCGGTAGCACGCGTCCGGTGTGCTGGTTTCGGCGTCCCGCCGAAACACTCTTTCCTCGGAAGTCAGCCTGCGGTAGCTGTGGTCTGTGACCGCCGACCAGCCTACGGCGTCATCGACGCTGCCGAATATCGCAGCAGGGGAGAAGGCACCAGCGCCGGATTACGGTTCGGATCGCGCGCCGGTCCCTCGGGGACATCGTCCGGACCTTCAGCTGGCGGCGGCGGCTCGACGTCCGTATTCGCAGCGTAAGCGGCGTGATTCTGCTGGCGTTGCGCGAGTGTCCGTTGTTCGAGGGTATGGCGGTGAGCCAGATCGGTGGTTTGGCAGGCGCTGAGCAAGGCCAGCACGAACACGGGGGTGAGGATTTTGATCATGATGTCTGGTTCGGGAGATGTGCGAACGGCTTTATAATTACCATAGTTTCATTTCGCGACGCAATACTTAATTTTTCACGCAAATCGTTCCAGTATCGGGCCGAGCTTCTTTAACGTCGCCGCCGGCCAGAGCTTGCGCTCAGTCGTCAGCGCCGTCTCGAGCGCCCGATGTTCCGGCCAGTCGGGTGTCGCTGGAATTTTCGGGACCACGGCAGTGAGAATTTTCTTCGCCGTTTCGGCATTCGCCACCAGATGACTAAAGACGGTCTGAGCTGAAACCGGTTCCTCCTCCACTTTCCAGCAATCGTAATCGGTAATCATGGCCAGCGTCGCCAGGGCAATCTCGGCTTCGCGCGCCAGTTTTGCCTCGGGTAAATTCGTCATCCCAATAACATCAAACCCCTGGCGCCGGTTGAACTCGGATTCCGCGCGCGTGGAAAACGCGGGGCCGTCCATGTTCACGTAAGTGCCCCCATCGTGAAAACGCGCGCCCGTTTCCCGCGCCGCTTCTGCCAGGAGCTGGCGCAAAGTGGGCGAAATCGGGTCAGCAAATGATACGTGCGCCGCGATGCCGTCGCCAAAGAAGGTGTGCATCGCGCGCTGACTGGTGCGATCGAAAAACTGGGATGGTAATAGCACATCGCGCGGCGCGTATTTTTCCTGGAGACTCCCGACCGCGGTCACGCAAATGATCCAGCGCACATTAAGGGATCGCAGCGCGTAAATATTCGCGCGATGATTCAGCTCGTGCGGCAAGATGCGATGCCCGCGTCCATGTCGCGGCAGAAAAAAAACCTGCCGGCCCGACATTTTGCCGCCGACGATCACATCGGAGGGCGGGCCAAAGGGCGTCTCAATTGTGTGCTCCACGAGGTTCGAAAACCCTTCCATGTGATACAACCCGCTCCCGCCAATGATCCCGATGGCCGCTTCTTTCATGCGCGATGATTGAAGCGAAACCGGGGGTGCATTGAAAAGAGAATTGTCTTCGACGCCTCGTCCTGTCAGCCTGACGGCAGCAAAGCGAAGTCGAAGATCCCGGTGGCGCTTTCTTCAAGATACCTTCCTCGGAATCGCTCGACTCCGCTTCGCCCCTTCGGGGATGACGGTTGCGGCTGGCCGGACTTATTGTAGCTGTCGCCGTCCTTGGCGGCAGACGCCTGAAATGAAATACGCGCCCTCCATTCTCCCCGTGCTGCTCGCGCTGTTCGTCACCAGTTGCGAGACTGCGCCTGAACCGGCACCCGAGGCACACGCTTATGCCGCCTCTGCGCGCTCCAGTTTTGCCGAGCCGCCGCGTGACCGTCCGGGGCTCGGCACGAAATGGGGCGAGACGCGTCACTCGCAGGTCGAGACTGCGGCTTTTGAGCGTGCCAATTCCCGTCGCCCCTTTGCAGTGGCGAGTATTTATTACAATGACGCTACTGGCGTCCGTGCGATGGCCGGGGCGGTGGCATGGGTGCGTCGTGCGCCATTTCTTCCTGATCCCGCTGCTGCTCTCGTCACGGTGGAATTGCGCGACGGGAGCGGCCGCTTACTTCCCGGCCTCGTTGTGGGCGACCGGTGGTTTGTCATCGGCAAAGAGGGACGGCGCTATTCCGTTGAAGTGCGCAATCGCACGAACTGGCCACTTGAGGTTGTGCTCTCGGTTGACGGGCTCGATGTGATCGACGGGCGCGCGGCTTCATTTGGCAAGCGCGGTTACGTCGTGCAGCCGCGCGCGCATCTTCTCGTCGAAGGTTTCCGACAAAGCGCCGAGGCGGTCGCAGCTTTCCGCTTCGGACCGGTGCGCGAATCTTACGCGAACGAGAAGTATCAGAATACGCGCAACGTCGGCGTCATCGGCATTGCCCTCTTCAATGAAGCCGGCACCGATCCGTGGAGTTGGGAGGAGGTCCAGCGGCGTTTGCGCGCAAATCCGTTTCCGGGGCAGTTCGCCACACCGCCGTGAGTTCGTCATCCCGAGCGCAGTCGAGGGATCCCGTGGCGCTGCCTTAAAAGTAGCTTCCTCGGGATCCCTCGACTCCGCTTCGCTGCGCTCGGGATGACAGCCGCGTGCTGATAGCGCGCACGCTCCCTCTGTGTATCGTTCGCGTTTTCGCATGCCCACTTTCTTCATCAAGACCTACGGCTGCCAGATGAACGAACGCGATTCGGAGCAAGTCGCGCATTCGCTCATCGCGCGCGGTTACAAACGAGTCGGGACAGAGACCGAAGCCGATGTGATCTTGCTCAACACTTGCAGTGTGCGCGACATGGCCGAGCAGAAGGCGCTCGGCAAAATGGGAATGCTGGGACGCATCACCCGCGCGCGGCCTGAAGTCGTCTTCGGATTTCTTGGCTGCATGGCGCAGGCTCGCGGCGAATCATTGTTAAAGGAAATCCCACATCTCGATCTCGTCGTCGGCACGCAGAAATTTCATCGCGTGGCGGATTACGTGGAGACGACACTCGATCGGAAGCGTCACCGCCGGTTCGACGATCCGCGCTTCTCAATCGTTGATGTCGAAGCGGAACCTGGCTCCCAATCGACCATTCGCGATCAAATGCTTGGGAGAAAACAAGCGACCGCCTTCGTTTCCATTATGCAAGGCTGCAACATGCATTGTACATTTTGCATCGTCCCGCGCACCCGGGGTTCGGAGCGCAGCCGCACTATTGAAGAGATCGTTACCGAAGTGCGCGCCCTCGTCGGGAGCGGCGTGAAAGAAGTGACGTTGCTCGGGCAGATCGTAAATCTCTATGGCCGCCACGAATTTCCTTGTGCTTCCTCTCAACCTCTCAACCGCTCAACCTCTCAACTGCGCAGCAAAAGCCCATTTGTGCAATTACTCGAAGCGGTGCATGCGATCGACGGGCTCGAACGCCTCCGCTTCACTTCGCCGCATCCCATCGGTTTTCGTGACGACTTGATCGAGGCGATCGCGACGTTGCCAAAGCTCGCGGAACACGTGCACCTGCCGCTTCAGTCCGGCTCCAACCGCATTCTCAAGTCCATGCACCGTCCCTACACAGCGGAAAAATACACGGACCTCGCCGGCGAAATTCGCGCCGCGCGCCCCGGCATCGCCATCACCACTGATATCATCGTCGGCTTCCCTGGTGAAACTAATGCCGATTATCAGGCCACGCGCTCAGTGGTTCAGCATCTTCAATTCGATAATGCTTTTGTCTTCCGGTACTCGCCCCGTCGCGAAACACCCGCTGCGGAAATGCCGGCTCAGATTGATGAAGCGACCAGGGAAGCGCGCAATCAGGACTTGCTCGAAGTAGTGAACGCGGCGGCGCGGCGGGCGCACGAAAAACTCGTCGGCGCGCGCGCGGAAATTCTCTGCGAAGGGCCGAGCAAAACGAATGCATCGCGGCTCATGGGCCGCACCCGCGGCAACAAAGTTGTCGTTTTCGACGGCGACTCGGGGCACATCGGCAAAATCTTCGACGTCACAATCGAGCGCGCCAATGGTTTCAGCCTCTACGGCACGCCCGTGAACTGAGTCATGATTTTCCATTTTTCTCTGCAGGCTGCCGCCTTTGTCGCCGGCGCCATTCTTTGCCTGCTCGGCCTCACCGGGTTCGCCCTCCATGCTCCGGCGCAAAGAAGCGCGGCGAGGTTTCCCCGCTCATACATTGCCGGCATCGTCTTGCTCGCGATCGATCTGGTCTGGAGTTTCTGCCTCGTTTCGACGATGGAGATGGGCGAGTTCTCCGTTTTTCGTCGCCCTTTTCTCATTGCGCTGCCGATCGGCTTCTTCCTCACGCTGCGCTTCGTCGATGAATTTCTCGCCGTGCGCGCCCTCGGCATTCTCGTCCTGCTCGCCGCCGAGCCGTTGCTCGATGCCGCCTTCTTTCGCTACGAAACAAGCCGGCTCGTTCTCACCGTTTTCGCTTACATCCTCATCGTGCTCGGACTGGTTTGGGTGACAATGCCGTACACGCTGCGCGATCAAATCAGCTGGCTGAGCAAGACGGCGGCGCGCTGGCGCGGCTTGCATGTGGTCACCTTCCTTTACGGCGCAGTGCTCATTGCTCTGGCGCTGTTCTCCTATTAAACGCGCACTCGTTCTTCGCGGCGGCGCGCTGGGCGATTTGATCCTGACGCTGCTAGTTGTGCGGGCACTGCGCCGCAAATTCGACCAGGTCAACATCGTCGCCAACAGACGTTTCGCCGACCTCACCGGAAATCCCAAGTGGACATTGGACGATCCTGATCTTGCCCGTTTCTTCGTCGCCGATGCAGAACTGCCGCGAGGTTGGCGCGAGTATTTCCGCGGGCACGATCTCATCCTTTCTTATCTGCACGATCCCGATCGAACCTTCGAAACAAATGTCCGCGCCTGCGGCGTACTCAGGTTTGTCGTTGGCCCGCATCGCATCGGACCGGGTATGCACGCCACTGAGCAACTTGCCGCGCCGCTGCGTCAGCTCGGCATAGCGGTCACCGATTGGGCGCCGAAGATCGACGAGCTGAGCGCACGAGAAATTGCAGCCGCCCGCGCCGAGTTCCCGCTTCCGTTGCTCGCGCTGCATGCCGGTAGCGGAAGCCCTCGCAAGAACTGGCCGATGGAAAACTGGATCGGGCTCATCGAAGAGCAGCTCGCCCGTGGTGAAGGGGTAGTCATCATCGGCGGCGAGGCCGACTCGAGCGCGGTCGCGCGTGTGCGCGAGCAGTTCGGCCCGCGAGTTGGTTACGCTATCACTTGGCCACTGCGGCGCGTCGCTGCGCTCGTGGCGGGCGCACGCTTCTTTGGGCACGACAGCGGAATTTCGCATCTGGCCGCTGCCGCCGGTGCGAACTGCACTGTTCTGTTTGGCCCAACTGATCCGAAGATGTGGGCGCCGCGGGGAAGTGACGTGCGCGTGCTTCTTGCGCCGGGAGGAGATCTGAAAAAGCTAAACTCGAACTTGTTTTCGTTGTGAAAACTCCTTTCGAGCCAAGCTTTTCTGTTTGGAAGATAACGTGATGTGTCTTCCAACCTGGTCGCCTCATCGATAGCGCGTGCATGAAATTGAAGTTTGGAAGCTTTTCCCGCCTCTTCTTCAGAAGCGACAGCGTGACGGACGCCGAGATCGAATTCCACAATTATGCCGAGTACGCGCCGAAGTACGAAGAGCTCGCGAGAGTTCTGGCGCATTCAGGCAAGAAGCCGCACATCGATGAGTTGGCTCTGATTCGGCGGCTTATGGCAACGAGACCGCCTCGACCCGGTTCGTTGAGCTTGGGTGACACTTTGTTCCTGCCAGCAATGACCAGCATTCTTTCACCTGAGCGTGTGATTGAAGTGGGAACCGGTACGGGTTTTTCCAGCGCGCCGTTATCGCGGCGACGCTTTGCCGCGGTGGAGCTCGGCCGATCACAGCACGTGTGGAAACGATCGACGCGCACACCTGTTATCGCTGTGACCAGACCGTTGCTATCGCCGCTGACGTTGCTGCGCTTATCCCGGAGTTTGCCCCGGCTGTGCGAGTTCATGCACCGCACCAATCCGATTTCATCCAGAAGCTCGCAAGACCTAACGAGCTCCAATTCGGATTCATCGATGCCGACCATCAGCATCCCTGCCCGCTATTGGATCTACTTCGGCTGGCGCGAGTAACGCGGCCCGGCGGCTGGATCGGGTTGCATGATATCGCGTTGGGAACGCTGGTTTTGGCCGCCAAACGCCGCGGCAATCCTCTGCCATTCGGCGGGCAGTTTAGAGCCGAGTGGCTCTTTCAAAAGTGGCCGTTTCGAAAAATCAGGAGCGGCAACATCGGGGCCGTCCAGCTCCCAGCAAACAAGCGCGAGATTCGAAAGGTGGTTAAAACCTTAATGAAGCTTCCCTTCGAGATCGCCAGCCAGGGTCATCGCCGTTTCAGGCATGAGATCATGGCTGCGGCGCGTGAGGTGTCGACCGGGTACTAGAAGAAGCTAATAGAGCGCCTGTTCGTCCGCCTGGCTGTTGCCATACTCATATGGCCATAAGCTCGCAGGTCGCAACCGACCATGCGCCTCGAAGCTTGATTTCTCCTGAGGCAAGGACAGCAGATCAGGATGAAAGTCAGGAGCTAATCCGCATCGGCATCAGCACGTAGAGAAAGGGCGTCTGGATTTTCAAAACACCGGGGCTCATCTCGTCGATCAGGTCGAGGAAGATTTCATCTTCACCGAGCGCGCGCAACGGCGCCATGAGGAACTCCGGATTGAAGGCGATGGAGAAATCGCGGCCCTTGTATTGCACCGGCAGCGTTTCTTTCGCTTCGCCCACTTCCGGCGTGTTGGCGGTGATGTCGATGTTATTCTTGCTGAAGTTGAGCTTGATCGAATTGGATTTGTCGCTCGCGAGCAATGACACCCGGCGCAGCGAGTTCAGGAACGTCTCGCGCTCGAGCGTGACCCGCTCCTTCGCTTCCGAGGGGATGACTTGCTTGTAGTTCGGATAGTTTCCCTCGATCAGCTTCGACACCAGCAGCGTGTTGTTCAGATCGAAGGCGATTTGGCCCGTGCCGACGCTGATTTTGACCTCGCCGTCGTCCGTCAGCAGCCGCTGCAATTCTGTCACCGCTTTCGTGGGCACGATGATGTCCGCTTCCTGGCTGCGCGGAAATTCCATTTCGATATCGACCATGGCGAGACGGCGCCCGTCGGTGGCGACGAGCGTGAGCTTGGTTTCCTTAAAAGAGAAGAGCACGCCATTGAGCACGTAGCGCGTTTCGTCGGTCGAGATCGCATAAGAAGTTTTGCGCAATCCGTCGCGCAGCTCCTTCTGCCGCATGGTTACGATCTTGGCGCCTTCGAATTTGGGCAATGGCGGAAATTCCTCTTCCGGCAACCCGAGGATTTTGAAAAAGCTTTGTCCGCTGCGAATGGAGGCGGCGTTTTTGCCGTCGACTTCCACTGAAATTTCGCTCGAAGGCAGCTCGCGAATAATGGTGAACAATCGCCGCGCTGGCAGCGTCGTTGCGCCGCCTTTCTCGACGTTCGCTTCGAAGCTGCCACGCACACCGACGTCGAGATCTGTCGTAGTCAAATGCACCGTGCCGTCCTTCGCCTGCAGCAGCACATTGGAAAGAATCGGCAGTGTCGTGCGGGTGCTCACGACGTTCTGCACCTGCTGCAAACCTTCGAGCAATTTCTCTTTCGTTGCGCTGAATTTCATCGGGAAAGGCTAAGATGTAAGGCGTAGCAAATTATTCGGCAACCGTATTCTCGCGAAGGTTATCATCGTCATTCCGAACGGAGCGTAGCGGAGTCGAGGAATCCCGGGAAGTCACCGAAGCGTATCGCAGCGGGATCCCTCGGCTTCGCTCGGGATGACGTGGTTATCGTTGCAGCGCGCTGTCGATGAAGAAAATGGTCTGGCGCACGTTGTCCTGCTCTTTCATCCGCCTCTTCACCAGCTTGCACGCGTGCAGCACCGTGCCGTGATCGCGCCCGCCGAAGGCATCGCCGATTTCATGCAGTGACGCTTTGGTCAACTCGCGCGCGAGATACATCGCCACCTGTCGCGGAAACGCGATGCTCGCAGGCCGGCGCTTGCTCGTCATATCAGCGATGCGCACGTCGAAATGCTCCGCCACTTTGCGTTGAATCTGCTCGATCGTGACCGTCTGCCGCCGTTCCTCGATCAGGATGTCCTTAAGCAAATGTTCAATCGTTTCCTGCGTCAGCTCTTTGCCGCTGAGTGAAGCGAAGGATGCCACGCGCATGAGCGCGCCTTCGAGCCGTCGCACGTTGGTGCGAATGCGATTGGCGAGAAACTGGTAAACTTCATCGGCGAGTTTGATCTGAAGCGTCTTTGCCTTTTTGCGCAGAATCGCCATGCGCGTCTCGATGTCTGGCGGTTGCAGCTCGGCGGTGAGTCCCCACTCGAAACGCGAGACGAGCCGGTGCTCGAGATTGGCGATTTCAGACGCTGGTCGATCGCTCGAGAGCACGATCTGTTTATGGCCGTCGAAGAGCGTGTTGAAAGTGTGGAAGAACTCCTCCTGCGATCGCTCCTTGCCGCCGAGGAACTGGATGTCGTCGATGAGCAGCAGATCAGTCTGGCGATACCGTTTCCGGAATTTCACCAGTGTGTTGTGCTGGATGGCGTCGATGAATTCGTTGATGAAAATCTCGCTCGAGAGATACATCACGCGCGACGTTTTCTTTTTGCTCCAGACAAATTGGCCGATGGCCTGCATCAGGTGCGTCTTGCCCAGGCCGACGCCGCCGTAAATGAAGAGCGGATTGTAGGTGCGCGCGGGCGCCTGGGCCACGGCGAGACTGGCGGCGTGCGCGATTTGATTGTTCGGGCCGACCACGAATGATTCGAAGGTGTTGCGCGGATTGAGCCCGAGTGCGGAGCCGATGCTGCGGCTGCTCTCTTCCGCTTTCCGCGGCGGCGCGGCGCCAAGCGCAAACTCGTCCGCATTCGTTTCTGAAGTGACGAACTTGACCGCGCGTGGCGCGCCCAGCGCGGTGGTGATGGCCGATTGCAACACCGGCATGTGATTACTCTCGATCCAGAGCTGGTAGATGTTGTTCGGGACGCGGAAGGTGACCTCTTCGGGCGTCACGCTGGCGAGCTCGACCGCGGAGAACCACCGCTTGTAGGTGTCGGGGCTGACCTGTGGCTTGAGGACGGCGGCAAGTTTCTCCCAGAGCGCTTTGCACTTCTCGTCCATGACTTGTTAACAGGCGCGCCGTGGCGCAGAGGGCGCTTCTTCGAGGAAAAGATGAGGTTCGCCGCAGGAGAACGAGGAGCACGGGCGGGGACCGGCGACGGGAAAATCGGATGAATCGCTGGGACAAAAACGCCGATTTTGCGAGGGAAAATCGGGAATCGGGGTGAAATCGTCATACTCAGCAATTATGAAATTTTTGGGTGGGTGCGCGGAGGGCGATTGGTTGCGGTTAGCCTCACTCTCTTGCTTGTTAGGGGATTGCTGAATTCTGTTCACAAGTTATTGACATGGCGGCGGCGCTTGCTCGCTGCCCGCGGCTGGAGATTAGAAACCGCCGAAAAGTGCGACAAGAAAAAATCTAAACTTTATTTTTGAACGCGCGCCAAAAAATTCTTGACTGAAAAACCGAGCTGCGCAGCGCCCATTTTTTTCCCTCGTGAGATTTCGAATACGCGATTTTTTTGTGCAAAATGCGGGTGGAATTTTCGTTGGGCGTCGGCTGGCGGGAATGCTCGCGCTTCCATATTCAAGTTTCAAAGAATGAGACCGGCTCTGCTGTGCGGTTTGCTCTTGTGGATGACGTTGCCTGTGGCGGGGGCGAGCGAGCTGTTGCCTCCGTTCGGTTTTCGCTGGGGCGATACGCCGCGTCGGGTCGAAGCAGTGCTCAACGGAGCCAAAGCGCGCGTCACCGATCGGAAACAGGATGGCAACCGCATGCTCTGGAATGTGGAAGGTCTGGTGCATCCCGGATTACGCCAGACCGTCTTCACCTTTCGCGATGAGAAGCTCATCGAGGTGGAGCTGCAATATGAATACCAGGACTGGTCGATCGAGCGTTACAACGAACAGATGGGAACGATCCGGCGCTATTTCGACAGCAAGTACGGCGTGGGCAAACTCGTCTCGCGGGCGCGCGATTCTGAGAACAGCGATGTCGTGCAAACGCTCGTCGGCTATCAATGGATGGTCGGCGCGACCATGCTTGAGCTGTTTTATTTCTCGGCCGAGAAAGCGCCGCACACATTCCGCACCATCACGGTGGATTATAAATCGCTGTAACTCAGGCTTCGAGCCTGAGTAGTCGCGCGGGCTTCCAGGCTGCGCGAAACCAGGCAAGATGCCCGGTTGACTCGTCAGGCTGGAAGCCTGACTTACAGCGCTTGTGCGCGCTCGGGTCGCCGCGGTCGTGCGACGCCGCGCTGCGTCTCTTTTTGCAAACGCTTCAGCCGGCTCGCCAGAATCGCTTTCGTCGCCGAGCTCATCCGATCGATGAAAAGAATGCCGTTGAGGTGATCGATCTCGTGCTGCAACGCGCGCCCGAGCAGACCCGTCGCTTCGATCTCGATCGGCCCGCCCTCGAGTGTTTGCGCGCGCACTTTCGTCCACATGGCGCGTTCGATGTCGCCGGTGATCTCAGGAAAACTGAGGCAACCTTCGCTGGCGATGTCGCGCTCCGGCCCGAGCTCGATGTAGGGATTCACCAGCACCAGCGGCATGTTTTGTTTCGGATCAACTTCGCGGCCGTTCAGCGCCATCGTGCTCGGCCGATCTTCCACCGCCGAGATATCGACGACAGTGAGCTGAAGCGGTTCGCCGACCTGCTGCGCGGCCAGGCCGATGCCGTTCACGCCGTGCATCGTCTCGAGCATGTTTGCGGCGAGCTCGCGAATGGCGTCATCGATTTGGGTAACGCGCCGGCCTTTCGCGCGCAGCACCGGGTCTCCGTACTTGCGGATGGGCAACTTCATTTTTCCGGCTGCGTGAATGCCGGCAGATTGCGGACGCCAGCGAGCTTGAGTGCGTCCATCACTTTGATGATGGTGCCGAAGCTCGCTTTCTTGTCGGCCTGCAAGGCGAGCGATGCTCTCTGCGTCGCCGATAGATCGTTCACGGCGCGTTGCAGCTCGTCGATTTGAAGTGTGGTGCCGTTCAGCTTGACCATGTCCTGATCATCTACGCTGACAAGCGCGTGCTCCAGCTCAGCCGGCGCTTTCGTTGCCGTTTTCGACTCCGGCAAATTAATCTGCACCTCCGGCTGATCCTTTTTGAACGTGGTCGAGACGACGAAGAAGATGAGCAGGATGGTCAGAATATCGACGAGCGAAACGATGATGATGGAGGGCGCGCGGCGCTGGCGAACGGCGAACTGCACGGGGTTATTGCGTGATGACGGGAATGCGCGTGCCGGACGAGGCGCGGTGCGGCGGAAGCTCAAGACCGCCGCGCCCGTAATAACACTTCGCGATCAATTCCACCACCAGCGTCTCCATTTCCACCGACATGACTTCGACCTTCTTCGAGAAGTAGCTAAACGCGACCAATGTCGGGACAGCGATGGAAAGGCCGAAGACGGTGGCGTTGAGCGCTTCGGCAATACCGAGGGCGATCTGGCGCGTGTCCGATGCGCCGGAGCTCAGGCCAAGATGCGAGAAGACGTGCACGAGACCGGAAACGGCGCCGATTAATCCAAGCAGCGGCGCGATTCCGACGATCACTTCCAGCACGATGAGTCCTTTTTCCAGAATGACCATCTCGTGGCGCGCGCGCGTTTGCACCGCTTCCACATTTTCCGAGCGCGGCGAACGCAGGTGCTGCAATGCCACGCGCACAATACGCGCCAGCGATGACTGGTCATGCTGGACGATGCGCGCCAGCCGATCGGCGCTGCCACCGGGCACGAGCCGCTCGATCTCGCTTTCCACCACCAGTGGCATAACGTTTTTCTCCCGCAGCGCGATCGCGCGCAGAATGATCGTGGTCACCGCCACGATAGAGCAGGCGAGCAGCGGCCACATAAAAAGCCCGCCACGCTGCAAAAAACTGAGAACGTCCTCGAGTGGATTAGCCGCGAGGAAAACGGTCGCGATCACTGATTAGGAAAAATGGTGAAGTTCACTTGCTGCTCGAGCCCTTCGGGCGGAAGGGCGCCGGCCACGTCTTGAGGGATGGGCGGCAGCTTGGCATCCTGCACTGATTGCAGGCAAAGATTGGAGAAAGATTCATCGGATGTGTTGGAGACGATGTTCAGCTTCGTGATGCGGCCGCTGCGATCAACCACAAATGTGAGCGAGACGGTGCCGATGTTGATGCGGTCGCCGTTCTGGTGCACGAGCGAGTACCAGCGCGAGCCGACGGCATCGTAAACCATCTTGCTGTAACGGCCAAGTGGCGTCCCCAGCGCATTGACGGATGAGATGCCGCGGTTGGAAATGTTGCCCCGCATCCGTGTTTGCGCCTGCTCGCGCCGATAAGCGGTGGATGGCTGTTGAGGCGGCGGAGTCGGGCGCGGCGTCTCCGGCGGAGTGGATGGCTGCGGGGTTGGTGATTCTTCGGTTTCTTCCGGGGCGCGAATGGTCGGCGGCGGAGTGGCTCGGAACATGGCGAGCATCTCGGCGCTGGGCGATGGCGTAGGAAGCGGCGTCGCACTTGGCCGTGGCGTGGCTGTAGCCGTCGCGCTGGGGGCGATGCTGGGCACGGGAGCAGGTGTCGGCGGCGGCGTTGGTTGTGCTCCGCTTTGGGCGAGCGAATAGCGTTCGTTCTCCATGTCCAGGCCCGGCCGCTCCTTCCCTTCCTGCGTGGGAACTGGCACCTGGCCCAGCGATGGCAACTGCGTTGCCGCAACCGAATTCGCGTTCGACTCGAATGTTTTCTCCTTCGGCTCCTCGCGCGTCTGGCGCTTTTCCGGCGTATCGACAAACATGGAATTCTTGGGCGCGGCCGGCGGTGGCGTGGGCGCGAGATCAACCAGCGTAAGTTCGGCCGGCTTGTCCTCCTCCGGCAATGGCGACTGAAGTTTATCGCTGAAGGCAGCGAGCGAAACGGCGACGATGAAGTGCAGGAGCAGCGACGCGACGATCGCGAGCAGAATCTTTCGCCGTTCGCGCGTGCGTTTCATTCAGGATAAATGGCTGAGATGAATTGAGCCAAAGTGGAACCGAGCATCAGTCGCGCCCGTGGCGTTCTTTTACCCGGTAAAGTATCGCAACTGCACCGGGCGCACAACGCGCGCCCAAAAATCCCAAATCCCAAGCACCAAATCCCAAAGAAGCCCCAAGCTCCAAGCTTCTGCCGCCGAGGACGGCGGCAGCTACAACGCCATCACATATGCAGGATTTGGCATGCGGGATGTGGGGCCCTTGGAACTTGGGAGCTTGGGATTTCTTTGGGTTTTGGGATTTGGGATTTAGAGCTTTGTTTCAGCGTCATGTTGTCGATCGAATCGCAATTACATGCGGGGCTCCTCACCATCGGCCACGGCTCGACCGTAAATTCGGACTCCAGCGCGCCGACTTGGGCGAGCACGCGAGCGATTCGGCGCCGCGGCATTTTCGCCGAGGTGCAGTGCGCCTTCTGGAAAGAGGAACCGAGCCTGCGCGATGCGCTCTTGTTTTTTCAGGACGAACACATTGACCAGGTCTTCGTCGTGCCGAATTTCATCAGCCAAGGCTATTTTACCGAGACGGTTATCCCGCGCGAGCTGGAGCTCGATGGCGCGGTCACCACCCGCGCGAACGGTCAAATTTGGAAATACTGCGAGGCCGTGGGCAATCATCCACTGATCACGGACTTGCTCCTGGCGCGAGCGAAGGAAGTCGCGCCCGGCCTGGAGCCGACGGAAGCCGCGTTGCTCATCGTCGCCCACGGCACCGAGCTGAACGAAAACAGCGCGGTCGCGGCCAAACGCGAGACCGAACGCATTCGCGCTCGGGGCGAGTTCGCGTCCGTCTTGAACGCCTACATGGAAGAGCCGCCGCTCATTGGCGATTGGGATAAACTCACCACTGCGCCGAATGTTATCGTCGTGCCGTTCTTCATCTCCGACGGCCTGCACAGCTACCAAGACATTCCGCGGTTGCTCGGCATCGAGCGGCAGGAGGGGGAGGCCTTCGGGGGAAATCCGCACCGTCTGCGCGGTCGCTCATTATATTATGCTAATGCCATCGGCACTGATCCGCGATTTGCCGATGTCATCGTTGAGCAGGCGCTGAATGCGAGTAGCGTTCCGCATGCCGGTTAAAGCGCCAGCCACGATTCGCCTCGGGCGCGGGCGCAAAACGGCGACAAAACCCCGGCTCAATGCCGGGCGCAGAACGCCGGATGGCCGCGACGCGAGATGCCGCGCCTTGCAGACGATCGGTTCGCTCATGGTCGCGGGCGGGCGCGGTAACAACGTGGTTCTGCAAATCGCCGAGCTGGTCCAGCGCACGTGTCAGTATCGCTGGGTCGGCGTTTACAAAATCGTGCGGCAGGATTTCGTTCTCATCGCCGCGACCAATCACATGCGCCCGGCCTATCCGCGTTTTCCAGTGCGGCAGGGATTGAGCGCGGACGCGGTGGAAAAACGCGCCACCATCATCGTGCGCGATGTGAGCAAAGAGCCGAAATTTCTGCCGAATTTCTGGACGACGAAGTCCGAGATCATCGTGCCCATTATCGACGATGAGCACAATCACGTGGCTGGCACTATCGTGGCCGAGAGCGCGAAGGTGAATGCGTTTCAGAAAGCGGATCGCGATTTTCTCGAAGGCGTGGCGCAGTTGATCTGGCGCGCGCTGGCGTGAGCGGGCCGTCGCTCGAGCAGCTGCTCGAGGCGGAGCTTGCGGGTGGTGAAATTGCCATCGGCCAGGTCGCAATTCGATCGCTCGACAGCGGCGGCTGCGAGCTGGCGCATCGGAGCACGGGCGTTCCGCCTGCCGAGGAGTACGCTGCGAAAGAAGCACTCCCAATCGCCAAATTCGACGAAACCGGAAAATACCGTCCGCTACGCACCGCACCCGATCTGCGCCACGGCTGGAAGATCAAAATCACCAATCTTTCACAATTGATTGAAGTCATCGACGCGATTTATCCCGCACGACTCGCCGCCTGGCGCGCGTGGAAATTGGACCGGCTCACCACGACGTCGCTTCGCGAAACGTTGAATCGTCAGAGCGGAATGTATCGCGTCGCGGCCAAAATTTCCGACGAGCAGATCAACGAACTCGTCGGCAATTTCTGCCGTTCCGATGGCGGCTGTCTGCGCACGATTTTGTGGCGGCGCGATGAGCGCGGGCAAATCGCCTCGACCAAGTTGCCGCCTGAGAAATTTGATCCAGCGCATGATCAGACCGGTCGCGGGGAACGAACGATTCCGCTGCTCTGCCAGGAAGCGTGCAACCTGCTCGTCGCCGCCTCTCGCGACGCGGTGAAGCGCGAAAAATGATCGTTCGGGCGCGAGTCATCGTCACGATGAATGGCGCACCGATCACTGATGGCGCTGTGCACATCGGCGAGAATCGGATTGCGACCGTCGGAAAAAGTTGGCAGGTGACGGCTGTCGACGAGCAAGTCATCGAACTCGGTGGCTACGCCCTGCTGCCGGGCCTGATCAACGCGCATTGCCATCTCGATTACACCTGCCTGCGCGGCAGAATTCCGCCCCAGCGCTCCTTCACTGACTGGATTCGCGCGATCAATGCGAAGAAGGCGAAGCTGACGGCGAAGGATTATCGGCAATCGATCGCCGAAGGGTTTCGCGAAGCGGAGCGATTCGGAACAACAGCGATCGTCAATCTGGAAGCGTATCCGGAAGTGATCGCACGCTCGCCGGCAACGCCGTTGCGGATGTGGTGGTGCCCGGAATTGATCGACGTCAGCGCGCCTGCGCGAACGGAGGAAATTGTTTTCCACGCACTCGAATCACGCAGCGTTGTTCAGGAGAATAACGGCGGTTTTGGACTTGCGCCGCACGCGCTCTTCACCGCTTCGCCTGAGTTGTTCCTGCGATGTCAGCAGGTTGCCCGAGCCGACGATTTGTTGCTGACAACGCACCTGGCCGAATCCCGCGAAGAGATGGCGATGTTTCGCGATGGGGCTGGGCCGCTGTTCGATTTTTTACGCGAGCTTGGGCGGCCACTGCACGATTGCGGCGCTCAGACACCGCTGGAGCGGTTCGTTTCAATACTTCAGGGTGTACGGCGGGATCCCTCGACTTCGCTTCGCTTCGCTCGGGATGACGGCGGGGCAGCGGCTGTGCGATGGATCGTTGCGCATTTAAATGAGCTAACGGAAGGCGACTTCGAGATTCTGGCGAAAATCCCTCAGGAATTCTCCATCGCGCATTGTCCGCGCAGCCACGCCTACTTCGAGCATTCGCCATTTGCCTTTGAGCACTTGCGGAATCTCGGCTTCAACATCTGCCTCGCCACCGACAGTCTTGCCAGCAACATCGACCTGAGTCTCTTTGCGGAAATGCGCGCCTTTCACCAGGCGCACCCGCAACTGAGCGGAGAAGAGATTTTGAAAATGGTGACGACCAATCCGGCGGAAGCGCTCGGCCGCGGGAAGGACTTGGGCAAGATCGCTCCTGATCACCTCGCGGACATGATCGCGGTGCCGATCACCGGATCACGCGACATCCACGAGCAGATCATCGCCTTTGCGGGCGAGGTGCCGTGGATGATGATCGCCGGAAACATCATCTAAGTTTTTCCGCGGATTCCTGCTTTCCTTTACTCAGAACTGAAATATTCTCCGCGCTGCGAATGGCCAAGATCGTTATCATCGACGACGAGCCGGCAATGGTGGAGGTGATCGTCACCCTTTGCCGCGAGAAAGGTCATCAGGTTTTTCCATTTAACGTCGCGCAAAAAGCGGTCGAGCAGCTCGATGCCATCCAGCCCCACGTCGTGGTCGCCGATATTCGCATGGAGACAATGAGCGGCTTCGATGTGCTGCGGCATGTGCGCGAGCATCATCGGCAGACCGCGGTCATTCTCATCACCGCCTATGCCTCAGTGGAGACCGCGGTCGAGGCGATGAAGATGGGCGCATACGATTATGTGACCAAGCCGTTCAAGATCGATGAGCTGCAAATGACAGTGCAGCGCGCGCTCGATTACCAGGCTGCGGTACGCGAGAACGTTTACCTCCGCAAGGAGCTCAAGAACAAATACAAGTTCGAGAATATCATCGGCACGAGCCGAAAAATGCAGCTCGTCTACAGTTTGATCAGCAAAGTCGCTGACACTGACAGCACGGTTTTGATCCAGGGCGAAAGCGGGACGGGCAAGGAACTGGTCGCGCGCGGGCTGCACTTCAACAGCAATCGGCAGCATCATCCCTTTGTCGCGATCAATTGTAGCGCGCTGCCGGAGAATCTGCTGGAATCCGAATTGTTCGGCCACAAAAAAGGCGCGTTCACCGGCGCGGTCTCAGACAAGCGCGGGCTGTTTGAAGAAGCAAACCTCGGCACCATTTTCCTCGATGAAGTGAACTCGATGGCGCCGCCTTTGCAGACGAAATTGCTGCGCGTGTTGCAGGAGCGCGAGGTGCGGCGCGTGGGCGACAACAAGAGCTCACCGGTAAATGTGCGCGTGGTCGGCGCGACCAACGAGCCGCTTATGCCAAAGCTGAAAGACGGCACCTTTCGCGAGGACTTATATTACCGGCTGGCCGTTATCCCGATCGAAATTCCACCCCTGCGCGACCGGCTCGAAGATGTGCCGCTCCTGGTGCATCACTTTTTGCACAAGCAGGCGGCCTCGAGCGGTGGCGAACCCAAGAAGATCGATCCGAAGGCGGTCGATATTCTTTCGCACTACGATTACCCGGGAAATGTGCGCGAGCTGGAGAATGCGATCGAGCGCGCCTGCGCCTTGTGCGAGAACGACATTATTTTGCCGGCTGATTTGCCGCCGCACATCGTCTCCGAGGCTCTCGGGGAAAAGGCCGAACAGGCGCGCGCGATCATGCCCATCGGCCAAAAACTCGAGGAATTCATTCAGCAACAGGAACGCAGCTATATCGAGGCCACGCTGGAGCATTGCGGCGGCTCGCGCGATAAGGCTGCGAGCATGCTCGGAATTAGTATGGCGACGCTCTACCGGAAGGTTGAGTCGAAGAAGAAGTAATCGCTCGCCTTAAAGCCCGAATCGCAAGCGAAGCGAGCGGTCATCCCGAGCGGAGCGAAGCCTAGTCGGGGGGATCCCGATGAAGTTACCTTACAGCTTCCGCCACGGGATTCGTCGACGTCGCTCGGAATGACGGGAGCGAGTAGTCGCTTGTTTGGAACTTCGAGCTGGAGCTTGGGATTTGGAACTTTAGCGAAGCGCTTCAGCCTCGCTTGGCGTAAATGCGCAGCTGATCTGCGTCTTTCTGAAGCTGATCCAGCGCCTCGAGCACCGCCTGCTGTTTCTTCAGCAACTCTTCATTAGCCGTCTTCATTTCCTCTAAAGCTCTAATCGCGGCGAGCACGTCGGTGTCGTCGGGTTGCGTTGGTGCGCTCGTGCGTTGAACCGGTGGGGTTTGATTCGCCGGCTGCACGATAACCGGTGACTGCGCCACCGCGCCTGCGCTTAGAAGTAAGGCAACCGCACTGCTCAGCAAAAAGCTCTTCATCATCTTCCCGCGCGGCTCGAGTAAATTCGCGCTTGCCGGATCCCTTCCGCCACTGCCGCGAGCTTTTCTTCGAGCTTCGCCTGATTTGCTGCCAGCTCCGTCTGTTGCGCTCGCACTTCTTGCATCAACGCCGTCAGTTGATCCTTGTTGCGCGTGTCGGTTGGTGCCGTTTGCGCGAAACCCGCTTGCGCGGCGCAGATGATGCCGAGCGAAGCGAACAGAAGCCATCGAGTTTTCACTATGCAAAGCTGCTGGAGCAATTCGCATTCCCATCTTCCTCGCTCGGTGGAGGGCCAGCATCCTCGCCAGCCTGAGATTATGCCGCGGCCCGGAAGTTGCTGCTTGCAGGAATTTCTGAACTCCTTATCCTAGCTCGCCATGGCCGCGCAGGGAATGCATCAGTCCCAAAATTTATCCCTGCAGCAGGTCCTCGCGCCGCAGCTGCAGCAAAGTCTCCTCATTCTGCAGGCGCCGCTGCTCGAGCTCCGCAATCTCGTGCAGCAGGAAATGGAAACCAATCCCGTGCTGGAAGAACTGGCCACTGAACCGGATTCCACCAGCCCCACCGACAGCGCCGCGAGCGATCAGGAGTTCAAGGAAGAGTTCGATCGCCTGGCCAAGCTCGATGAAGAATGGCGCGATTACATGGCGCAATCCAGCGGCTACAGCGCGCGCGCGGCCGAGGACGACGAGAAGCGGCAATTCTTCTTCGAATCGATCGCCACCAGCGAAACGCTCCAGCAGCACCTCATGTCGCAGCTCAACCAGCAAGGGCTCGATGCGAATGATCGCAAGACGGCCGAGCTCATCATCGGCAACATCGACGACAACGGTTTTCTCCAGACCACCCCCGAAGAGATGGCGCTCAACACCGGCATCGCCAAGGAAGATTTTGAGAACATGCTCACGCTCATC